>NZ_FNTA01000003.1:0-317362 GCF_900105055.1 Amycolatopsis lurida
CATGTAGAGGCTAATTATTTTTCGCCGGCTAGCATCACTGCGCATGAACTCGCGTACGCGAGTAGAGCAGATCAGTTCGATCTCTGCAACATCCTCACTAAAGGACTCCATTTGCTCTCTTAGTGTAGAGTACCAGCGCTCAAAATCGGCCCCGGATGTTCTCTGCATTTCAAAAATAATTGATTCAACTGCGCGCAATTTGACCAGGAATGATCCGTACCTTTTGATCTTAACGTCACGCCATTGGCTGGCATGCTCGTGTGTCATCCTGACCGACTCCGACACTCGGTCACGTTGCCACTTCACGTTCTCACGCTTTCGTTGCCGCCATGCGGCTACAAGCTGTGCGCAGATGGCTCCACCCGCGCCTATGAGCGCAACGCCAAGCGTCACGGTGACGGCAAGCCATACCGGAACCTCCACAGTTCGCATGATGCAAACCTAACCAACCCCAGGCATAGCCTGAATCCTGATCTGGCGCGACGCTCGCGGTTGGGGCGGCCGTGGCGTTGCGCCAACCCACTTCACACCCCGTATCTAACTACCCCCATCATGGAGATCCGCCATGCTGACACTTCGTGCGCCCGATGGCAGGGGCGACCAGGCCGACGACGGCGCCGAGGTCACCAACCTGATGCTCGGCTACGGCTACACCGTCGCCCCCGAGAACACCGACGACACGGAACAGACCCGCGCCCGGCCTCGTGCTCGGCGCACCCGCCGGACGCGAACCCAAGTCTCTCGGTCGCTCCGTGCGCCGACGGTCCTGCGCTTCCTCACCGCGGTCTTGCGGTCGAGCCGAACTGCCAGCAATCCCTCGATGTGCTGAAGGATGCCATCCACGGGCTGTTTCCTCAGAGCCCTGCGGAATTCGCTGTTGCTTTCGGAGGCACAGCCGTCATACCCGAAGCGTAATGGTGATCGCAGCGCGCCGATGGACCGCTGGCTCGGTACGTTGACTTTGAAACCCTCGACGCTACCTCCCCCCGTAGCGTCGGGCTTCCTCTATCCGTGGGCAGAACATGGGCCCAGAGTCGATTCGCCCTGGCCGACTAGTGATACTTGCTTACAATCTGATGAGACGATCTGTATGTTGAATGGGCCGGTCAAGAGCATGTGCACACCAAAACACGTGCCCGCTCCTGCTCACCCAAAGACCGAGCGCACGAATAAGATTCCCGCAGACTCAAGTCGCGGAATCCCACCAGTTCAGCACTCGAGTGCCGTGCAGCGTCAGCCACTTCGACGGCTTGCCCGCCTCGACGTCGACCTCGAACCACACCTTCCCGGCGTGCCGGTGGGCCTGGAGCCAAGTCCCGTCCGGCTGTCGCGCGGCACGGATGCGTTCGACGGCTTCGGCCATTCGCGGATCCGGAGCAGCGGCGTCGTGCAGCGCCGCCTCACGAAAGTAGTCGGCCGCGTTCAGCACGTCGTAGAACCAGCGGAACGGATACGCGAAGACCGTGATCCACGGCGCGATCTCCGACCCGGTCGACAGCCGCCGGAACAGGCCCCGCTCCAGCAGATACTCTTCACCTGAGTGCCGCGCGGCCCGCGAAGCCGGAGTGCCGCCGGTCGCGGTCTCGAAGGCGAGCAGACCCTTGAGCGAGTTCAGCGTCGAGTGCACGGACGAGCGCTGGGACCCCGAGACCCACTCGCAGTTCCAGCCACCGTCGGGCTGCTGATGGTCCGAGAACCACGAGACGAGCGGGGCGACGTCGGCGCCGAGCCACAAGCCGTTCGCCAGCGTCCACGCGTTGATGCAGCAGTCGACCTCGCCTCCCCAGTACGGCATGTCGCCGTACTCCCACCGGCTGTTCTCGGCGAGGAGTTCGGCGGTCCCGTGCAACGCCGCGGCGTCCATGCCCCACTCACGCAGGCTGTTGAGGGACCACGTCGTCGCCGTCCACGGCTGCTCGCCTTCCGCGCCGGTGAAGCCGGCGGGAAAGAACGCTCCGCCCGCCCACTGGCCGTCCGGGTCCTGGTGGGCGAGCAGACGCGCTCCGAAACCTTCGGTCGCGATCCGCGCCCGCGTCGCCTCCCAGACCTCGGGCGGTTCGTGCGCGAGGTCGCGTTCCACCTGCCAGCGCAGGGCGGGGTCGGAGTCCAGCAGCCACGGGAGCATGTCGAGACCTTAAGCCTCATGCCGCCGCGCGAGCGCCTCCGAACCTTGAGCGAGCAGAGAGACATCGGCGCCGACCAGCACGAACGAAGCGCCGGCGTCGAGGTAGCGCTGGGCCTGTGCGGGGTCGAACGCGTTGACTCCCACCGGCTTCCCCTCAGCAAGGACGGCCTCGAACGTGCTCAAGACGGCCGCGGTGACGTCGGGGTGCGTCTGCTGTCCGAGCAGGCCCATCGAGGCGGCCAGATCGGAAGGCCCGACGAACACCCCGTCGACGCCGTCGACAGCGGCGATCTCGGCGGCGGCCGCGACTCCCTTCGTCGACTCGATCTGGACGAACAGCGAGGTGAACTCTTCGGCCTTCGCGAGATAGTCCTCGACCCGGTTCCAGCGCGCCGACCGCGACAGAGCGCTGCCGACACCGCGCACGCCACGCGGCGGATAGCGGACGGCCCGCACCACGGCTTCCGCTTCCTCCGCGCTGTCGACCATGGGCACCAGCAGATTCTGCGCGCCAAGGTCGAGCAGTTGCTTCAGTGCGACAGCATCGCCGGACGGCGCACGCACCACCGGCGTGATCGGATACGCGGCGATCGTCTGCAGCAACGACTGCACTGTCTCGAGCCCGGCGGGGGAGTGCTCGGTGTCGACGAGCAGCCAGTCGAGCCCGGAACCCGCGCAGATCTCCGCGACGACCGGGCTGCCCGACGTGACCCACATGCCGATCCGCGGCCGCTCGCCCAAGCGATCCCGGAACGGCGGGTCTAGACGAAGCGGCATGTGATCGCCCCCAGGTCCCGGTAGTCGGCGGTCACGGTGTCGCCGGGGTGCACCCACATCGGCCGCGTGAACGACCCGGCCAGCACGATGTCGCCCGGATCGAGCTGGTCACCGTGCTGGGCGAGTTTGTTCGCCAGCCAGGCGACGCCGTTCGCGGGATGGTTCAGCACCGCGGCGGCGACGCCGGATTCCTCGATGGTCTCGTTGCGGTACAACAACGCCGAAACCCAGCGCAGGTCGACGGCGTCCACCGCGACCGGGTTGCCGCCGTACACCATCCCGCCCATGGCCGCGTTGTCGCTGATCGTGTCGACGATGGTCCGGCCCGACATCTCGATCCGCGACGACAGGATCTCCAGCGCGGGCACGACGTACTCGGTCGCCCGCAATACGTCGAACACCGTGGCGTCCGGCCCCGAGAGGGAATCACGGAGGACGAAGGCCAGCTCGACCTCGATGCGCACGTTCGAGAACCGGCCGTGCTCGATCACGGAACCGTTCTCGAACACCATGTCCGCGAAGATGGCGCCGTAGTCGGGCTCGGTGATCCCGGTGGCGGCCTGCATGACCTTCGACGTGAGCCCGATCTTTCGGCCGACCGGCCGACGCCCCGCCGCGATACCCCGGCGCCGCCATTCGTTCTGCACGGCGTACGAGTCCTCGACGGTCATGTCCGGATAGCGCGCCGTCAGCAGCGGGATGGTCTCCCGGGCCTCCTCCGCGGCCGCCAGTTCGTCGGCGATCGCGGTGATCGTTTCCTGTTCGAGCATGTCTCCGCCTCAGAGCTGGTTGCCGAGTTTGTACTCGCCCTGTTTCCAGGCCGGCAGCTCGCCTTCGTCGTCACCCTTGCGGGTGTAGGAGAAGCCGTCGGCGCCGATGGTGACCTCCAGTTCGCTCTCCTCGGTCCTCGCGGCCACCGGCTGCGGTTTGCCGTCGAGGTCGAGCACGAGAGAGGCGTCGGTGTACCAGGACGGGACCACCGGCGTGCCCCACCAGTCGCGGCGCTGGTTGTCGTGCACGTCCCAGGTGACGACCGGGTTGTCGGGGTCGCCGGTGTAGTAGTCCTGCGTGTAGATCTCGACGCGGTGCCCGTCCGGGTCGCGCAGGTACAGGTAGAACGCGTTGGAGACACCGTGCCTGCCGGGGCCGCGTTCGATGTGGTCCGACATCCGCAGCGAGCCGAGTTTGTCGCAAATGGACAGGATGTTGTGCTTCTCGTGCGTGGCGAAGGCGACGTGGTGCATCCGCGGTCCGTCACCGCCGGTCATCGCGGTGTCGTGCACGGTCGGCTTGCGGCGCATCCAGGCCGCGTACGTGACGCCCTGATCGTCCTGGATGTCTTCGGTGACCCGGAAATTGAGGTCTTCCATATGCTTCACCGCGAGCGGGACGTCCGGCGTGACCTGGTTGAAGTGGTCGAGCCGGACCAGCGCGCCCGGGACGTGCAGGTCGTAACGCCAGCTGAGCCTGTCGACGTGCTGGACGTCGTGGAAGAACTCGAGCGGGAAGCCGAGGGGGTCCTGCACCCGCACCGAGTCGCCGATACCGTTGGTGAACCCGTTCTCGTTGCGCTCGACCCGGCAGCCCAGTTCCGTGTAGAACGCGACGGCCTTGTCCAGGTCCTCCGGCGACCGCACCCGGTACGAGAACGCCGCGACCGCGGCGACGGGTCCCCGGCGCAGCACGAGATTGTGGTGGATGAACTCGTCGATCGTGCGGAGGCTGACCGTGGTCTCGTCCTCCTCAGTCACCGTCAGTCCGAGAACGTCGGCGTAGAACGCGCGCGACCGCGCCAGATCGGTGACGACGAGTTCCATGTACGCGCAGCGCAGGACGTCCGGCGGCGGCGATTTCGGAGTGGGGATCGGCTTCATTGCGTCATCCTTTGTGGACGGGGGAACGGGGTCAGCCCTTGCCGAAGGCGGGGTTGTGCACCTCGCCGAGATTGATGTGCACCGCCTGCTGGTCGGTGTAGAAGTCGATCGAGCGGTAGCCGCCCTCGTGTCCCAGCCCGGACGCCTTCACCCCGCCGAAGGGCGTGCGCAGATCGCGGACGTTGTTCGAGTTGAGCCACACCATGCCCGCCTCGACGGACTGCGCGAAGTTGTGCGCCCGCTTGAGATCGTTGGTCCAGATGTAGGCCGCGAGCCCGTACTTAGTGTTGTTCGCGAGCTCCAGCGCCTCTTCTTCGCTGTCGAACGGCGTGATCGCGACGACCGGGCCGAAGATCTCCTCCTGGAAGATCCGGGCGTCCGGTTTGACGTCGGCGAACACGGTCGGCGCCACGTAGTTCCCGGTCGGGAAGCCGTCCGGGCGGCCACCGCCGGCGACGAGCCTGCCCTCGGTCTTGCCGATCTCGATGTACTTCATGACCTTGTCGTAGTGCTCGGGGTGCACCAGCGCGCCGACCTCGGTCGCCGGGTCGCTCGGGTCGCCCACCTTGACCCGCTTGGCCTGCGCGGCGTAGCGCTCGACGAACTCGTCGTAGATCGCGCGCTCGACCAGGATGCGGCTGCCCGCGGTGCAGCGTTCGCCGTTGAGGGAGAACACCCCGAAGATCGTCGCGTCGATCGCGGTCTCCAGATCGGCGTCGGCGAAGACGATGGCGGGGGACTTGCCGCCCAGTTCCATCGACAGTCCTTTGAGGAACGGCGCCGCGTTGCCGAAGATCAGGCTGCCGGTGCGGCTCTCGCCGGTGAACGAGATCAGCGGGACGTCCGGGTGCTTCACCAGCGCGTCACCGGCGTCCTCTCCGAAGCCGTTGACGAGGTTGAACACGCCCGGCGGCAGCCCGGCCTCCTCGAAGATCTCCGCCCAGAGCGACGCGGAGAGCGGGGTGAACTCGGCGGGCTTGAGCACGACGGTGTTGCCGGTCGCGAGCGCGGGCGCGAGTTTCCACGACTCCAGCATGAACGGCGTGTTCCACGGTGTGATCAGCCCGGCGACGCCGATCGGCTTGCGGTTGACGTAGTTGATCTGACGGCCGGGCACCTTGTAGGTGTCGTCGGCCTGCGCGACGATCAGGTCGGCGAAGAACCGGAAGTTCTCCGCCGCCCGGCGCGCCTGACCGAGCGCCTGCGAGATCGGCAGACCCGAGTCGAAGCTCTCCAGCGCGGCCAGCCGCTTGTCCCGCGACTCGACGAGATCGGCGATGCGGTTCAGCACGCGCGACCGCTCGCGAGGCAGCAGCTTCGGCCAAGGCCCTTCGGTGAACGCCTTCCGCGCGGCGGCGACGGCGCGATCGATGTCGGCCTTCTTCCCCGCGGCGGCCTGGACGTAGACCTCGTTGGTGACCGGGTCGAGCACGTCGAAGACGGCGCCGTCGGCCGAATCGGCGAGTTCGCCGCCGATGTAGTGCCGGATCCGCTCCGGGACACCGTCCGGGATCGGCCGGGGAGTCGTGCTGGTCAAGATTCCTCCTCAGTCAGCGGTTCGCGCGCTCTCGAGCGTCCAAAAAGGCCTGCATGGTGGCCCAGCGGTGATTGCGCGCGGCGAATTCGATGTCGAGCGGATCGGCCTTCTCGGTGATCAGCCGGAGGATCTCTTCGTGTTCCTCGACCGACCGGTGCGCGCGGTCGGGGACGAACGCGAACGTGGAGTCGCGCAGCCCGGACAGCCGGGTCCAGCCCTGGTGCACGAGGTCGAGGATCTGCGGGTTGGGGCAGCATGCGAAGAGCAGCGAGTGGAACTGCTGGTTCAGCGCGGTGAACTCGTGCGCGTCGAAGTGGTCCAGCAGCGCGATCATGCGCTCGTTCACCCGCCGCGCCCGCGCGATGTTCTCTTCGGACAGTTGCGGCGCGGACAGCGCGGTGGCGACGCCTTCGACAACGCCGAGGGTCTGCATCGCGTGGACGTACTCGTTCTGGTCCACCATCGCCACGCGCGCGCCGACGTTGCGTTCGAAGGTGACCAGCCGTTCGGCCTCCAGCCGCCGGATCGCCTCGCGCACCGGGACGACGCTCATGTCGAGCGCGCCGGCGATCTCGGCGAGGACGAGCCGGTAGCCAGGCCCGTACTCGTGCCGGGCGATCCGCTCACGCAGCCACTCGTAGGCGAGTTCGGATTTGCTGGTCGTCTTCACTGCTTCTTCTGCCATGCCTCATACCTTTCCCGCCACAACGGGTTCAGCGGGAAGAGCCCCTCGATCGGGCGGCCCTGTCCGACCTGCTCGGCGATCCAAGCGTCTTCGTCCTCCTGGACGAGCGCCGCGTCGGCGATCTCTTCGGCCAGCGACGGCGGGATGACGACCACGCCGTCGTCGTCTCCGACGATGATGTCGCCGGGCAGCACGGTGGCCCCGCCGCAGGCGACCGCGACGTCGGTGTCCCACGGCACGTGTTTGCGGCCGAGGACCGCCGGATGCGGGCCCTGCGAGAACACCGGCAAGCCGGTCGCGGCGACGGCCTCGAAGTCGCGGACTCCGCCGTCGGTGATCACCCCGGCGGCGCCGAGGTAGCGTGCCCGCAGCGCCAGGATGTCCCCGAGCGTCCCGGAACCCTTGTCACCGCGGGCTTCGATGACGATCACCTCGCCGGCGCCGACAGAGTCGAAGAGGCGCTTCTGCGCGTTGTAACCGCCGCCGTGGGACTTGAAGAGGTCTTCGCGGTTCGGGACGAAACGCAGCGTCCTCGCCGTGCCGACGACCTTCGAGCCGGGCAGATTGGGGCGTACGCCGTCGATCGCGACGTTGTTCAGCCCGCGTTTGCGCAGCTGCGCCGACAAACCCGCGACGGGTGCGCGAAGAAGCTTTGCGCGCAATTCCTCGCTGAGCGTGGGCGAGTTCTCTTCGACCTGTTCGACGGGCGTGCCCCAGGCCTCGGCGCGCTGCTTGTCGTCGACCTCGGGCAGGCTGCCGATGTCCGAAAAGGACCGGATCCCCTGGGTGACGGTGGTGTGGAGCCGTCCGCTGCTGACGGAGGTGCCGGGAACGTCCACTTCGACCACGACGACGTCGCCGGGGGAGACCACCGTCGAGCCGGCGGGGGTCCCGGTGAGGATGACGTCGCCAGGTTCGAGCGTGAAGTGCTGGGAAAGGTCGGAAACGAACTGCCGCAACGGGAACAGCAGTCCGGCCGTGCTGTCCTCCTGCACCAGATCGCCGTTCACCCAGGTGCGGATGCGCAGCGACGAGGGATCGATGTCGCGCGCGTCGATGAGGCCGGGGCCGAGAGGGGTGTAGCCGTCGCCGCCCTTGGAGCGGACGTTGGAGCCCTTGTCCGCGGCGCGCAGGTCGTAGAGGCCGAAGTCGTTCGCGGCGGTGACCGCGGCGACGTGCTCCCATGCCTGCTCCGGTTTCACCCACCGGGCCGCGGTGCCGATGACCAGGGCGATCTCGCCTTCAAAGGCCAGCAGTTCGGTCCCGGCCGGACGTTCGACCGTGCCGCCGGACTGGCCGATCGAGCTCGACGGCTTGAAGAAGTACGACGGGTTCACCGGACGCCGCCCGCGTTGCTCGGCGCGGGAGGCGTAGCTGAGGTGGACGGCGATGATCTTGCCCGGCCGGGTGGCCGTCGGACCGGACGGTGCCTCGTAAGTGCCCATGTTCCCCTGAATCCTCGACCCTTGCTTCGTATCTAATAACGTATATGATTCTGTGCCACAGTGGCAAGGCGGTCACCGAGTGGCCTTCGCCTCGCCCGGGGATCCCTGCGGGCCGCCACTCGCGTCAGGCCTAGGTCAAAGGAGTCAAGGTGTCGAATCCAGCGCAGGATGAACGCACGCCCGGCCGGACCGCTCCACCGTCTTCCGATCGGCGCCGGGTCGCGTTCGCGACCGTCGTCGGCACCACGGTCGAGTGGTACGACTTCTTCGTTTACGCGTCCGCCGCCGGTCTCGTCTTCGGCAAGCTGTTCTTCTCCGGTCTCGGTGCCAACAGCACGCTCGTCTCCTTCGCCACGGTGGGCGTGAGCTTCCTGTTCCGCCCGCTCGGGGCGTTCCTCGCCGGGCACTTCGGCGACAAGTACGGCCGCCGGGTGGTCCTGGTGCTCACCCTGATCCTGATGGGCGTCGCGACCACGCTGATCGGCGTGCTCCCGACGTTCGACCAGATCGGTGTCCTCGCGCCGGTACTGCTGATCCTGCTGCGGATCCTGCAGGGCGTTTCGGCGGGTGGTGAATGGGGTGGCGCTGTCCTGATGGCCGTCGAGCACGCGCCCTCGAAGCGCAGGGGCCTCTTCGGCGCCTCGCCGCAGATCGGTGTCCCGCTCGGGCTGTTGCTGGCCTCCGGTGTCCTGGCGCTGACCAACCTGCTCGTCCCGGGGCAGGCGTTCCTCGACTGGGGCTGGCGGATCCCGTTCCTGCTCAGCGTCGGGCTGATCCTGGTCGGCCACTACGTGCGGCGCCGCGTCGAGGAGAGCCCGGTCTTCCGGGAGATCGCCGAACGCCGCGAGCAGACCAGGACCCCGATCATCCAGCTGTTCCGCAAGCACGCCGTGCTCGTTCTCGTCGCCGCGCTGGTGTTCGCGGGCAACAACGCCGTCGGCTACATGACCACCGGCGGCTACATCCAGAACTACGCGACCAACCCGAAGGGCCCGATCGGCCTCGACCGCGGCCCGGTGCTGTGGGCTGTGACCGCCTCGGCGGCGACCTGGTTGCTGTCGACGTGGGCGGCGGGCGCGGTGTCCGACCGGATCGGCAGGCGGCGCACCTACGTCGTCGGCTGGATCGCGCAACTCGCCGGCGTCGCGCTGCTCTTTCCCTTGGTGGACACCGGGAACGTCGTGTTGCTGGCGCTGGGCCTGATCATCCTCAGTGTCGGGCTCGGGTTCACCTACGGCCAGCAGGCGGCGTTCTACGCGGAGCTGTTCCCCGCGTCGATCCGGTTCTCGGGTGTTTCGATCTCGTACGCGCTCGGCGCGATCCTCGGTGGCGCGTTCGCGCCGACGATCGCCACCGCATTGGTCGACGCGACCGGCACGTCGGTGTCCGTGGCCGTCTATCTGGCCGGGATGACCGTCGTCGGGCTCATCGCCACCTTGCTGCTGCGTGACCGGTCGGGAATCCCGCTCGGGCCGGATCACGAAGCCGAGCAGGCGGTCAGTCCGCTGCGCTTCTCGAAGTGATCCCGCCGTCCGTGACGCTCACCCGCCGAGAGCGTCACGGACGGCCTTCGCCGCCGCCTTGAGCCGCTCCGCGAGCTCGGCGGGGGCTCGTGTGCTGGACAGGTAGACGACCGCGAGCGCCGCGGGAGCGTGCCCGCGCAGGGGGAGTGGCACGGCCACCGAACTGAGGTTCTCGATCACCTCGCCGTGGCTGTCCGCGTAGCCGCGGTCGGCGACTTCCCGGACATCCTCCGGCCAGTCCTCTGCCGGTAGCTGGGAAAGAATCGCGCGGCCGGGCGCGCCCGCGGTGAACGGATGCCTGGACCCCGGGCGCTGCGCGACGGACGCGACGGCGTGCCGGGGTTCCACACTGACCAGGGTCACGCATTCCTCGCGGTCCATCACCGCCACGAAACACGTCATGCCGAGTTCGTTCGCGACCGCGGTCAGCTCCGGCAGGGCCGCGGCCTGCAGATCGTGTTTGATCCCCGCCGCCAGCGCGGCAAGCCGCGCGCCCAGTTCGTATTTCCCCGCGGGTTCCCGCGTGAGGAGCCCGTGCTCTTCGAGGGTGCGGATGAGCCGGTACGCGATCGACCGGTGCACGCCGAGCCGTTCGGCGATCCGGTCGACGCTGAGCGGTTCTTGGGCGTCGGCAAGGACTTCGAGGACACGGATGCCGCGGCTGAGCGTCTGGGACGTGCTCGCGGTCTTGCGGAACTCCGAAACCATCGTATACGATCCATTTCGATAGTTGAACTGTCTGTTCGATTATAGAACAGGAATCGACTGGGTGGTCACGATGTCACGCGAAACGAGTTTCTCGCCGGGTTCGAGCCTGTATCGGCCACCCGCGCAGTTCTTCCGCGGCTGTCTCGGCCGGTTCGCGACGGGAGTGGCCGTCGTGACCTTCGACGCCGCCACGAAACGGCATGGCCTGACGGTGAACTCCTTCACCGCGGTCTCGATGGATCCGCCTCTCGTCCTCGTCTCGATCCAGCGCACCGTGAAAAGCCACGACCTGCTCGCCGGGCGCCCGTTCGCGGTCAACGTCCTCGGCGCCGAGCAGGAGGCGCTCGCGATGAACTTCGCCGGCCGCCCGACTCCCGAAGGCGCGCCGACGTGGGTCGAAGGCGGGCACGCGCCGCGGCTCGGCGGCGTCCTCAGCTGGTTCGACTGCACGCCGTGGGCCGCCTACGACGGAGGTGACCACACCCTGTTCCTCGGCGAGGTGCGGGAGTTCGACTACCGCTCCGGTGACGCGCTCGGCTTCGTCAACGGGCAGTTCTCGACCATCCACGAATCCGCGCAAGGCCACGAATCCCTTTTCTGACAACGACGTCCACCCCGAGAAGGAGCACGACATGGGAGCCCGCACCGGACAGCAGTACCTCGACAAGCTCAACGCGATGACGCCGGAACTGTACGTCGACGGCGAGAAGGTGACCTCGAAGGTCGCCGAACATCCGGCGTTCCGCAACAACGCGCTGACCTACGCGAAGCTGTTCGACCTCCAGCACGATCCGGCGCACCGTGACGTCCTCACCTACGAATCGCCGACCACGGGGGAGCGGGTCGGAACTTCGTTCCTGGTGCCGCGCGACGAGGAAGACCTCAAACGCCGCCGCGCCGCCTTCTCCGTGTGGGCGCAGTACTCCAACGGTTTCCTCGGTCGCACCGGCGACTACATGAACTCGTCGCTCACCGCGCTCTCGACCGCGAAGAAGTTCTTCTCCCAGGCCGATCCCGTCTACGGTGAACGCATCCAGAAGTACTACGAGATGGCGCGCGAGAACGACCTCCTCGCGACGCACACTCTGATCCCGCCGCAGGTCAACCGTTCGGTGTCGGGCAGTCAGCAGGGTGGCGGCAACCTGTCGGCGAAGGTGGTCGAGGAACGGGAGGACGGCATCGTCGTCCGCGGCGCGCGGATGCTCGCCACCATCGCGCCGATCGCCGACGAACTACTGGTGTTCCCGTCGACGGTCCTGCGCGGTACTCCCGAGGACGCCCCGTACTCGTACGCTTTCGCCGTTCCGAACGACGCGCCCGGCCTGAAGTACTTCTGCCGTGCCGGACTCGACCACGGGCGCTCGCATTTCGACGAACCGCTCGCCTCCCGGTTCGAGGAAATGGACGCGGTCGTGGTGTTCGACGACGTCTTCGTCCCGAACGAGCGCGTCTTCCTGCTGGGACACCCGGAACTGTGCAACGCCTGGTATTCCGAGACCGGCGCCGGCGCGCTCATGACCCATCAGGTCGTCACGCGCACGCTGGCCAAGACGGAGTTCTACCTCGGCCTCGCCAGTGAGATCGCGGCCGCGATCGGCATCGGCGGCTTCCAGCACATCCAGCAGGACCTGTCCGAGCTGATCTCCTACGTCGAGATCGAGAAGGCCGTACTGCGCGCGGCGGAGGCCGACGGGAAACTGAGCGAGGACGGCGTCTTCCTGCCCAAGTGGGAAGTCCTCAACGCCGCCCGGAACTGGTACCCCACGAAGGTCTCACCGCGGCTGACCGAGATCATCCGCAAGTTCTCCGCCTCCGGGCTCATGGCCCTGCCGGGCGAAGCGGACTTCGAGGCCGAAGGCCGTCCTGACCTCGACACGTACCTCCAGTCGGCCACCCTGCCGGCCAAAGACCGCGCGCGGCTGTTCAAGCTGGCGTTCGACGCGTCGGTCTCGAGCTTCGCCGGGCGGGAGTCGCTGTACGAGTACTTCTTCTTCGGCGACCCGGTACGGATGGCGGGGGCCCAGGTGAACGCGTACCCGAGGGAAGCGCTGCAGGAGCGGGTCCGGGAGCTGCTGGCGCGCGAAGGGCAGTAAGTGCGGATTTCGCCGAAACGCCCGTGAATTCGAGCGAATAGCGACAGTCGGAAAGCGTCCGTCACCCACTGGGTGGCGGACGCTTTTCACGTGTGCGGTGGATGGGTATGTATCGGCCATGATGTGTCCTGCTTTTGTCCAAAATTTCGTCGTCACGAATCCATGAGCGGGTTACGACGTTCGAGCTAATCTCCGCATCGACCGTTCAAGTTCGCCGTGACCGTGCGCAAAAATCCAGGGGCTCTGATCGACGAACCATGGCGAGGCGAGGCGGCAGGGGGAGACATGATCGAAACCATCCAGTGCGCGGATGCGGACTTCTGTGACGAGTTTTCAGGTTCAGGTGAGACTTCCTTCGCCCGTTTCTACGAAGGCGACCCGCCGTCCCGTCGAATATACTCGACAGGAAATTTGACCCTGCTGGCTGATATGTCACCCCTCGTTCTCGGTCATCTTCTGCTCCTCCCGTCGAAACACTACTTGTCCTTCGCTCAGGTACTTTCCCTCCACGAGCTGGAGGTGACCGGCCTTGTCGGCGACGTCATCCCGCTGTACCGGGACACCTTCGGTGAGCCGCTGATCCTGGAACACGGATCGAGTGCGGGGCAGGAGAGTCACGCCTGCATCACGCACGCGCATCTGCACTTTCTCCCTGTCGACGGCGACACCGTGGACGACCTCCTGATCGGCGACGGCCTGGTCCACCGCGATCTGGATTCGCTCGGCGAGCTGGCGCTCTCACCGTGGCCGTCTTCGGCCTATTTCCTCCGCGTGTACCGGGAAAGGTTCGTTTGTACCTGCCGACAGGTGAGCAGAAAAGACAGTATCTGCGCTCGATCGCCGGAGCGGTGCTGGCGATAGACGACCCTGAATGGGACTACGCGGTGGTGATGCGAAAGAGGGATCTCCGCGAGACCATGCGAATGGTGGATCACTGGCCGGGAAAACTGAGTGGCGACCGTACGGCCGCCGATATGGAGCTGTCCTGTGGCGAGTGAGAAATTCTCGGACGAACCGACGAGACTGGCTAGGACGATCGTCCCGTTGTTCGCCCGCCAAGCATTCGAGTTCGTTCCGGTCTCGTCTCCGGATGGCGGTCTGGTGGAACTGACCGTGGGAGCCGACGCCCAGGACGACTGCGCGGTCTTCCGGCTGGCCGGGGACCACGACCTGGTCGTGGGCAGTGACTACGTCCGCGGCCCCAAGTTCAGGCTCTACGAGATGGGGCATCTGGACGAATACGACCTCGGCTATTACCTGGTCGCCGCGAACCTGAGTGACATCGCGGCGATGGGCGCGAAACCGATCGGGCTGCTTTCCGTCGTCCGGTATCCGGCCGAAATGGACGATGCGCTGTTCGGGCTCGTCATGCGGGGCATTCGCGACGCGTGTGCCGCCTTCGGCTGCCTCAACGTGGGTGGCGACATCGGTGGCGCGGAACGCCTGATCCTCTCCGCATCGGCTCTGGGGGTGTGCCCTGCGGGCCGGGCGCTGCTGCGGTCCGGTGCGAAGCCCGGTGACGTCGTGTGTCTCACGGCACCGACCGGTCCCGCCGGAGCGGCGATGGCGTATCTGCGCTCCGGCGTCCCGGATCTTGTCATCGACAGCCTGCTTCCTTCGCTGCTCGCCAGTTGGAAGCGACCGGTGGCCAGAGTCGACGAGGGACTCGTGCTCGGTGCGAGCAGGGTGGTCACGAGTTGTCTGGACACCTCGGACGGACTGAAGGCCGCCTTGCTGAGCATCGCCGAGTCGAGTGGCGTCGGCATCGACGTCGACGAGCGATCGATCCCTGTTCTCAAGGCGGTGGCCGCGGTGGCCGCTCACGTGGGAGTCGAGCCGTTGAGCCTGGTCATGGGCGATTCGGTCGATTTCGAACTCGTCTTCACCGTGCCACCCTGCCGGGTGGACAGCCTCGCCGAAGTGCTGAGTTTCCACCGGATCGGGGTGGTCACCGAGAAACCCGACGTGGTCTTGGCCGGAGAGAACGGCCGACGTGCGGACCTCCCGGGTGAGGCGTGGCGGCACCAGCAGGGCGACGGAAAGGCATGAGCCGGAGGACGGCCAAGGCTGCGGACAAGACGATTCTGCTGTCGGCGACCTTGTTCCTGGCGGGCAAGGCGTACAACGTACCGTCGAAGCCGTTCTGGGACGGTCTCCTGAACGGCCGCTCGTTCTTGTTGCTGGTCGTTCTCGTCATGGCCGGTGTGTTCGGCGCCTTCACGCCGTTCGAGAGCTGGCAACGGCGTGCCTTCGTGGACCGGAACGTCATGATGCGCCGCCGGGTCCTGTCCACGTTCGGCAGGCTGCTCGACATCAGCGCGAAGATCGAGCCACCACTGGACACCGGCGACCTGGCACTCCATGTATGGCGGAAGACGCGAACGCCGCGACACCCGGTGCACGGAGTACTGAAGCGACTTTCCTCCTATCGGATGTCATCTTTTCCGGCAACGCGGAGTTTCACCCCGGTGCGGGGTATCGGCGCGGTGGGATTGTGCTGGCAACACGATCGCGAGGTGAAGTTCGATGTCGCGCCGTTGGTGGAGCGCCTCACCGATCAGGTGAAGTACGACGACCACGTGGCGCACCACGGATCCGAATCGGTGATGAACCTGAAGTGGGAGGAGTTTCAGGCCCTCAAACATCGAACGGCGCTTTTCGTCACGCCGATCAGGAGCGGGCGGAACAAGTTCGTCGGCTGCGTGAGTGTGGACGCCGGCCGGGGCTACGAGGTGCTCGACCGGCGCGAACTGCTGGAGGAGATGACCAATCTGGGCATGGCCATCGGCCGTGAGGATTTCGAATGCACATGAACGGCGAGCACGTGCGTGCGGTGGTGTCGAGGACCCGGCGGGTCTATGACGAGAGCGCCGCGACGTATGTCCGGAGCACCGGCACACTTGACCTGTTTCCGGGTCTCGACCGGGAACTGGACCGTTTCCTCGAGGCACTTCCGGGAACCGCGGTGCTGGACGTCGGCTGTGGTTCGGGTCGCGACGCGGAATATCTGATCGGGCGCGGCGCGACCGTCGTCGCCGTCGATCTCAGCGAGAAGCTGCTCCGTTACACGCGATGTCGGTGCGCGGTAGCCGGCGCGGTGCTCTGCGACCTCTTGGCCTTACCGCTGGCGGACGGTGTATTCGACGGCGTGTGGGCCTGCGCGAGCGTCCTGCATCTGCCGAGAGAGACGCACCTCCGAGCGTTTTCCGAGATTCATCGAGTGCTCACGCCTGGCGGTGCCACGGCGATCAGCCTCAAGGAAGGTGACGGAGAAGGGTGGATGCGGAGCACCCGCATGCCGTCTTCGCGCTGGTTCTCGTTGCGCAGGCCTGAAGCCGTCGTGGACGAGCTGACCGCGGCAGGCTTCGTATCGGTGCGGGTGTCGCCGAGTGGGCGGGGCGACTGGTTCGTGGTGGAAGCTAGGAGGGCCTAGCCGAGCCATTCGTCGGGATTGGTTCCGGGCAGGACATGGCGGACACCGCCTCGCGGATCTGCCACATCGCCCTCGTAGCGCGGGATCAGGTGGATGTGCAGGTGATCGATGGTCCTGCCCGCGGCCTGCCCCTCGTTCACGCCGATGGTGTAACCGTCGGGCTGGAACCGCTGTTCGATCTCGTCGCGCGCTCGCTTGATGAGCGAGTGAACTTCGGCGTGCTCGCTCGCCGTGAGTGCGAAGTAGGACTCCACGTGTCGTTTCGGGACGAGCTCGACATGTCCCTTGGCCGCCGGAAAGTTGTCCCAGCGCACGTAGATCTCATCTCCCTGGACCAGTATGTCGTTCACCGATGTGTCATCGAATTGACAAAAGAGACAATCGGCGGTCACCGGTTCGGCTTCGGTTTCCTTCGCCATCGCCGGCTTCATAACCAATACTCCTCGTCATTGATCGATCACTTGAAGTCATACCTGTGGTCAACTTAGCTTCGTCGCAGACAAAGCAGAAGCGTACTCGCACTAACGGTTGATCTCTAAGCCTCTGTTGCGACACGCCGCCGTCATTCGGCTCACTACCTGCTCGAAGGTGAGTTCGGAGGTGTCGATTCTGATCGCGTCCTCGGCGGGGACCAAGGGTGACGACGCCCTGGACATGTCGGCCTCGTCCCGGCGGATCACGTCGCCGAGAACGTTCTCGTACGACGCCGCCCGCTCTTGGCGTACTCGGCGCATTGCCCGGACCTCCGGCCTGGCGGTCAAGTAGAACTTCACGGTCGCGGCGGGAAAGATGGTGGTGCCGATGTCGCGTCCTTCTATGACACACCGGGTCTGTGCTCCGGCCCAGAGCCGGATGAGGCTGGTGACCCGCTGGCGTACTTCCGCGATCTTGGCGACGGTCGAGACGGCGACGTTGACCGGGGTCGCGCGCAGGGTCTCCGGCTCGTAGCGGTCGGAGGTCAACAGGGTCGCAGAACGGCTCTCGGTGATCAATTCATCGCAGAGCCCGGTGATCTTACGAGTGTTTTCGACGGGTATTTTCCGCTGAATCGCCTCGAAAGCAATGATGCGGTAAGTTCTTCCGCTTTCGAGATAGTGCAGGTCGAAAGATCTCGCCAGTGCCAGGCAGGTGGTCGTCTTGCCCGCCGCAGCGGGACCATCCACCGCCACGACGGTGTTGACGCCTTCTTCGGGCATGGTTTTCCCTTGTTCGTGCACGATCGGTGAAGCCGGACGGTGGGAACAGGGCGCAGACGCTACCACGGAGGAAGCCTGCCGTGGGCGTGCAGACGTATGGTCCCGGGAGCAGCGGAGATGCGACGAATTGCGGCTCTGGCAAAGGATTACGTGCTCCGGGCCAGTGGTGCGCGCGAGCGTGCCGACGACGCTCCGGCATGCTCCCTCACTCATCCAGGTGTCGAAGCAGGCCACTTTTGTGGTTGATCTGCCCCAAAAACACGCCACGAGGGGGTCGATTCCTTGCCGCAAGCGGAAGTTCGGTCCGATTTTCGCACCTTCGTGTTTGCTTGCGGTCCAGACCAGTGACGCCGAAGCCGGGTGCGCTTTCGTGGCTGATCGCGAACCGCTCACATCGCTTATCCGCCGTTGTTCGGCGCGTAGTGAAACTGTTCGAAGAGAATATGTAACGGAAGCCACAAACTGCGCGTCACTGATGGCAGCCGCCCTCTCGTGTTCGTCGTGCGCGTCCGTGAAGGCCTCCATGGGGGATTCAGAGTCCCTCCCAGGAGGCCTTCACGGACGCTGGCTGCCCCCCGGGCGTGGGCGGGGACACGCCCGGGATGCAAGAACTTGATTCATTCCAGAAAATGGTCCAGACTGCGGCCGTGCCCACGACCCAGGACTTCGAGCGGATGCTGCGCGGGGCTTCCCTGCGCGTGACGCGTCCCAGGGTGGCCGTGCTGACAGCGGTACGCGACCACCCGCACGCCGACACCGACTCGATCATCGGGGCCGTGCGCACGGAACTCGGCGAGGTCTCTCACCAGGCCATCTACGACGTGTTGCGGGCACTGACCGCCGCGGGTCTCGTACGGCGGATCCAGCCGTCGGGGTCCGTGGCACGGTACGAGTCCCGGGTCGGGGACAACCACCACCACGTCGTGTGCCGAACCTGTGGTGCCATCGCCGACGTCGACTGCGCCGTCGGTCCCGCACCCTGTTTGACCGCGTCGAACGACCAAGGCTTCGTGATCGAAGAGGCCGAGGTCATCTACTGGGGCCGGTGTCCCGACTGTGCCATCGAACCCCGTTCCTGAGCCCTGCAGTTCTGATTCCCGGAAGGATTCCCGTGTCTGACAGCCCGGACGCCGTCATCGGCGAAATGAACGAAGAGAGCGCGGGCGGCTGCCCCGTCTCGTCGGGCCGCCGCAACCACCCCACCGAAGGCGCGGGCAACCGTGACTGGTGGCCGAACCAGCTCAACCTGAAGATCCTCCGGAAGCATTCGGCCGCGTCCGACCCGATGGACGCCGGGTTCGACTACGCCGCCGAGTTCAAGACCCTCGACCTCACCGAGCTCGCCAAGGACGTCGACGCCGTCCTCACGACGTCGCAGGACTGGTGGCCCGCGGACTTCGGCCACTACGGCGGCTTCATGATCCGCATGGCGTGGCACAGCGCGGGCACGTACCGCATCGAGGACGGCCGCGGTGGCGCGGGCGCGGGCATGCAGCGGTTCGCCCCGCTCAACAGCTGGCCGGACAACGGCAACCTGGACAAGGCCCGCCGGCTGCTCTGGCCGGTCAAGAAGAAGTACGGCCGCAAGATCTCGTGGGCCGACCTGATGATCTTCACCGGCAACCGCGCGCTGGAGACCATGGGCTTCAAGACCTTCGGCTTCGCCGGTGGCCGCGCGGACGTCTGGGAGCCGGACGAGGACGTGTACTGGGGTCCCGAGCGCACGTGGCTCGGCGACGAGCGCTACACCGGCGACCGTGAGCTGGAGAACCCGCTGGCCGCCGTGCAGATGGGTCTCATCTACGTGAACCCGGAAGGCCCGAACGGCAACCCGGACCCGCTGGCCGCGGCCCGCGACATCCGCGAGACCTTCGGCCGGATGGCGATGAACGACGAGGAGACCGTCGCGCTGATCGCCGGCGGCCACAGCTTCGGCAAGACGCACGGAGCGGCCGACCCGGACAAGTACGTCGGCCCCGAGCCCGAAGGCGCCTCGATCGAGGAGCAGGGCCTCGGCTGGAAGAACACCTTCGGCAGCGGCAAGGGCCGCGACGCGATCACCAGCGGTCTGGAGGTCACCTGGACGCCGACCCCGACCCAGTGGAGCAACTGGTTCTTCCACAACCTCTTCGAATACGACTGGGAGCTGACCAAGAGCCCGGCGGGCGCCCACCAGTGGGTCCCGAAGGACGGCAAGGCGAAGAACACCGTGCCGGATCCCGAGGACGGCAAGCTCAACCGCGCGCCCGGCATGCTCACCACCGACCTGGCGCTGCGTTTCGACCCGGTCTACGAGCAGATCTCGCGCCGCTTCTACGAGAACCCGGACCAGTTCGCGGACGCCTTCGCCCGCGCCTGGTTCAAGCTGACCCACCGTGACATGGGCCCGATCCAGCGCTACCTCGGCCCGCTGGTGCCGCAGGAAACGCTGATCTGGCAGGACCCGGTGCCCGTCGTCGACCACGAGCTGATCGACGACGCGGACATCGCCGCCCTCAAGGAGAAGCTGCTCGCGTCGGGCCTTTCGGTCTCGCAGCTGGTCTCCACCGCGTGGGCGTCGGCCTCGACCTTCCGCGGCAGCGACAAGCGCGGTGGCGCGAACGGTGCCCGCATCCGCCTCGAGCCGCAGCGCGACTGGGAGGTCAACGACCCGCAGACGTTGTCTCAGGTGCTACGGACCCTCGAAGGGGTCCAGGAGGCGTTCAACGGCGCCCAGACCGGCGGCAAGAAGGTCTCGCTCGCCGACCTGATCGTGCTGGGCGGCGTCGCCGCCGTCGAGCAGGCCGCGAAGGAGGGCGGCTTCGAGGTCACCGTGCCGTTCACCCCTGGGCGCACCGACGCGACGGAGGAGCAGACCGACGCCGAGTCGTTCGCCCCGCTGGAGCCGACCGTCGACGGGTTCCGCAACTACCGCGGCAAGGGTCACCGTCTTCCGACGGAGTACCTGCTCCTCGACCGCGCGAACCTGCTGAACCTGAGCGCGCCCGAGATGACCGTCCTCGTCGGCGGTCTGCGTGTCCTCGGCGCCAACGCCCAGCAGTCCAAGCACGGCGTGTTCACCGAGAAGCCGGGGTCGCTGACCAACGACTTCTTCGTGAACCTGCTCGACATGGGCGTCCAGTGGACCGCCACGTCGGAGGACGCGGAGACCTTCGAGGGCCGCGATTCCGCGACCGGCGAGGTCAAGTGGACCGGTACCCGCGCCGACCTCGTGTTCGGGTCCAACTCCGAGCTTCGCGCGGTGGCGGAGGTCTACGCCAGCGACGACGCCAAGGAGAAGTTCGTCCGTGACTTCGTCTCCGCGTGGGACAAGGTCATGAACCTCGACCGGTACGACCTGGTCTGAGACTGATCCGAACGTCCGGGCCCGTCGCTTTCGCGGCGGGCCCGGACGTTTTCATTGGTGCTGCAGGTCCGGTTCCGGGTAGTCGCCCGCCTTGCGTTCGAGCGCGGTGGTGAAGACACCCAGCGCGATCATGCCCACGCCGAGGCCGAGATGCAGCCAGTTGTCGGCGACGTTGAACGGCAGGAAGTTCCCCGGGCTGCTCTGGGGGATCGCCAACCCGATGATCCACAGAAGCAGATAGATCCCGCCGCCGACCATCAGGAAGATCCGGGAAGCGGCGCGTTTGCGGGCGGCGAGCACGCCCGCCACGCCGAACAGCAGATGCACCAGGTTGTGCAGGATCGACACGGCGAAGACCCCGAACAAGCGGGCGCCGGAATGGTGTCCGGCGAATTCGAGCTCGTCGTAGCCGGTGGTGATGCCCGGGATGAAGCCGAGTACGCCGACCACGAGGAAGACCGCACCGACCACCAGCGCGGCCACTTGCGGAGGACGCCGTCCGGTGCGTTGTGCGCCGTCGGCTTGTTCTGCTTCTGCCATGCCGGCCGGGTACCCCGGGTTCTCCGGGGTAATCCTCGGCCGGCGTCGGTTCAGACGTCGCCGGACGCCAGGAGGGTCAGCAGTTCGGCGTGCCCGGCCTGGGTGATCAGGCTGGCGGCGTCGAAGTAGATGCGCTCGTTGGTGATCCTGTCCTCGTCGAAGAAGAACACCGCGATGATCGGCACCCGGAACGCCTTGCCGGTGGGCGGACGGCCGTAGAACTCGCCGAGATTGGTGCCGAGCAGGTCGAATTCGACGATGACCGACTCGTCGGCGAAGTGATACCGGACGTTGTCGTGCCGCTGGTCCGGGAACGCCGTCCGGGTCATGCGGTAGTACGCCATGACCTCTTCGTCGCCGTCGAAGATCTGCCCGGTCGCCATGATCTCGTAGTGCGGATGGCCGTTGAAGGTGCCCAGCGTGCGGTCGAACTCGTGGGCCACCTCCGTGTCCATGTGCTCTTCGATGATCTTGAGGCGGCGCTCGCGCAGGTCTTCACTGATCACTGGTCCTCCGGGTGGTTCCTGGTCGCGATCCGGAGACTACCGCCCGCGGCCTCGTCGTCGGTTCCGTAGAGCAGGCTGCCGCACGAGCGCGACAGGCAGGTCATGGCCTCGATCTTGTGGCCGGGGAAGTCGCCGATCTTCACCGGGGCAGGGGAGAGGGCGATCGAACCGTCGGAACGGAGGACACCGGCCTCGTACACGGCCGAATCGAAAGGCCCTTCGTCGCCGGGATCCGAGGCGGCCGAGATCAGGACGCGGTCGTCCGCGGTGATCTCCACGTCCGAGGTGTGCCGGACGTGGGTGGCCGGGTACGTGACGCGGAACGGGATCGACTTCGGCTTCTTGAAGGACAGCTTCGAGACCGAGAACTCCGCCGAGTAGAGCGTGGCAGGGCGGGCGTCCTGGCCGCGGTCCGCCCAGACAGCGAACAATCGGTCATACACCTTTTTCAGCGCGAAACCTTCGTAATTGTCCTCCGGGTCGCCCTTCGGTACCTGGAAAGTGCCGAGTACTTTCAGGCGCCTGTCCTTCAAGGTGAAGTGAAAGCCTTTGCCGTCGCTGGCCAGTGCGACGAATTCGCCGTTCTTGCCCGGCACGGGTTCGGCCGCTTCGAGATCGACCGGGAGCTCGCCGGGCCAGTCGATGGAGTCCACCTTGGACACCTTGCCGTGATCGATGCGGACCCGGACGGCGCGGTTCTCGCCGGGCTTCTTGTTGTCCCGTAGGACAAGTG
The DNA here is from genome assembly GCF_900105055.1 of Amycolatopsis lurida. Lineage (NCBI taxonomy): Bacteria > Bacillati > Actinomycetota > Actinomycetes > Pseudonocardiales > Pseudonocardiaceae > Amycolatopsis > Amycolatopsis lurida. The sequence goes on from NZ_FNTA01000003.1 coordinate 22,522, forward strand.
TGTCGATTCGATCGCCGTCCCTGTCCAGGACGGCGATGCCGCTGGCGCCGGAGGTCATGCCGGTGCCGATGGACTGCCAGTCGTCGTCCGCCAGCGCGGCGGACGGCAGGAACAGGGGAATGGTCAAGGCCGGAAGAATCGCGAGGGAAGCGAATTTCATGCCGACAAACTAGTCCAGGAAGAGAGCGGGAGAAAGGCTTGAATCGGTGCACTCCATTCCGGCGCGAATCCGCGCCGGAATGGAGTGACGGTTCAGCCGCAGGACAGGGTGCCGGCGCGGAGCGCGTGGCCGCCCTCGTTGCCGTCGTCGGCCCAGACGACCTGCTTGCTCCCGGAGGCGCAGGTGGCCGAAATCGCGAACCCTTCGTTGTTGTAGTCCGGCATTCCGCCCGGGCGGTCGTAGGTGGCCGTGACGGCGAACTTGCCCTGCGCGTCGATGGCCAGCGTCGTCGAGTCGCCGCCACAGGTGTCGTCGCAGACCGCCCACAGCTTGCCGGTCGGAGCCTCGTACTCGAGTTCCATGATCGAGCCGAGCCCGCTCGCGAAACTCGCGACCCGGGTGTACTTCCCGCCCGCCTGGTCGAGCGCGTAGGCGTAGATCATCCCGTTGCTTTCGAGGCCGACGAGGTAGAGGCCGGTGCCATGACCGGGATAGCTGCTCGGGTTGTACGGCGCCTTCGTGCGCTGATCCACGAATCCCTTGGCGGTGAGGGCGCTGTCCGGGATCCACGAGACGGCTTCGAGGCCGTCGTTGGCCGAAACCTTCGGCAGATCCGCCGTCAGGTTCCATTCGGCCTTGGCGCTGAGCGTCTTGGCCGAGCCGGAGACGTCGTACCGGAGCACCTTGAGGGCGCTCGTCTTGCTGTTGTCACCGTCGCGTTCGGTGGCCGCGACCACGCCGTCCGGGGTGGCCACGACGGCTTCGGCGTCGGGATCGCCCTTGCCGTCGCGGTAGCGCAACGGCTTGCCCGACGACCAGCCGCTGGCCGTGTCCGGCTGCCACTTCGCGCCGTTGCGCACGAGGCGGTACAGCGTGCCGGGACCGTTCTTGACCGCCCACAGGACGTCGGGGCTTCCGAAGGACAGGCCGCTCATGTTGCCGCCGAGGACGTTCGAACCGTCGGCGTTCGCGACGGCCGAACCGCCCGGCCAAGGGCTGTTCGCCGTCGTGCTCGCGGCGGCGGTCGTGGCAGGCAGGACCAGCAGGGCGGCGGCGACGGTGGCCATGGCGGCGGGCCGGATCCGGCGAGGTGATGGGGGCATTCGCGCTCCTTCGGGGCGGACGAAGTGGGTCGCGGCGTGTCGTCATAAGTTAAGTAAGTTTCCTTACGAATACAAGATATCGCCAGGTTCTCACGAAATGAAGCAACAGTGGGTTTACAAATGGTGTCCACTTGTCAAACTGGGTGTACATCACCTACTGTTTTGTAAACCCAGCCAACGGAGGAGGGTGCGATGAGCGAGATGACGGGCACGATCCCGGCGGGCTCGACCGAACGATGGACCGATCGCAAGCGGTATCTGTGGCTGATCGGCCTGGTGGTCCCCTCGCTCGCCTTCCTGGCCATCGGGCTGCACGCGGCCACCGGATGGGGGGTGTGGTTCTGGATCGGCCCGATCGTGATCCTGGTGATCGTGCCGCTGATCGACCTGCTGGCCGGGCTGGATCGCGGCAATCCGCCCGACGACGTGATCGAACGGCTGGAGAGGGATCGCTACTACCGGTGGATCACCTTCGCCTTCCTGCCCATCCAGTACGCGGGTTTCGTGGTCGCGTTCTGGCTGATCGCCCGCGGCGACCTGTCCGTCGCGGACAAGGTCGGGCTGGCGATCTCGATCGGCTGCATCGGCGGTATCGGCATCAACACCGCGCACGAACTCGGGCACAAGAAGGAGAGCCACGAGCGCTGGCTGTCGAAGATCGCGCTGGCGCAGAGCTTCTACGGCCACTTCTACATCGAGCACAACCGCGGTCACCACGTCCGCGTGGCGACCCCGGAGGATCCGGCCAGCAGCCGCGTGGGGGAGAGCTTCTACCGGTTCTGGCCGCGCACGGTGTTCGGCTCGCTGAAATCCGCGTGGGGGCTCGAGCGCAAGCGGTACGCCCGGCGCGACCGGCATCCGTTCCGGATCGGCAACGACGTCCTCAACGCCTGGCTGATGTCGGCGGTGCTGTGGGCGGCGATGACCGTGTGGCTGGGGCCGGGGATCCTGCCGTATCTGGTGATCCAGGCGGTGATCGGCTTCTCGCTGCTGGAGGTCGTGAACTACATGGAGCACTACGGCATGCGCCGGCAGAAGGTCGGCCCGCCGAACCGGCGCCGCTACGAACGGGTCGATCCCAGCCACAGCTGGAACTCCAACAACATCGCCACCAACGTCCTGCTCTACCACCTGCAAAGGCACAGCGACCACCACGCCAACCCGACCCGCCGCTACCAGACGCTGCGTGACTTCGCGGAGTCGCCGGTTCTTCCGACGGGCTACGCCGGGATGATCGTGCTGGCGCTGTTCCCGCCGGTGTGGCGCCGCGTGATGGATCCGCGCGTCCTCGCGCATTTCGACGGTGACATCTCCCGCGCCAACATCCAGCCGTCGAAACGGGCCAAGATCCTGGCGCGCTACGGAACGCGCGTCACCGCGCCCTCCCGGGCCGTCGCCGACACGCACGGCGACGCGACCGAAGGCGGGATGTGCCCGGGCTGTGGCTATGTCTACGACGAGAAACTCGGCGACCCGCGTGAGGGTTTCCCCGCCGGAACGCCGTGGTCGGCGATCCCGGATTCGTGGTGCTGCCCGGACTGCGGGGTGCGGGAGAAGGTCGATTTCGTGGCACCGGGAAGGGTCGGAGCATGATGAAGATCGAAGCGGACCGCGCGAAATGCGACGGGCTGGGCATGTGCGAGGCGATGGCACCCGACTTCTTCGAGGTGGGCGACGACGGGACGGTCGTCGTGCTCGACGAACGGCCCGGTGAGGAATACCGCCAGGATCTGACGGCCGCCGTCGACGCCTGCCCGGTCCTCGCCCTGAAGTTGCGGGACTGACGATGGCACTGGTCGTCGTGGGAGCGTCACTGGCCGGACTGCGCGCGGTCGAGGCCGCGCGCCGGGACGGGTACCGGGGACGGATCGTGCTGATCGGCGCGGAGGACCACCCGCCCTACGACCGGCTCCCGTTGTCGAAGTCCTTCCTGGCCGCGGACGGCCCAGGGCGAGTCGACCCCTTCCACACCGAGACCGCGTTGCGTGACGAGTTCGGCGTCGAGCTGATGCTCGGCGCGCCGGCGGACGGGCTCGACACCGCCGCTCGCGAGGTGTCGGTCGCCGGGACGGCGGTTCCCTACGACGCACTGGTGATCGCGACCGGAGCCACCGCGCGACGGCTCCCCGGAAGCGACGGGGTCGCCGGGGTCCACACGCTGCGGACCGCCGAGGACGCGCTCGCCGTCCGCGCCGCCCTCGACGGTGGCGCGCGCACGGTCGTGATCGGGGCGGGTTTCATCGGCTCGGAGGTCGCCGCCGCGGCCCGGAAACGCGGGCTGGCGTCGACGATCGTCGAGACGCTCGGCGTCCCGCTCGTCCGCGCGGTCGGAGCCGAGGCGGGTGCGGTGTGCGCTTCACTGCACCGCGAGGCGGGTACGGAATTGCGGTTGTCCACGACGGTCACCGGCCTGGAATCCGACGGCGGTGCGGTGACCGGCGTCCGGCTTTCGACCGGTGAGGTGCTGCCCGCGGATCTGGTGGTCGCCGGCATCGGTGTCGTCCCCGCCACCGGCTGGCTGGTGGGGAGCGGGGTCCCGCTGCACGAGCGCGACGGTGGCGTGGTGTGCGATGCGACGCTGTCGACCGGGATCCCCGGCGTGTACGCCGCCGGAGACGTCGCACACGCCTCGAACCCGTTGTTCGACGGTGAGCTGATGCGGCTGGAGCACTGGACGAACGCCGCGGAGCAGGGTGCCGCGGCCGCTCGGCACGCGCTCGCTCCGGAGTCGGCCCGCGCGCTGGCGCCGGTGCCCTACTTCTGGTCGGACTGGTACGACCACCGGATCCAATTCGTCGGCACCCCGCGGGCGGACGAGGTGGTGGCCGCCGTCCCGGAGGCCGGTGGCTTCACCGCGCTGTACCGGCGCGGGGACCGGGTCGTCGGGGCACTGACGATCGACCGGCCGCGCGAGATCATGAAGTACCGACGCCATATCGCGGGGCGGGCGCCGTGGCCCGAGGCGCTGGCGTTCGCGGCGGGCACGGCGGCCTAGAATGACGATCATGAGTGAGGCACCGGTCACGGGAGGTCCGTACCGTCAACCGATCGTCTCGGCGGCGATCGAGTTGACCGTGCGTTCCGGCTGGTCCTCGGTGACGATGAGCAAACTCGCGGAGATCGTCGGCGTCAGTCGTCAGACCGTCTACAACGAACTCGGTTCGAAGAGCCGGCTGGCCGAAGCGATGATCTCGCACGAACTCGCTCGCTTCCTCTCCGTGGTCCAGGAAGCCTTCGAACGGCACCCCGACGACCTCGTCGAGGCGATCCACGACGCCGTCCGCGGCGTCCTCGAACTCGCCGACGACAACCTCCTGCTGCGCGCCATCGTCTCGGCCACGCATGGCGCCGACACCGAATTACTGCCGCTGCTGACGTCGCGGGCCGGGAGCCTGCTGAGCGAAGCGACGGTCATGCTGCGCGGTCGTGTCCGCGCCTACGGCCCACCGCTGGACGCTTCACAGCTCGATGTGGCGATCGACGTCGTGGTCCGGACCGTGCTGAGCCACATCATGCAGCCGTCGGACACCCCGGCGCGCACGGCCGACGCGCTGGCGTGGATGGCTTCGCGTGTGCTCGGCGCGACGACGGCTCGGTCACTGCGGCATCCTTCGCAGGATTAGGCCGCGGGTCGGACACCGCAACCACATCTCCTGTCCCTTCTGGACCACGCGGAAACTGTCGGACCTGTGTGCGAGGCTCCACCGATGATCGTCGTGTTCGATGCCGAGCTCTGGGTCTGGGACGCCCGCCGCGGGGAGACCTGGACGTTCGTCAGCCTGCCTCAGGACATCTCCGAGGAGATCCGCGAAATCACCGGCGGCCCGCGCAGGGGGTTCGGCGCGGTCCGGGTCCAGGCCGGTATCGGTGGCAGCAAATGGCAGACGTCGATCTTCCCGGACGCCAAACGAGGCGCGTATGTGCTGCCGGTGAAGAAAGCCGTTCGTAAAGCCGAGGGGATCGAGGAGGGTGATGCGGCGAAGGTGACCGTCGAGCTGATCGACCTCTGACCGTCAAAGGAGGCGGACGCTGCGGCCGGAGCGTCCGCGTGCGACCAGTCCGCTGTCCCGCAGGATCTTGAGGTGCCGGGAAACGGCGCTCGGGGTCACGGTGCTCGGCGGGCTTCTGGCGGTGAGCGGTTTCGTGACGACGATCTGGAACGTCATCACGGTCAGCGTCCGGCAGCGAGACGTCCCCGCGTCGCTGCTCGGCCGTGTCAACAGTGTGTACCGGCTCCTCGGCTGGGGCTGATGCCGCTCGGCGCGCTGACCGGTGGACTGCTCGCGCACAGGTTCGGGCTCCGCGTCCCGTATCCGGTCGCCGGTGTCGTACGGGGCCGCGCTCCCGGTGCTGATCCCGGCGACGCGGGGCGCTACTCCTCGGTGAGTTCGGCCAGCTGCTCCGCGGCGTCCCGGTTGCCGCGTTCCGCCAGCCGCCGCAGTTCGTCGAGCGCGCCGAGTTCGGTCGCCGTTTCGATCAGCTGGTCCGCCGCGTCACTGCTGCCGGCGTCGGCCAGCCGCCGGAGTTCGTCCAGGTCGCCACGTTCCCCGGCATCCTGGATCCGCTCGTCGATGGCGTCCTGGTCCTCGCTCATGTCACCAGGTTACGGGCGGCTCGCACATTCCGTAGACGGAGCCGCCGTGAGTTCCGGACGGACGATCGCGACGTTCATTCCCGGCCGGTCTTCGCCAGCTTCGACGGCCACCAGATCTTCCGTCCGACGTCCACCGCCAGTGCCGGTACCAGCAGCGAGCGCACCAGAAGCGTATCGAGCAGGACGCCGAAAGCGACGATGAACGCCAGTTGGGCCAGGAAGAGGATCGGCAGGACGGCCAGTGCGGCGAAGGTCGCGGCGAGTACGACTCCCGCCGAGGTGATCACGCCACCCGTGACGCGGAGACCGCGCAGCGTCCCGTCCCGCGTGCCGATTCTGCCCGCTTCTTCGCGGACGCGGGTCATCAAGAAGATGTTGTAGTCGATCCCCAGTGCGACAAGGAAGACGAAGCCGAACAGCGGGACGACCGGGTCGGCGCCGGGGAAGTCGAAGACGTGGTTGAACACCAGCGCGGAGACGCCCATCGTCGCGGCGAAGGACAGCACCACCGTGCCGATCAGCAGCAGCGGCGCGAGCAGCGACCGCAGCAGGAGGGCGAGCACGAGGAAGATCACGACCAGCACGATCGGGATGATCAGCAATCGGTCGTGCTCGGAGGTCTCCCTCGTGTCGAGCAGGGTGGCGGTGGGACCGCCGACCTTGGTGCCGTCGACGGTGTGCACGGCTTCGCGGATCCGCTCGACCGTCGCGACGGCCGCGTCGGAGTCCGGGGGATCCGCGAGGACCGCGTCGATCTTCGCGAGCCCGCCCGCTTCGCCGGTTTGGCGGACGTCCGAAACACCGGGGACACGCGCCAGTGCGGTGACCGCCGGGGCCTGGCCGGCGGGGGTGATGATCACCGTGGGCGAACCGGAGCCGCCGGGGAAGTAGCGCGAGAGGACTTCTTGCCCCGCGACGGAATCGACCGGCGTGAGGAAGACGTCGGACTGCGCGGTACCGGAGGCCTTGAGCTGGGGGAGGAACGCACCGCCCGCGAGCAGGACGACCGTGGTGACGATCCAGATCGTGCGCGGAGCGCGGGCGACCCAGCGCGACACGCGACTCCAGAGTCCTCCGTTCTCCTCGCGAGGCGGCGACACCGCTGGGCGGAAAGGCCAGAAAGCGTTGCGGCCGCACAAGGCCAGGACCGCGGGAAGGAATGTGATGGTCGTGAGGAAGGCGGCGCCGATGCCGATGGCGGCGACCGGGCCGAGTCCCTTGTTCGAGTTCAGATCGCTGAACAGTAGACAGAGCACGCCGAGGATCACGGTCCCGGCCGACGCCGCGATCGGTTCGATGGTCGAGCGCCAGGCCGTGCGGAGGGCGAGGCGCGCGTCGTCGGTCGTCCGGAGTTCCTCGCGATACCGCGAGACCATCAGGAGCGCGTAGTCGGTGGCGGCGCCGAAGACGAGGATGAACAGGATGCCCTGGCTCTGCCCGTTCAGCGCCAGGACGTCGTGGTCCGCGAGCAGGTACACCGCGAGACTCGCCGTTCCCAGCGCGAACACCGCCGACAGCAGCACGAGCAGGGGGAGCAGCGGGCTCCGGTAGACGACGATCAGGATGACCGCGACCACCGCGCCCGCGACCAGGAGCAGCAGGCCGTCGATCCCGCCGAACGCCTCCTTCAGGTCGGCGACCTGTGCGGCCGGGCCGGTCACGAGCACCTTCAACCCGTCCGGGGTATCACGGGCGAGCGCTTCTCGCAGCGCCTCGACACCGTCCCCAGGGTCACCCGTGGCGTCGAGGAGCACGACGACTTGCGCGCCCGCGTCGCTCTGCGGGGCCGGGAAGAGCCGGGCATTCGACGTCCGGTCGGCGAGGAACCGCTTGTCGCCCTCGGTCAGGCCGGAGGGCCGTTCGGCGACGACGATCGCCGGGATGACGGCGGCGCTGGAGAACTGCTTCTGGAGTTCGCCGACCTCGGTGGCTTCGGCGGACGCCGGCAGGAAACTGCTGCTGTCGTTCTCGGTGACCTGGCTCAGCTTGCCCGCGTACGGGCCGCTGAACCCGCCGAAGATGAGCCACGCGACCCCGATCAGGGCGGGGAGCAGCCAGCGCAGACGTGACCGCGTGCGGGCGGGGCGTTCGACTTCCGAGATCATGGACGGATGGCTCCCGTGGCAGTGCTACTTCGACGAGTGAATAGTTCGACCATCGAAATAGTAGAGTGGTCGCCCGGGCGGGGCAGCGTGAGGGGAGGTTCCGGACATGCCTGAGGACACGGAGCCCGTCACGGACGACTTGCTCGTTCTCCTGCTGCGGCAGCTGACGGTCGAGTCGGACCGGTTCGCGGAGATGTTCGGCGAGGCACACGGCCTGCACCGGACCGACCTCAACGCGCTCGCCGTGATCATGGACGCCGCCCGCATGGGGGACCCGATGAGCCCGAGCAGGCTCGCGAGCGCCCTGCACCTGAGCGCGTCGGCGACGACGGCGGTGCTGGACCGGTTGGAGCGGGCAGGGCACCTCTTCCGGGACCGGAGCGCGACCGACCGGCGCAAGGTCGAACTGCGGATGCACGAAAAGGCGCGGGAGATCGGCTCCGAGTTCTTCCAGCCGCTCGGGCGGAGCTACGCCGAAGCGTGGCGGGACTTGGGCGAGGACGAGCGGCGGACGGTCGCCCGGTTCCTCCGGAGCAGTATCGCCGCGACCGTCGAAGTGCGCGGTCGCCTGGCACCGTGAACACTCGGGGGCATGCGATGTGTGGTGCTGGGAGCGACGGGCTATGTCGGCGGACGGCTGGTACCGCAACTGCTGGACGCGGGTCACGAGGTGCGCGTGGTGGCGCGCTCGCCGGAGAAGGTCGCCGAGGAGCCGTGGCGTGACCGCGTCGAGGTCGCACGCGGCGACGTCACCGATCCGGCCTCCATCGAGACGGCGCTGAGCGACTGCGAGGTCGTCTATTACCTCGTGCATTCGTTGGCGCGCAAGGACTTCGTCGACGTCGACCGGGAAGGGGCGCGGACGGTCGCCGAGGCGGCCAAGGCGGCGGGCGCGCGTCGGCTGGTGTACCTGGGCGGAATCGTGCCGGACGACGAGGAGCTGTCGCCGCACCTGGCGTCGCGCGCCGAAGTGGGCCGGGTCCTGCTGGATTCCGGAGTGCCCGCAATCGTCCTGCAGGCCGCGGTGATCATCGGCTCGGGTTCGGCGAGCTTCGAGATGCTGCGCTACCTGACCGAGCGGCTCCCGGCGATGGTGACCCCGCGCTGGGTGCGCAACCGCATCCAGCCGATCGCGATCCGGGACGTGCTGCACTATCTCGTGCACGCGGCCGATCTCCCGGCCGAGGTGAACGGCGCCTTCGACATCGGCGGGCCGGACGTGCTGACCTATTTGGACATGATGCGCCGGTACGCCGTCGTCGCCGGTCTGCCGAGGCGAGCCGTCGTACCGGTCCCGGTGCTCACTCCATGGTTGTCCGCGCAATGGGTGAACCTGGTCACTCCCGTGCCGAAGTCGATCGCCGTACCGCTGATCGAATCGCTGGTGCACGAGGTGGTCTGTCACGACCACTCGATCGCCGAGCACATCCCCGACCCCGATGCCGGGCTGACGCACTACGAGCACGCCGTCGAACTGGCGCTGACCCGGATCCGCAACGCCGACGTGCCGACCCGCTGGTCGGACGCGTCGAGTGCCGCGGCACCTTCGGACCCGCTGCCGAGTGATCCGGAGTGGGCGGGCGGAACGGTGTACGAGGACGATCGGGCGCAGCGGACCGACGCCTCGCCGGAGGCGCTGTGGGATGTCATCGAGTCCATCGGCGGGGAGCACGGGTGGTACTCGTTCCCCCTGGCCTGGTCGGTCCGCGGCTGGGCCGACCGGCTCGTCGGCGGCGTCGGATTGCGGCGCGGACGGCGGGATCCGCGGCGGCTGCACCTCGGCGAGGCGCTGGACTGGTGGCGCGTCGAATACCTCGACCGGCCGCGCCTGCTGCGGCTCCGGGCCGAGATGAAGCTGCCGGGGCGCGCCTGGCTCGAACTCGGTGTCGAGTCCGATGAGGACGGTCGGACCGTCTACCGGCAGCGGGCGGTGTTCGAGCCGCACGGGCTGGCCGGGCACGCGTACTGGAAGGGGATCGCGCCGTTCCACGGTGTCGTCTTCGGTGGCATGGTCCGCAACATCACCGGTGCGGCGCAAGGAGAAACCTCGTGAGTGGTAAGGACGGTTAGAACCGTCCTTACCACTCACGAGACCCCGTCTACAGAGCCGGGTAAGCGTTCTTCAGCAGTTCCTGGAACTGCGCGGAGAACCAGTGCCCGGAGAGCGGCGCGTCGGGCAGCGCGCCGGACATGTTGTACTGGTTTCGCGGGTTGCCGGTGTACGTCGGATCGCACATCCGGTCGAAACCCTTGCCCTCGGTGTTCGGGATCTCCTTGCTGGAACCGTCGGATTCACCCGGCGGCTTGATCCAGACGTAGGCGTCGATCCCGGCTTCCGGCGCGGCCTTGGGGCGTTCGCCGAGCCCCGCGCCCGCCTGGTTGCACCAGTTCCCGAGATGGATGCGGCGATCCGTCCTGCTCCCGTTCACGTAGGCGTCGACCGTGGTGGACGGCCCGGGGCCGGACGGCCGCGCGGTGCCGCCCCAGCCGTTGCGGGAGGTGTCGATGAGCATGCCGACGTCCGCCGGGAAGCCCGCCCGGATCGCCTCCTGCCGGAACGCCTGCGCGTAGGACAGTTCGTCGACGTAGCGGTTCCAGTCCACCCACTTCGACGTCCGCACCGAAGTGCCGCCGACACTGTCGTTCACGGTGAAGTACGGCTCCCTGAGTGCCCCGTAGTTCGCGGTGTTGGCGATGAAGCCGTGCACGTTGGCCAAGGTGCTGCCGGAACTCTTCGCGGCCTGTGCGAAGAGCGCGGCGGACGGGCCGAGGTTGTCGTCCCAGCCGAGCCAGCCGTGGTGCCCGGCGTCGATGTAGTTGTAGACGTTGGGGATCGCGCCGAACTTCGCGAGCGCGTAACCGACACCGGAGACGTAGTTCCCGTTGGCCTTCATGACGTCGCATTGGGGCGTGGCCGTCGGCCGGGGTGTCACATTGGTGACGAGGTTCGGCAGTGAGTCGATCTCGATCACGGTCACCACCCGCAACGCCGCGTACTTCGGATCGGCGAGGATCGTGGCGATCGGGTCGATGTACTCGGCCTGGTAGCGCGGGAGTTCGTCCGCCTTGAGTTCGCCGTTGGACGCGAGCGCGGAGCAGTCACGGCCGGGCAGGTTGTAGATCACCAGCTGGACGACCAGCGGTTTCCCGGCGGCCTGCTGAAGCGCTCCGTCGAGATGCGCGCGCAGCCCGCGGCTCGTGCTCGTGCCCTCGATGGCGGCGATCCGGTCGAGCCAGACGCCGGTCGGCTGGTTCGCGATCCGGGCGCCGCCCGGTTCGGCCGCGGCCTTCGCCGACCAATCCGGGTTCACGTACACCCCGGCACCGGCGTAGGGGTTGTCCGCCTTCGGGCCGCCAGGACCGGGGGTCGTCGTGGTCGTGGTCGTGGGGGCGGTGGAACCGGTGCAGGTGGTGCCGTTCAAGGTGAAGACGGCGGGTTTCCCGTTCGTGCCGGAGTGGCTGCCGTTGAAGCCGGGGGAGACGGTGGCGCCGGTGCCGAGCGAACCGTTCCACCCCGCGTCCCGGACCGTCACTCGCGTGCCTTGTTGGCCGAAGTTGCCGTTCCAGCCCTGCCGCACCTGCTGGTTTCCGGGGAAATCCCAGCTCAGCGTCCAGCCGCCGCTGATCGGGTCGCCGAGGTTGGTGACGGTGACGGTCGCCCCGAAACCGGTGTCCCATTGGTTGGTGATCGTGTAGTCGACCTTGCAGCCCGGCGCCGCTTCGGCGCTCGAGCCCAGCACCACCGGCACCGCCACCATCGCGAGTACCGCGCCGATGGCCAATGGTGCCGAAACACCCTTTCTGCGGAATCTCATGCGTCGCCTCCTTGCGACCGGAATCCGATTTATGGGAGCGCTCCCATCGAGGACCGTAAAGGGATGGCCGGGTCGTGACAAGGGGTGCGCGGGCCGAGATATGGGATCGCTCCCAGAATACGGCCAAAGGACTGAGCCGCCCGGTGGAAGGCTCGTCCTGACGGCGGCGAGGCCTTCACCCGGACAGCGGGCGGCCGGTGACCGGAGACGGCTTGGCCGTGTGGGATCGTGAGCGGATGAGGATCTTGCTCGTGGAGGACGAGCGAAGGCTCGCCGAATCGCTGCGCGCGGGGCTGAATGCCGAGGGCTATGCCGTGGACGTCGCGCACAACGGCCGCGACGCGCTTTGGTACGCCGCCGAACATCCGTATTCCGCGATGATCCTCGACATCATGCTGCCGGGGCTCAACGGCTACCGCGTTTGCCGGAGACTGCGCGAACGGGGTGACACCACCCCGATCCTCATGCTGACCGCGAAGGACGGTGAGGACGACGAGATCGAGGCGCTGGACACCGGCGCCGACGACTTCCTCCCGAAGCCGTTTTCCTACGGCGTCCTGCTCTCCCGGCTCCGGGCGCTGATCCGGCGCGGGGGAGCGACGCGGCCGGGCACCCTGCGGCTCGGCGACCTCGAACTCGACCAGGCGAGCCGCGTTTGCCGTCGCGGTGCGGCCGAGATCCCGTTGACCACCAAGGAGTTCGCTCTCCTGGCGTATCTGATGAAGCGGCAGGGCGAGGTGGTCACCAAAGCCGAGTTGCTGGAGAACCTCTGGGATTTCGCCGCGTCGGCGACCGCGAACCTCGTCGAAGTCCACGTGAGCGCGTTGCGGCGCAAGATCGATCTGCCGTTCGGGGCGGAGACGATCCGGACGGTGCGTGGCGCCGGCTACCACGTGGTGGCCTCCGGTGCGTGAGTTCCTGCGGACGACCCGCTTCCGGGTCGCGCTGACGTCGTTCGTGACGTCGCTTGTCGCCCTCGGTGTCGTCTCGGCCTGGCTCGTGGTCGACGCCGAGAACCGGCTGGGAGCGGGGGCCGCTCAGGTGGCCAGGGCGCGTGCGGCGGCGATCGTGCAACTGCTGAACACCGGCGCGGCACCGGCCGATCTGCTCCTGCTCGTTCGTGACTCGGCCTACGAAGTGGTCGATCAGTTCGGCAACCGCGTCATCGGATGCCCGGGTCTGCGGCACGGTCTGCTGGTCCAGGACGATGACTATCAGCGCGGTGATTCCGTGTCGGTTCTCGAGGCGGGCGCGGTCGACGAGTCGATGGCGGGCTCGGTCGGCTGCCGGGGAGTGCTCGGACGTGATGTCGAGACCACCGAGACACGCGTGCACGTCGCGGCCGACACGAGCGGCGACAGCAAGTACCGGATCTACGGCGCCGCCGTGGTCGACGAGTCCGGGCAGGCGGCGCTCGACGCGGTGCGCGTGACGCTGCTGGTGGGTGTCCCGGTGATCGCGCTGCTGATCGGGGCGGTCGCGTGGCTCGCCGTACGCCGTTCGCTGCGGCCGGTCGAGGCGATCCGCTCGGAGGTCGCGGAGATCGGCGCGCACGACCTCTCCCGCCGGGTCCCGGCCCCGGACAGCGCCGACGAGATCGCGAAGCTCGCCGAAACGATGAACACGATGCTCGCCCGCCTGGACACGGCGGTCACCCGGCAGAGCCGCTTCACCTCGGACGCGTCGCACGAACTGCGCACACCGCTGGCCTCCCTGCGGACCCAGCTCGAGGTGCTGCTCGCGCATCCGGACCGGCTGGACTGGCGCGACGCCTGCCGCAACGCGCTTCTCGACATCACCCGGCTGCAGGACCTCGTAGGAGACCTGGTGCTGCTCGGCAAGCTGGACAACGCGGAGCCGGAACGAACCACGCCGGTGCGACTGTCCGAAGTGGTCGAATCCTGTCTCTCCGGGCGGCAGGCGGTCCGAGCCGAGATCGACGCGGATCCGATGGTCCTCGGCGACCGCGGCAGACTGGAGCGGTTGCTGCGCAACCTGGTGGACAACGCGCAACGCCATACCCGTACGGGTGTCGAAGTTCGGGTGTCCACTGTGGATGACGTCGCCGTGGTCGCGGTGACCGACGACGGGCCGGGCATTCCCGCCGCGGACCGTGAGCGGGTGTTCGATCGCTTCGTGCGTCTCGACGACGGACGTGCGCGTGACGACGGTGGCGCGGGTCTGGGGCTGGCGATCGTCGCCGAGATCGCCCATGCGCACGGCGGCACCGTCGAGGTCGCCGACCACGACGGCGGTGCCCGGCTCGTCGCCCGCCTGCCGTTGGCGGAAGCGCGAAGCTGAAGACGTCTTCAGCTTCCTTAAGCTCCGGTTCAGCGTCCGCGCACGAACCTTCGGAGCATGTTCGCTCCTGCACGCCGCTCGTGGTGGCGCCCCCTCGGCCACGCCGAGTACCTGGCCTCGTCATGGTTCCCCGGCCTCACCGGCGTTCGCGCGCTCGCGGCCGTGGCCGTGGTGTGCTTCCACTACGGCGGCCCGGTCGTCGACCGCCTCCAAGGCTGGATCGCCGTGCAACTGTTCTTCGTGCTGTCCGGCTTCCTCATCACGACGCTGGCCCTGCGCGAAGAAGACCGTGACGGCCGGATCTCACTGCGCGGGTTCTACCTTCGCCGGGTCTTCCGGATCATGCCGGTGTACTTCCTGCTCCTGGCGCTGACCACGGTCGCCGTCCTGCTCGGGGGGGCGTACCAGAGCAGCAGGCTCGCCGACGCGATGCCGTACTACCTCGTCTTCGGCAACGAACTCGTCGACTTCAACACGCCCTATCCGACGTCGTGGTCGCTGGGAGTGGAGGAAAAGTTCTACCTGGTCTGGCCCGCGCTGCTGGTGCTGACTTCGTTCGCGCGGAGCGGTAAGACGGCACTGCGTTCGCTGCTGGGCGCGTCTGCCGTCCTGGGTGTCGTGCTGTTCGCGCTGCCGTTGGCGCCCTCGCACACCTGGGCGAGCCTTTCGGTGCATTACTGCTCGCTGGTCATCGGCTGCCTGCTGGCGATGACGCTCCACCATCCGCGCGGATTCGCCCTCGTCCGGCCGCTGACCAGCCCGGCCGTCGCCACGGTGATCGGCTGCGGGTTCGTCGTGCTGCAGTTCTCCGTCGGCCCGCTGACGAAGGCGCTCGGCGGGCATTGGCAGTTCGTCGTGCCGGTCTATGCGGCGGGCTCGGCACTGCTGCTCGTGGCGGTCGTGTCGCCGGGCCCGGTCCGGTTGCTGCTCTCGAGCAGGCCGATGACCTTCGTCGGCGACCGTTCGTACGCGCTCTACCTCGCTCAGACCGGCGCGGCCGGGGTCACGGGCTGGCTGCTGCCCACCGGGCTCGCCAAGGCCGCCGCGACCACCGGTGTCGCGCTGCTGTTCGCCTGCGCGCTGCGCCGCTGGGTCGAACAGCCCGCCATCGCCTACGGCCGGAAGGTGGTCGGACGACGAGCGCCCGCCGTCCCTCCGGTGGAGGAAACGGCGGGCGCTCGGTCGACGTCAGTGGTGCGCGGCCACGCCACCGGTGGTGGCGCTCTTCTTGACGAAAAGCGATCCGACGAACGCGGCGAGGCCGACACAACCGGCGACCATGAACGTCGTGCGGATACCGGCCGCGTCGGGGCTGGCCGCTCCGGCGGTGGTCGTGCTCGCCGTGGCGATCGCGATGAACAGGGCGGTGCCGAGCGCGCCGGCGAGCTGCTGAAGGGTGGCGAGAATCGCGCTGCCGTGTGAATACAGGTGTTCGGGCAGCGAACCGAGGGATTCGGTCATCAGCGGCGTCATCATGAGGCCGAGCCCGCCCATCAGCAGGACGTGGATGGCGATGACCGCGATCAGAGGCGATTCCGCGCCGAGCAGGGCGAACAGCCACAGCGAGATCGCCATCGAGGCCGCGCCGGGGATCACCAGGGGCCGGGGGCCGAAGCGGTCGTAAAGCGCGCCGACCGGGCGGCCGAGCAGCCCGAGGACCAGACCGCCGGGCAGCACCGCGAGCCCGCTGACGAACGTGGTGGTGTGCAGGACGGTCTGCAGGTACAGCGGGAGCAGGATCGCCGCGGCGCCGAGCAGGCACATGAACAGCAAGGCCGTCAGCACCAGCGAGACGACGAAACTGCGGTGGGTGAACGGACGCAGGTCCAGCAGCGCGCGGTCTTCCTTCTGGAGCCGCAACTGGCGCCAGGTGAACACCACGAGCGCCACGACACCGACCGCGATCGGCGCCCACGGCGGCACCGGCTGATGCCCACCGGCCGATTCGCCGGACACCGACAGGCCGTACAGCACGCCGCCGAAACCGAGCGCGGACAGGACCACGGACAGCACGTCCAGCGGCACCTTGCGGGTGTCGCCGTCCAGCCGCAGCTGCACCATGCCGACCACCAGAGCGGCGAGCGAGAGCGGCAGCACGATCCAGAACATCCAGCGCCAGCCGAGCGACGAGAGCACGGCACCGCCGATGGTCGGGCCGATGGCGGGCGCGACCGCGATGACGATCGTGATCGTGCCCATCGTGGCGCCGCGCTTCTCGACCGGGACCAGGCGCATCACCGTGGTCATCAGCAGCGGCAGCATCACCGCCGTCCCGCAGGCCTGGATGACGCGGCCGGTCAGCAGCAGGGCGAAACCCGGGGCCAGCGCGCTGACCAGGGTGCCGGTGCTGAACAGGGTGAGCGAGGCGAGGAACACCTGGCGCGGGGTGAACCGCTCGAGCAGGAACCCGGTGGTCGGGATGACGACCGCCATGGTGAGCAGGAAACCGCTGGTCAACCACTGGACGGTGGTGGTCGGGACCTGGAGGTCGACGGTCAGGTCACGCAGCGCGACGCTCAGGATGGTCTCGTTGAGGATCATCACGAACGCGGAAAGGACCAGGACCCCGATCAGGAGTCCGGCTTTCGCCGGTGCCCTTTGCTGGTCGTGGGCGGTTTCGGGCAGGGTCTCGGTCATCAGTGAAGGGCTCTCCTGGAAGGGCGCGGGTCCGCGTCGGCCGCCTTGGGCGCCGGCAACGGTGACCGCGAAGGCGAAGCTGAGTCGTTTCGTTCAGTCTGCCCGTGCAGGTCGGTGTGTGTCACGTGAATTTCCGTAGTGAGTACGGTCACTGTGCGTTCGGGCAGTGCGGGACCGCACACGAGCGGAACGGTTTTTCCTTGGCAGCAAGGTAAAATCGGCACGTGACCAGAGCGATCACGGCAGATCGATGGCATTCGGTGCGGCGAGCCTATCGGGTGACGGGCGCGCGATTCGCGGACCTGGTCACCCGCGTTCCGGATCCGGACGCGATGGTCACGGCGGAGTGGACGGTGGCCGAAACGGTCGCCCACGTCGCGATGATCGCGAAGATGTACACGTCGCTGGTGCGGCCGGACGGCACCGCGGTCCTCGCCACGGGTGGGCAGAGTCAGGTGGAGAAGACCACTGTGGACACCGTTTCCGTGCTGAACACCTTGGTGTTGCGAGACTTTCCCGAACGTGACATTCAGGTGCTCGTCACCGGATTGCTCGCGGACATCGAGGAAGTACTGCGCGTGACCGAGGACGTGGACCCCGGCACCCCGCTGGACTGGCTCGGGGGCTCGAAGGTGCCGCTGGCCGGCGTGCTCGCGCACCTCGTCAACGAACTTCAGATCCATGGCTGGGACATCGCCAAGGCGCTGAAGCTGCCATGGACGATCCAGCCGGGTGACGCGGCGTTGTTCTTCGACCTGTTCCTGGTGGGTGTGCTGAGCCACGACATCGGGCATCTGCTCGACACCGACGAGCCGCCGCGGGATCGACGGATCGCCGTGGCGTTCCGATCCGCGTACACGTCCCCGGTCGTGCTGGTGCTGCATCGGGGACGGGTGACGGTCGAGGAGCCCGGTGGACCGGTCGACGTGCGGATCTCGTTCGATCCGCCGACGCTGAACCTGATGCTGTTCCACCGGGTCGGCAAGGCGCGTTCCGCGCTGACGCGCAAGATCGTCGTCAGCGGCCCGCGGCCGTGGTTGTTGCCCGCCTTCCTGCGGGTGGTCCGGTTGCCGTAGGGCTTCGGGTGTCGCGAGTGTTCGGGTACCTGCTGCCGGTGCGCGGGTGGCGGTTCGCGTGACTGGATGGACGACACACGTGACTGGATGGACGACACGTGTGGTCAGACGGACGACTCGCGGCGGAACCCGGCTGGCCGTGCTGACCAGGCCGTCAACCGTTGGCAGGCGTGTCGAACCGGCGTCGCGAGTCTTCGATGTGGCCGAGGAACCGCTGCGTCCAGTCGCACATCCCGTCGACCGTCGCGCGGAGGCCGTGCCCGGCCTCGGTCAGGGTGTAATCGACACGCGGTGGCACCGTCGGGTGCACCGTCCGTTCGAGCAGGCCATTGCGCTCCAGCATGCGCAGGTTCTGAGTGAGCATCTTGTGGCTGATGCCCTCGATGTCGTCGCGCAGTTCGGTGAACCGCCGGGTGCGGTCGCCGATCGTCTCGATGATCAGGAGTGCCCACTTGTTGGCGACGTCGGAGAAGATCTCCCGCGCCAGCGAGTCCGCCCGCAGCAGATCGGCGTCGTCCGAACCGTTGAGCTGCTTGGTCACCATCAGGTTCCCCAGTCACGAAAAAGTGCGTTCTTCCAGGTCGACGCATACTCTCCTACAGTTCCTGGGTAACCACAAGTGACCACGACCGAGGAGTACGGATGAGCATCACCCTGGTGAATCCCGCGGGACTGCCTGAGATCCCCGCGTACCGGCAGGTGTCGATCGCGACCGGGCCGAAGCTGGTCTTCATCGCGGGGCAGGTCTCCTGGGACGCCGCCGGTGCCCTTGTCGGTGAGGGTGACCTCGCCGCACAGGTCGAACAGTGCTACCTGAACATCGGCACCGCGCTCGCCGCGGCCGGTGCCACCTTCGACGACGTCGCGAAGATGACCGTCTACGTCGTCGACTGGACGCCGGACAAACTCGCGCTGTTCCTCGAAGGCGTGGACAGGGCCGCCGCCAAACTGGGCGGCACCCCGGTCCCACCGGGCACACTGATCGGCGTCGCGGCGCTCGACGTGCCCGAGCACCTCGTCGAAGTCGAGGCGACGGCGGTCATCGATTGACGCTCACTGGCCGCGCGCGGCGCGCCAGATCGGGCTGTCGACGTAATGGTTGTCGTACTGCTGCGAGGACGCGGCGATCTCCGCCGGGTCGGCTTCGCCGCGTGCTACCCGGTCGAGGAGGCGGTAGTAGTCGAAGCGGGCCATTCCCGGGGTGAAGGTGACCAGGACGTCGGCGTCCGAGCCGTCGGCGGGGCCGAACGCGTGCGGCACCTTGGGCGGCACGGCGAGGAAGTCGCCCTTCTCCAGCGTGTGCAGCGTTTCCTCGACGAGGACCTGGAGTTTCCCTTCGAGTACGAAGAAGAACTCGGTCGCGCGGGTGTGGAAATGGGCCGGGGTGCCGAAGACGCCGTCCTTCAAGGTCGCGCGGTTCGCGGTGAAGCCCCCGTCGGTGGTGTCCGAGTCGGCCAGCAGCGTGATCTCGCTGCCCGGCGCGTCGCTGACGATCTCGGCGTCGGCGGCTCGGAGCAGGATGGGGTCGAACATGGTGGCGTCTCCTCGGTTTCCTTGTTCAGCGGGCTCGCTGACAGGACCACTCTCTCCCGAGAGCGGACCTTGATCAACGCGGAAAGCGACACCGATCGATAATCCTCAGGTTATCGATCGGTGGTCCGTGAAGGCCTCCTTGAGGGATCCAGGATCCCTCAAGGAGGCCTTCACGGACTCGGCGAGCGCCACGTGACAGGCCTCGCGGTCAGGCGGCGAAGACCTGCGAGTCGTCGGCGAACGCCTTGAACTCCAGGGCGTTGCCCGCCGGGTCCAGCAGGAACATCGTCCACTGTTCACCGGTCTGGCCCTCGAAGCGGACGTAGGGCTCGATGACGAAAGAGGTGTCCGCCGCGCGCAGCCGATCCGCGAGCTTCCGGAACTCCGGCACGGTGAGGATCAGCCCGAAGTGGGGCACGGGCACGTCGTGTCCGTCGACGGGGTTGTGGATCCGCTGCGGCCGCTCCGGCGCGAGGTGCGTGACGAATTGGTGCCCGTGCAGGTTCCAGTCGATCCAGGTGTCGGAGCTGCGGCCCTGTTCGAGGCCGAGAACCTCGCCGTAGAAGGTGCGCGCGGCGGCGAGGTCGTCGACGGGCATGGCGAGGTGGAAGCGGGGGATGGGGGAGTCGAGGACGGTCATACCCAGGGGATCCTTTCGGACGGGACGAGTACTTGTAGCAATGTTAACATTAGGACAAGTTCGTGATCGCTACTATTCGGGCGTGCCGGCGGGAAGGACGAGGATGAACGAACCTGGCAGGGTGATGCCGGCACGTCGTCGCGGGCTGGCGGACGAGGTCGCCGACAGGGTCAGGGACGCCATCTTCGGCGGCGCCTATCCGCCTGGCGCGCAGTTGCGCGAGGTCGAGCTTTCGGAGGCGCTCGGTGTCAGCCGCGGCCCGGTGCGTGAAGCACTGCTGAAACTGGAGCGTGAGGGCCTGGTCCGCAGCGAATGGCATCGCGGTGCGATCGTCACGACGCTGTCCGAAGCGGACGTCGCGGAACTCGACAGCCTGCGGTCGGCCTTGGAGCAGCTGGCCGTCCGGCTCGTGGTCGCGAACGCGCCGGAGGCGGACCTGGCCGCGATCGAGGAGGTCGTCGACCGGATGGACCAGGCGCGCGACGAGCACGAGATGGTCCGCTGTGACATCGATTTCCACGACGCGGTGTACGCGGCGTCCGGTCATCGGCGGCTCGTCGAGGCGTGGCGGGCGATCCGGTCGCAGGTGTACCTGTTCCTGCTGACCCGGATCGGCGTGAGCTCCGACGGCTACCTCGCGAGCATTCCGGCCGAGCATCGCCGGCTGGCGGCCGCTCTTCGTGCCCGTGACGGCGAGGAGGCGCTCGAACTCTTCGCCATCCATCGGGGCGAAGCCTTCGCCGTGCTGACGAGGGAGTGAACGAGCCGGACGAAATGGCGCGCAAGGGCTTGACGGCAAGGTTGGCCAAGGCTTAACTCAAGCCCTGAAATAAGACGTGTCCCGGGTCACAGCTCCGGACGCGGCTTGGCCACTCACCCCGAGGACCATCGATGCGAATCGGAAAGATCGCTCCCGCGCTCGTCCTGGCGCTGGCGGCCGCCGCCACGACGGCATGCGGCGGCGGCGACACGTCGTCCAGTGCTCCCAAGGAACTCGTGTACTGGGCATCCAATCAGGGCACCAGTCTCGACAACGACAAAGCCGTCCTGCAGCCCGAACTCGACAAGTTCGAGAAGGCCTCCGGGATCAAGGTCAAGCTCGAGGTCGTCCCGTGGACGGATCTGCTCAACCGGATCCTCGCGGCCACCACCTCCGGCAGGGGGCCGGACGTGCTCAACATCGGCAACACGTGGTCGGCCTCGTTGCAGGCGACGGGCGCGTTCCTGCCGTTCGACGACGCCGCGCTGGAGAAGGTCGGTGGCAAGTCGCGTTTCCTCGGCCCGTCGCTGGCGGCCACCGGGGCGAGCGGGCAGCCGCCGGTCGGCGTACCGCTCTACGGCCAGGCATACGGCCTGTACTACAACAAGAAACTCTTCTCGGAAGCCGGGATCACCAAGCCGCCCGCCACCTGGGAGGAACTCGTCGAGGACGGCAAGAAGCTCACCAAACCCGACAAGGGCCAGTGGGGGCTCTCGCTCCAGGCGGGCCAGGTCACCGAGAACAGCCACCACGCGGCGATCCTCGGCGCTCAGCACGGTGCCCAATTCTTCACCTCGGAGGGCAAACCGCAACTGGCTTCGGATCCGTCGGTCGCGGCCGTGCAGCAGTTCGTCGACCTGATGCAGAAGGACAAGATCGTCAATCCGGCCAACGCCGAATACGCCGACACCGCCAAATCCCTCAAGGACCTGTCGGACGGCAAGGCCGCGATGTTCATGAACCAGGCCTCCGCGGGGTCGTTCAAGAACATCGGGATGGACATGGCCGACCTCGGTGTCGCGCCGATCCCGTTGCCCGCCGCCGCGCCGCCGAACGGCCGGAAGGTGACCAGCTTCGTCGCGGGCATCAACATGGCGGTCTTCAAGAACACCAAGAACCCCGACGCCGCACTGGACTTCGTGAAGTTCATGGTCTCGGCGCCGGAGCAGGCGCTGCTCAACAAGACCTACGGTTCGCTGCCGACCGTCCAGGACGCCTACAGTGACGCGGCGTTCCAGACCGAAGACGTCAAGGTCTTCCAGAAAGTACTCGCGAATTCAGCTGAGCCAATGCCGCAGGTTCCGCAGGAGTCGCAGTTCGAGACCCTGATCGGCACCGCGATGAAGGCGATGTTCGCCGACGTCGCCGCGGGCAAGCCGGTCGACGGAGTCAAGATCCGTGACCAGCTGAACCAGGCGGACCAGCAGATCGCGGCCGGTGGTTGATGCCGACCGCTCTCGACGACGTCCCGGCCCTGAAGCCGGCCGGGGCGTCCCGCCCGCGGCGCGTCCGGCGCAACCGGCGCGGCATCGCGCTGCCGTATCTGCTCTTGCTGCCCGCGATCCTGCTCGAACTGCTCGTCCACGTGATCCCGATGATCGCCGGGCTCGTGATGAGCTTCTTCAAGCTCACGCAGTTCTCCATCCGGGACTTCTCGTCCGCCCCGGCGGCGGGGCTGGACAACTACAAGTTCGTCCTGGACTTCGACTCGGCGGCGGGTAAGGCGCTGCTCGGCTCGTTCTGGATCAGCGTCCTCTACACCGTCCTCTCGGTGGGGTTCTGCTGGCTCTTCGGCACGTCGGCCGCCGTGCTGATGCAGAAGAACTTCCGGGGGCGCGGTCTGCTCCGGACCCTGTTCCTGGTGCCGTACGCGCTGCCGATGTACGCCGCCGTGATCACCTGGTCGTTCATGTTCCAGAAGGAAACGGGCCTGGTGAACGACTTGCTGGGCACCGACTCCTTCTGGCTCATCGGGGACAACAGCTTCTGGTCGCTCGTGGTGGTCTCGGTCTGGCGGAACTGGCCGTTCGCGTTCCTGATCGTGATGGCCGGGCTCCAGAACATCCCCGGCGAACTGTACGAAGCGGCGGCCATCGACGGCGCGGGCTGGTGGCGGCAGTTCCAGGCCATCACCCAGCCGATGCTGCGTCCGGTCAACCAGGTACTGCTGCTGGTGCTTTTCCTGTGGACATTCAACGACTTCAACACGCCGTATGTCCTTTTCGGAGCGTCCGCGCCGAAGGAGGCGTCGCTGATATCGATCCACATCTACCAGAGCTCCTTCGTGACCTGGAACTTCGGGCTCGGCTCGGCGATGTCGGTGCTGTTGCTGCTCTTCCTGCTCCTCGTCAGCACCGTCTACTTGGGACTGACCGCACGGAGGAGGAAGGCCGTTGTCTGAGCCACGCTGGGTCCCGTGGGCCCGCCGATTCGTCCTCGGCTTCCTCGCCCTGTTCACACTGGTGCCGCTGTACGTGATGGTTTCGTCGTCGCTGAAACCGCTCGGGGACGTGCAGGGCGGCTGGGAATGGGTGCCGACGACGCTGACCATCCAGCCGTTCTTCGACATCTGGGAGACCATCCCTCTGGCCGAATACTTCGTGAACAGCCTGGTCATCTCCGGCTCGGCCGCGATCCTCTCGGTGGTGATCGCGATCTTCGCGGCGTACGCCCTGAGCCGGTTCCGCTTCCGTGGCAAGAACTTCTTCAAGATGACCGTGCTGTCCACGCAGATGTTCCCCGGCATCCTGTTCCTGCTGCCGCTGTTCCTCATCTTCGTCAACATCGGCAACACCACCGGCATCGTCCTGTACGGCTCCCGGCTCGGGCTGATCGTCACCTACCTGACCTTCTCGCTGCCGTTCGCGATCTGGATGCTCGCCGGATACATCGATTCGATCCCCAAGGAACTCGACGAGGCCGCGATGGTCGACGGCACCGGGCCCTTCGGCGCCCTCGTCCGGGTGGTCGTCCCGGCGGCCATGCCGGGCATCGTCGCGGTGGGCATCTACTCGTTCATGACGGCCTGGGGCGAGGTCCTGTTCGCGTCGGTGATGACCGATTCGGGCACGCGGACCCTCGCGGTCGGTCTCCAGGAGTACTCCACCCAGGTCCAGGTCTACTGGAACCAGGTCATGGCCGCGTCCCTGATCGTCTCCGTCCCGGTCGTCGCCGGATTCCTGCTGCTCCAGCGCTATCTCGTCGCCGGGCTCACCGCCGGTGCAGTGAAATGACCAGCCCGTCGCTCCGTACAGAGAGGTCCGCCTTGACTCTGCACCTGCCCGCCGATTTCCTGTGGGGTGCGGCCACCGCCGCGTACCAGGTCGAAGGCGCCGTCGACGCCGACGGCCGCCTCCCGTCCATCTGGGACGACTTCGTCCGGGTCCCGGGTGCCGTCCTGAACGGCGACACCGCCGACGTCGCGTGCGATCACTACCGGCGCTGGCCGGAGGATCTCGCCATCATGAAGCGACTGGGCCTGGACGCCTACCGCTTCTCGGTCGCGTGGCCGCGGGTGATCCCGACCGGCCGCGGCGAGGTCAACCCGGCCGGACTCGACTTCTACGACCGGCTGGTCGACGCGGTGCTCGAGGCCGGGATCCGGCCGTTCGCCACGTTGTTCCACTGGGACTTGCCTTCCGCGCTGAAGGGCGGCTGGCCCGAGCGCGACACGGCCTATGCCTACGCCGACTACGCCGCCGTCGTGGCGGCTCGGCTGGGTGACCGGGTGAAGGACTGGAACACGGTCAACGAACCGCTGTGTTCGGCTTGGCTCGGTTACCTCGAAGGGCGTTTCGCCCCTGGCATCAAGGATCTCAAGCAAGCTGTCCACGCTTCACACCATCTCCTGCTCGCGCACGGTCTCGGGGTACAGGCGATCACCGCGAATGCCGCACAGCCCGCGAATATCGGCCTGGTGGTCAATCTCAGCGGGATCGAGCCGGCGTCGGATTCCGCCGCGGACGTCGAAGCGGCGGCGCGAATGGACGGACATGTCAACCGCTGGTGGCTCGACCCGTCGAACGGCCGCGGCTATCCCGCGGACATGATCGAGGTCTACGGCGTCGAACCACCCGTGGTCGGGGACGACCTGGAGGTGATCTCGGCGCCGGTCGGCTACCACGGGCTGAACTACTACTTCCGGCAGATCGTCGAGGACGACCCGGAAGGCCCCGCTCCGCGCGCCCGGCAAGTGCCGGTCGAGGGCGCGGCCACCACCGCGATGGGCTGGGAGATCCACGGGCAAGGCCTGGCGGACCTGATCCACCGGCTCGCCGACGAGTACGGCGCCCGCGCCATCTATGTCACCGAGAGCGGGGCCGCCTTCGACGACAAGGTCGCCGAGGACGGGTCGATCCACGACGCCGACCGCATCGCCTACCTGGAGGAACATCTGGGCGCGGTGGCGGGCGCCGCCGAAGCGGGTGCTCCGGTGAAGGGGTACTTCGCCTGGTCGCTGCTCGACAACTTCGAATGGGACAGCGGGCTGAGCAAGCGGTTCGGGCTGGTGCGGGTCGACTACGACACGCAGGTGCGCACCGTCAAGGCGAGCGGGCACCGGTACGCGGAGATCATCGCCGGGCACCGGAACCGCTGACCGGCCTCGTGAGTGGTAAGGACGGTTAGAACCGTCCTTACCACTCACGAGGGTTCGTGCGCGCGGATGGACCGAGGGGTCCGGATTCGTCGCGCGGTACGAACGGACGCCCGCCGAAACCTCCTAGGGTCGCCATGAAGAGGCGATCCTAGGAGGCGAAGCATGCGGACACTTTTGCGCGGCGGTCGTGTCATCGATCCGGCGACGGGATTCGACGGCACGGCCGACGTGCTGGTATCCGGCGGGGTGGTCACCGCCGTCGGGGAGGCTTTGACCGCGGAGCCGGGCGACGTGGAGATCGACGTCTCGGGGCTCGTCGTCGGGCCGGGCTTCATCGACCTGCACAGCCACGTGCACACCATCGCGGGCCAGCGGCTCCAGGCGATGGACGGCGTGACGACCGCGCTCGACCTCGAGGCCGGGTTGATGCCGATCGAGCGGGCCTACGCCGAGGCCGCCGCCGCGGGACGTCCGCTGCACTACGGTTTCTCCGCGTCCTGGGGCGCCGCGCGGGCACAGGTGCTCGCCGGGATCGAGCCGGACGCGAATATCGACAGCGGGCTGTCGGTGCTCGGGAACCCGGCCTGGCAAAGGACTTCGTCACCGAAGGAACTCGCGGCCTGGCTGTCCCTTGTGGACGGTGAGCTGGCCGCGGGCGCGCTCGGCGTCGGTGTGCTGCTCGGCTACGCGCCCGATACCGATCCCGGCGAGTTCCTCGCGCTGGCCCGGTTGGCCAAGGAGGCCGGAGCGCCGACGTACACCCACGTCCGTGAACTGGTCGAAGTGAACCCGGAGACACCGATCGACGGTTCGGCCGAGATCGCGATCGTCGCGGCCGAGACCGGTGCCGCGATGCACCACTGTCACGTCAACAGCACGTCCGGTCACCAGATCGAGCGGGTGCTCGGGGCGCTCGAAGCGGGGCGAGCGGCCGGGTCGCGGGTGACCGTCGAGGCCTATCCGTACGGGGCGGGCAGCACGGGTATCGGTGCCGCCTTCCTTTCACCCGAACGTTTGAAGATGAAGGGGCTCTCCCCGTCCAGTGTGATCATGCTGGAGTCGGGGGAGCGCATCGCCGACGAAGGGCGTCTGCTTCAGGTGCGCGCCGAAGATCCCGGCGCGCCGTGCATCCTGGAGTTCCTCGACGAAAGCAGCCCGCACGACCTCGGCCTGCTGCGGCAGGCGCTCGCGTTCCCGGACGCCATCGTCGCCAGTGACGCGCTGCCCGTGTACTGGAAGAACGGCACCAGCGAGAGCACCGAATGGCCGCTGCCGCCCGGTGGCGCGACCCATCCGCGTACGGCCGGGACCTACGCCAAGACCTTGCGCCTGATGGTGCGCGAGAGCAAGGCCTGGACCTGGCTGGAGGCGTTCCGGCGCTGCTCCTACCTGCCGGCACGAGTGCTCGACGAGGTCGCCCCCGGGGCGCTGGCGAAGGGGCGGCTGAACGTCGGTGCCGACGCTGACATCGTCGTGATCGACCCGCACACGATCACCGACGCGGCGACGTATTTCGACTCGACGCGGCCGTCCGTCGGGGTCCGGCACCTGTTCGTCTCGGGTGTCCCGGTCGTGACCGACGGGAATCTGCGCACGGACGCGTTCCCCGGCAAACCGCTGCGGGGTGAGCCGCGATGAGCGACCTGCTCGCCGACATCGAGACGCTGATCCTCTGCGAGTCGCCGTCTTCGGATCACGAAGCGGTGGCGCGCAGCGCCGAAGTGGTCGCCGGAATCGGCCGGAGACTGCTCGGCGTGGACCCGGAGAAGATCGTCGTCGACGGCGTCACCCATCTCCGCTGGAGCTTCGGTGCCGGACCGCCTCGTGTCCTGCTGCTCGGTCACCACGACACGGTTTGGCCGCACGGTTCACTGGAGACCCATCCGTTCTCAGTGCGGGACGGAGTGTTGCGCGGACCCGGTTGCTTCGACATGAAGGCGGGGGTCGTGATGGCGTTGCACGCCGCCGCGACCCTGCCCGATCGTGACGGGCTGTCCATTCTGGTCACGGGCGACGAGGAGATCGGGTCGCCGTCCTCCCGCGCGCTGATCGAGGAGACCGCGGCGGGATGCGACGCCGCGTTCGTGCTGGAGGCGTCGGCCGACGGTGGTGCGCTGAAATGCCGGCGCAAAGGCGTTTCCCATTATCGGGTGGAAGTGTCCGGCCGCGCCGCGCACGCCGGGCTCGAACCGGAGAGGGGCGTCAACGCGGGGATCGAGATCTCCCACCAGATCCTCGCGGTGGCCGCGCTCGCCGATCCCAGGGCCGGGACCAGCGTGACGCCCACGGTCGTTTCGGCCGGAACGACGGTCAACACCGTTCCGGCCGCCGCGGGGGTGGCCGTCGACGTCCGTGTCTGGAACGAGGCCGAACAACTCCGTGTCGACCGGGCCATCCGGGGACTCCGTCCGGTCGTGGAAGGCGCCGAGGTCCGCGTGACCGGCGGGATCAACCGGCCGCCGCTCGAAGAGAATTCGTCGGCGGGACTCTTCGCCTTGGCCGGCGAACTGGCGGAGGAACTCGGGCTCGGAGAGCTGACTTCCGCGTCGGTCGGCGGTGCTTCGGACGGCAACTACACCGCCGGGATGGGCGTGCCGACGCTGGACGGACTCGGCGCCGTCGGTGGCGGGGCGCACGCGGATCACGAACACGTCGTCGTCGCGGAACTGCCGCGTCGTACCGCTTTGCTGGCCGCGCTCGTGGAAAACGTACTCGCGAAGCGGGGTCCGTCCGGTGCGACGAATCCCGCGGGCGAATCTGGTACGGCACGACGGTGACTCGGCCGAGGTGCCGGGAAAGGATTGCCCCGTGACAAATCTTGCTACGAACGCGGAAAGCCCGGCGTCGGTGGCGGTGCGCGACGATGCTGTCGCCGCCGCGCGGGCCGCGGCCGTGGCTTCGGGCGTCGAAATCCGCGAACTGACCGAGATCGCCGAGCTGGCTGCGGTGGTCGGCCTGTTCGAGTCGATCTGGCGGTCCGGGCCGGGCGGCAGGCCGGTGAGCACGGAACTGCTTCGCGCGATGTCCACGGCCGGTAACTACGTCGCGGGCGCATTCGCGAACGGTGAACTGCTGGGTGCCTGTTTCGGTTTCTTCGGGAACCCAGGAAAGGCGAGCCTGCACAGCCATATCGCCGGCGTCGCGAAGGCGGGCGCGGGCCGCGGGATCGGGCACGCACTGAAGCTGCATCAGCGCGGGTGGGCACTGCTCCAGGACGTCTCGGTGATCACCTGGACGTTCGACCCGTTGGTGCGGCGCAACGCGTACTTCAACCTGGGCAAACTCGGCGCGCGCCCGATCGGTTACCTGCCCGACTTCTACGGGCCGATGGAGGACGACATCAACGGTTCGGGCGACACCGACCGGCTGATGGTCGGCTGGGATCTCCGGAGCCCGGAGGTCCGCGCCGCCGCCTTCGGCGAACCGGTCCTGATCGACGCGGAAGCACTGGGCGCGGCGAAGGCGCTCTCCGTCGACTCCGACGGCGGTCCGAGCATCGGATCCGCGGACGGGCCGACCGTGCTCGTCGCGGTCCCGCCCGACATCGAACGGTTGCGCCGCACCGACCCCGGTCGCGGCGACGCGTGGCGCGTCGCGCTGCGCGAAGTCCTCGGCGGACTGATGGCGGACAACGCCAAGGTCGCCGGTTTCGATCGTGCCGGCTGGTACGTGATCTCCAAGGAGCAGTCGTGAAACTCAGCGGTGTGGAACTGCGCCGGGTCCGGATGCCGCTCGTGGCCCCGTTCCGGACGTCGTTCGGGACGCAGTCCGAGCGGGAATTGCTGCTGGTCCGCGCGGTGACCCCGGCGGGCGAGGGCTGGGGCGAATGTGTCGCGATGGAGGCGCCGCTCTACTCGTCGGAGTACAACGACGCCGCCGAGCACGTGCTGCGGAACCATCTGATCCCCGCACTGCTGGCGGCCGAGGACGTGACCGCGCACAAGGTGACGCCGTTGCTGGCGAAGTTCAAGGGCCACCGGATGGCGAAGGGCGCGCTGGAGATGGCGGTCCTCGACGCCGAACTCCGCGCGCATGACCGGTCCTTCGCGGCCGAGCTGGGGTCCACTCGCGACTCCGTGGCCTGCGGGGTCTCGGTCGGGATCATGGACTCGATCCCGCACCTGCTCGACGTCGTCGGCGGCTACCTCGACGAGGGCTACGTCCGGATCAAGCTGAAGATCGAGCCCGGCTGGGACGTCGAGCCGGTCCGGCAGGTGCGTGAGCGCTTCGGTGACGACGTGCTGCTGCAGGTCGACGCGAACACCGCGTACACGCTGGGCGACGCGCCCCTGCTGTCCCGGCTCGACCCGTTCGACCTGCTGCTGATCGAGCAGCCGCTCGAAGAAGAGGACGTGCTCGGCCACGCCGAGCTGGCCAAGCGGATCCGGACGCCGATCTGCCTCGACGAGTCGATCGTCTCGGCCAAGGCCGCCGCGGACGCGATCAAGCTCGGCGCCTGCCAGATCGTCAACATCAAACCGGGCCGGGTCGGCGGATACCTCGAAGCCCGCCGGGTGCACGACGTCTGCGCGGCACACGGGATCGCGGTGTGGTGCGGCGGGATGATCGAGACCGGGCTCGGCCGGGCGGCCAACGTCGCACTGGCCTCGCTGCCCGGCTTCACGCTGCCGGGGGACACCTCGGCGTCCGGCCGGTTCTATCGCACCGACATCACCGAGCCGTTCGTGCTGGACGCCGGGCATCTGCCGGTGCCGACCGGGCCGGGCCTCGGGGTGACTCCGATTCCGGATCTTCTGGACGAGGTCACCACGGAGAAAGCGTGGATCGGTTCGTAGCTTTCTACGAATTCCGGGGTTAGATTTGGTCGGATCGAACCGGTCGGTTCGGCGAGATCGGGTTTAACTTCGGGGGGTGCTGACACCGGTGCCCAGCAAGCCGCATACGAGTTTGGGGCGCGTCCTCGAAGACCTCGGGGACGTGCTCCTGGAACCGGTCGCGGTCGGCCGGACCACCCGCAAGCAGCTCGGCGGGGTGGTCATCCACGATCCGCACGACGAATCCGACATCCCTGGCGGAGCCGTCGTGCTCGGCGTCGGGGTGCGGGAGCAGGACGAAGTCGTCCGCCTTCTGCACGACGTGGGTGCGAGGGGCGCGGCGGCGCTCGTCGTCCGCTCTCCCGTCACCCCGGCGCCGGAACTCCGGCGTGCCGCGGAGTCGTCCGGGGTGGCCCTGCTGGGGCTCGCGCGCGGCGCGTCCTGGGCGCAGCTCGCCGCCATGCTCAGGACGTTGCTCGCCGAAGAGGACGTCGGCGAGGTCTCGCCACAGACCCTCGGTGGAATGCCTTCGGGTGATCTCTTCGCACTGGCCAACGCGATCGCCGCGCTCATCGACGCGCCGGTGACCATCGAGGATCGCAACAACCGGATCCTCGCGTTCTCCGGGCGCCAGGACGAAGCGGACCCGTCCCGGGTGGAAACGATCCTCGGCCGGCAGGTGCCGGAGCGGTTCGCCCGCGGCCTCGAAAGGGACGGCGTCTTCGAGAAGCTGTACCGAGACCATGCGCCCGTGTACGTCGATCCGCAGCGGTACGACGACAGTGCCATCGCGCTGCCCCGGGTGGCGCTCGCCGTCCGCGCCGGCGACGAGGTGCTCGGATCGATCTGGGCTGCGGTGCGGGAACCGCTCAGTGACGAGCGGACCCAGGCGCTGATCGACGCCGCGAAGCTCGTCGCGTTGCACCTGCTCCGGCTGCGCGCCGGTGCCGACGTCGAACGGCGGCTGCGCGCGGATCTGGTGAGCACGGCACTCGAAGGAGGCTCCGGCGCACCGGAGGCCATCGCCCGGCTCGGGTTGCTCGGCCAGCCTTCGATCGTGCTCGCCATGGGACTGCTCGGCGCGCCCGACCCCGAGGACGATCTCCGGCTGGTCGCGGACCGCCAGCGGGTCGCCGACGCGCTGGCCATGCACCTGAGCGCCGTCCAGCCTCGTTCGGCCGTCGCGCTGGTCGGCGACGTCGCCTACGGCATCCTCCCGATGCCCGGCGGTCAGGCCGACTGCCAGGAGCGCTCGGTACGGGTCGCGTCGACCTTCCTGGAGCGGACGGGACGCCGGGCGGCCGCCGCGATCGGCATCGGACCGCTCGCGCTGGACGCGTCCGGTCTCCACGCCTCCCGCGACGGCGCGGACCGGGCGTTGCGCGTGCTGCTCACCAACGGCGGCGCGAAACGCGTCGCGACCGCCGAAGACGTCCATGTCGACGCGCTCATGCTGGAGCTGGCCGACCTCGCCGCGGCCAGAGGAGACGTCGCGACGGGACCGGTCGCGCGGTTGCTCGCCTACGACGCCCAGCACCAGTCGCAACTGGTGCACACCCTCCGGTGCTGGCTGGACGCGTTCGGCGACATCGGAGCCGCGTCCGCGTCGGCCTACGTCCATCCGAACACCTTCCGCTACCGGCTGCGGCGCCTGGCCGAAGTCGGCGAGATCGATCTCGACGACGCGGGCGAGCGGTTCGCCGCGATGCTGCAATTGCGGCTGCTGCCCCGTGACGCGCGGACCGGGCCGCCGGGCGCCGAAGACTGACCTTCGGTCTCCCGGCCCGAAACGACGGCCGATGTTCGTGTGATCGCACGAACTCCGCTCGGCGACCGCGTTTCAGAATGAGTGATCGGCGCCACGCTCGCGCCGTTCTCCCTTTCTCTTCCGAAGATCCCGCGGAGGCGCCATGACGGCAGTGGTCAATGAGGACACCTGGACAGCACGGCGGATCAACCGGACCGCGCTCATCACCATGGTGGTGATGGTGTTGGCGTGGGCGGTCGACTACATCGATCGGTTCTCGATCGGGATGGCGCTGCCGATGATCGGCGCCGAGTTCGAGCTCAGCAAGACCGAACAGGGCTGGCTCGTCACCGTGTTCGCGCTGGTGTACATGGTCTGCCAGATCCCGGCGGGCTTCCTCGCCGACCGGTACGGCTCGCGGGGGCCGATGCTGGTCACGCTGCTGCTCTGGTCGGCGTTCACCGCGATGACCGGGATGGCGGGCACCTTCGGCATGCTGCTCGTCGTCCGTGGCCTTTTCGGTGTGTGCCAAGGACTTTTCCCGGCGGCGTCGTTCAAGGCGATCGCCGAACGGACCACCCCCGGTAATCGCGCGACGGTGACCGGCGTGATGCTGTCCGCGGGCGGTATCGGCGCCGGCCTGGCGCCGCTGATCGTCGGCCCGCTGCTGATGGCGGTCGGCTGGCGGCACACGTTCTTCTGGATGGCGGGGGTCGGCGCGCTCATCGGCGTCGCGGTGTGGACGATCCTGCCCAAGGCACTGCCCGAAAGGCTGAGCAGCCTTCCGCGCGACGTGGTGAAAACCCCCGAGGTTTCCCGGAAACAAGTGCTGAAGTCCCCGGTGATCTGGAAGTTCACCCTGCTGTTCTGTGTCACCAACATGCTCAACTACGGGATGATCACCTGGGTGCCCAGCTATTTGCTGGAGTCGAGGGGGTTGTCGTTGAGCCAAACCGGGGTACTGGCCGCGATCCCGATGCTGGTCAGCATCGGCACGACCATCCTCGGCGGCTGGCTGTTCGACCGGTACTTCCACGATCACGGCCGCTGGTACCTCGGCTCGATCTCGCTGGTGACCGTGGTGCTGCTGACGTTGATGGTGAACGCGGACAGCACTACGGAGTTCACCGTCTACGAGACGCTCGCCCTCGCTGTCTTCGGCATGGCGACGATGGCCGTTTTCGGCCTGCCGCTGCGCGTACTGCCCACGGCGGTCACCGGGATCGGCATGGGGGTGATGAACTTCGGCGGTCAGGTGGCGGGCGCCGTCGCCCCGGTGGCGATGGGCTGGCTCGCCGACACTTTCTCCTACACCGCCGCGTTCGGTTTCCTCATCGGCACCACCTTCCTCACCGCCGTGATGGCGTTCTGGGTGCCGCAGAACCCGGCGCAGTTTTCGTTCGCTCCGGCGGAAACCAGCACCGGATCTTGACTGGCTCCGGTCATTCAACGCGTGGCGCGAAAGCCACTTTCGCGCCACGCGTCCTCAGCCCACTTCCCCTTGACCAGACAGGAGTCCCATGCCCACCGCGTCCGAAGTCAGCGAAACGATCAACGAACGAGCGAAAGAAGCAGGCGTCCGGGTCCGGCTGCACGCGGCCGAAATCGATGGCACCCGGCGGTTCGGGGTCGACGAGCACGCCCCCGTCGTCACCGCGTCGGTCTTCAAGGTCCCGATCGCGCTGGAACTGGCGAAGCAGGGCGCCGAGGGCGGGCTCGACCTCGGCGAGCGGATCACCGTCCCACCCGGACATCCCACGCCGAGCCCGTACGGCCTCGCCACCTTCCGTCACGAGATCTCGATGTCCTGGTACGACCTCGCGATCCTGATGATCGGGATCAGCGACAACGTCGCCACCGACCTGATCCTCGACCGCGTCGGGAAGGAATCGACGGAGAAAACCTTGCGCGGCCTCGGATTCGAGCACACCACTGTGCCACAGGACTGCGGCGAGACGCTCGGCGGCATCGGCGAGGACCTCGGGATCTCCTACGAGGACGACGAAAGACTGCTGACCGAACTCCCGATGGAGCGGATCGCCTCGTTGCGTGCGCTCCAGCCGGAACACAGTTGTGCCACGACCGCCGAAGAGATCACCCGGCTGCTCGGGATGATCTGGCGCGACGAGGCCGCGTCGCCGACCGCGTGCGCGGACGTCCGGCGCTGGCTGGAGCTCCAGGTATGGCCGCACCGGCTCCGGTCCGGGTTCCCGGACGACGGGATTCGTGTCAGCGGCAAGACCGGGACACTTCCGTCGGTGCGCAACGAGGCCGGCGTGGTCGAATATCCCGATGGCGGCCGGTATGCGGTGGGGGTTTTCACCGACGCCGTCGACGCGCGGTCACGCGTGCCGGAGCGGGACGCGTTCATCGGGTTCGCCGCGGCACAGGCCGTCGAATGGCTCAGGCTTTGCGCCGCGCGAGATGGCGCATGATCAAAAGCACGATGCACACGACCGCGACGGCGCCGGCGATCATGCGGAGGGTCCAGTCCAGTCCCGCGAACTGGCCGATCGAGTTGGTGGCCGCGCTGCCGAAGAGGACGAGCCAGAGGGAGGTGGTGATCAGTGCGCCGCCGCGCTTTTCGGTGTCGTTCATGAGGAAGACGCTATGGTTCGGCAGGGCGGGCGACCAGGGGAGTGGCCCCCGTCGCGAGGTGGTGCTGGCGCTACCCCGCCGAACGAAGGAGGAGCCTCAGCGTGGCGATCCAGCGGATGGACAACGTCCTCATCGTCGTCGAAGACCTTGACGCGGTCATCGCGTTCTTCGTCGAAATCGGGATGGAACTGGAGGGCAAGGGACCGCTCGACTGGCCGGGGGCGGAACGGGTCATCGGGCTCGAAGACGTCCGCCAGGACATCGCCATGCTGCGGATCCCGAACGGTCCCGGACGGATCGAGCTGGCGAAGTTCCACCGGCCGAAGGCCATCACGCCCGAACCGGAGGACGCTCCGGCGAACACGCTGGGCATCCGCCGCGTCATGTTCGCGGTCGACGACATCGAGGACGTCGTCGACCGCCTGCGTGCCCACGGCGCGGAACTCGTGGGTGAGCTGGCGCGGTACGAGGACATCTATCGGCTCTGCTACGTCCGCGGTCCGGAGGGCATCATCGTCGGGCTGGCGGAAGAGCTCGCCGCCTCGTGAGTGGCTTGTCCGAGTACGTGAAGGCCCCCTTCACTGCGCCTGGCGCAATGAAGGGGGCCTTCACGTACTCGCGCGGGCCAGAAGCGTCAGCGGTCGAGCCAGCCGTCCGAGGACCTCAGCCCTTGCCGCCCAAGTAAGCCAGTACCGCCAAGACCCGCCGGTGCCCGCTGTCCTCCGGCAACCCGAGTTTCGCGAAGATGTTCCGGATGTGCTTGTGCACCGCGCCGTCGCTCACCACCAGCAGTTCGGCGATGGTCGTGTTGTTGTAGCCCTCCGCCATCAGCCCGAGGACCTCCCGTTCCCGCGCGGTCAGCCCTTCGAGCGGGTCGGTCGCCCGGCGGTGCGCCATCAGCTGGGTGATGACCTCGGGGTCCATGGCCGTCCCGCCCTTGACGACCCGGTCCAGCGCGTCGAGGAACTTCTCGACCTTCCCGACCCGTTCCTTGAGCAGATACCCGACGGCGCCCTTGCCGTCGGCGAGGAGTTCCGCCGCGTAGCCGGTTTCGACGTGCGCGGACAGCACGAGCACGGGCAGCCCGGGGTACATCTTCCGCGCTTTGACGGCGGCGCGGAGACCTTCGTCGGTGTGGGTCGGCGGCAGCCGGACATCGGTGATGACCGCGTCGGGCCGGTCCTTGGTGACCAGTTCGAGGAACTCGTCGACGTCGTCCACGGCCGCGGTGACGTCGATGCCCGAGGTGTTCAGCAGCATGACCAGGCCTTCGCGCAGCAGCGCGTCGTCCTCGACGATCACGACCCGCATGGCAACTCCACTTTCAGTACGGTCGGCCCACCGGCGGGGCTGGACAGTTTCAAGATCCCGTCGAACGCCTCGGCCCGTTTGCGGATCCCGGACAGGCCGCTGCCCGCGGATTCGTCGGCGCCGCCGTGGCCGTCGTCGCGGATCTCGATGAGCAGGGTGTCGGCGGTGCCGTCGAGCGTGATCCACGCCTGTTCGGCACCGGAATGTTTGGTGATGTTGGCCAGCATCTCGGCGACCACGAAGTAGGCGGCCGCTTCGACGGCGGCGGGACGGCGGCTGCGGGTGCGAACGTCCACGGTGCACGGAACCGGGCAGCGATCGGCCAGCGCGGTGACCGCGCCGTCGAGACCGCGGTCGGTCAGCAGCGGCGGATAGATGCTGCGCACGACGGTCCGGAGTTCGGCCAGCGCGCCGGTCGCGGTGTCCTGCGCCTTGCCGAGCAGTTCCCTCGCTCGCTGCGGATCCTTGTCGAAAAGCGAATCGGCGATCCCCAATTGCAGGACCACGGCGGCGATCCTCGCCTGTGTGCCGTCGTGCAGGTCCCGTTCGAGACGACGGAGCTCGGCACCGTGCGCCTCCAGCGCGGCGGCGCGCGACGCGGCCAGTTCGACGACGCGGTCGGTCAGCACGACCCCGGGAGCGGGCGCGAGCAGCCTGCGCGCGATGGACGCCTGCCATCTGGCCACGCGGGGGAACAGGAAGATCAGCGCGATCATGCCGGCGCCGGTGACCGCGCTGAGCGCCGCCAGCGGCCACGACGTGACCATGAACCCGAGCGAGCTTTCCACTCCGCCGGGCACCGTCGGCCAGATGAACGCCGTGACGATCTGCCGGAGCCCGCCGAGCGGCAGCGCGATGGCGAAGATGCCGACGACGAAACCGGTGGCACCGTGGAAGAGGAGCCAGCCCAGGTCGCGGCGCGACGCCGGGTCCGTCACGGGGTTGCCGGACCGGTACGGCTCGGCGATCGGCTCACCCAGCAGGCGGGCTGCCCGGCGGCGTTCGAAGTTGACCGGGCGGCGAATCAGCTGGAGCGCGATCGGCAACGCCGGGATCCCGACGCCGAACGGGCACATCAGCAGCACGAACAGCATGCCGACGAGGACGAACCAGGCGACCATGGAGGAGGCCGCGCCGACCGCCAGGTACCGGATCGCGGACCAACAGGACTGGAGCCGCGTGATCACGGGGACAGTCTTTCATCGGCCTCGGAGCGGAGCGCGCGAAGGCCCGCTTTGCGATACTCGGGGCATGATCTTGATCGTCCTCAAAGCACGGATCCGTCCCGAGAAGCGCACCGAGTGGCTGGCCGGTATCGAGCGCTACACCCAGCAGGTGCGCAGCGAACCCGGGAACGTCTCGTTCGACTACTACCAGAACGCCGGTGACGAGAATACTACCAGAACGCCGGTGACGAGAACGAGTTCGTCCTGGTCGA
The DNA here is from genome assembly GCF_900105055.1 of Amycolatopsis lurida. Taxonomy (NCBI): domain Bacteria; kingdom Bacillati; phylum Actinomycetota; class Actinomycetes; order Pseudonocardiales; family Pseudonocardiaceae; genus Amycolatopsis; species Amycolatopsis lurida. Next base: position 59,712 of record NZ_FNTA01000003.1, read on the forward strand.
GGTCTTCGCCGACAGCGCCGCGGGCGACGCGCACGTCGCCACGCAGCACGCCCAGGAGTTCTTCCCGTTCATGTCGACCGTCGTCGCGGAGAAACCGCGGATCAACTACCAGAACCTCGACGGCGACGCCTGGTCGGAGATGGCCGAGGTCACGCCGGTCGACTAGGCGGTGTCCGGTAAGTCTGTTCGATGGGTCGGCGCCGTCCGCCCGTGCCGTCAGGGGTCGCCTGGGCGCGGAGACCGCGGACATGACTTGCCGGACAGCGCCTAGGCCGCCTCCCTGGCGGTGCGGTCGATGATGGCGGCCAGCGTCGCCGCGGCTTCTTCGGGGACCCAATGGCTGACGCCGGTCAGGACTTCGAGCCGGTAGGCGGCGTCGACGTACTGGCCGGCGAGTTCGGCACTTCGCCGGGACAGGGCCGTGTCGCCGTCGCTCCAGACGTGCGTGGTCGGCACGGTGACCCGGGTGCGGAGGGCGGCCGGGTGCAGGAACGGCATCGCGCGGTACCAGTTCAGTCCCCCGGTGAGGGCTCCACCGCGGACGATGTCCCGGCGGACCTGCTCGATCTGGTCGGGGGTCATCCCGGTGCCGGTCAGCGTGCGGTCCAGTACGCGTGGCAGGCGCCGGAGGGCGAATTCCGGCAGCCAGGGGAGCTGGAACAGGAACATGTAGTACGACCGGACGAGCTGGTCGCTGGTCAGCATCGCGCGGAGGAACGCTCCGGGATGCGGGACCGACACGGTGGTCAGCGACCTGACCAGGTCCGGCCGTCGTGCCGCCGTCGACCAGGCGGCGATGGCACCCCAGTCATGCCCGACGAGATGGACCGGCCCGGCGCCGAGGGTCTCGATGAGGGCGACGGTGTCGGCCACGAGGCGGCCGGACCGGTAGGCGTAGCGGCCTCGTGGGCGCGCGCGAGGTGAGTAGCCGCGCTGGTCGGGCACGATCGTGCGGTATCCCCGCTGGTGGAGCAGGGTGGCGGTCTCTGTCCAAGAGGCGCCGGTCTGCGGGAAACCGTGCAGCAGGACGACGACGGTGCCGTCGAGCGGGCCGGTGTCCTGGACGTCGAAGATGAGTCCGTCATGGTCGAAGGTGGCGATGCGGCGGGGCGCGGTCATGGGCGGTTCCCCTTCTTTCGTGGACTGCTCCTATATGTTACCTTGAGTAACAGTGAATCGCGGTAACAGGTAGCCGCGCACTCTGTCGACGTCGTCAGGGAGGTCCGTATGACCAGCACCGATGTGCCACGCACCGCGGCAACGGCCGGGGCCGGCCGCCACGAGACCGCGCAGCGTCTCCTCGATTCGTCCGCGATGCTGTCCTACGATCCCGCCACCGAGGTGGACTGGGAGACGCCGCTGGACAAGAACTTCCACGGCGCCAGCCCGGAGTGGAGCACGCTCTACGGCACGAGCTACTGGGCCGAGATGAGCACGGAGCAGCAGAAGGAACTCACGCGCCAGGAAGCCGCTTCGGTCGCGAGCACCGGTATCTGGTTCGAGATGATCCTGCAGCAGATGGTGCTCCGCGACTTCTACGCCAAGGACCCGACCGACCCGGCCTTCCAGTGGGCGCTCACCGAGATCGCCGACGAATGCCGCCACTCGATCATGTTCGCCCGCGGCGCGGAGAAACTCGGCGCACCCCCGTACCGTCCGCGCAAGCTCGCCGTCGAACTCGGCCGGGTCTTCAAGGCGACGGCCAGCGGCGAAGCGGCGTACGCGGCCATTCTCGTCGCCGAAGAGGTCCTCGACGTGATGCAGCGTGACTGGATGCGTGACGAGCGGGTGGTCCCGTTCGTGCGCACCATCAACAACATCCACGTCGTCGAAGAGTCCCGGCACATGAAGTTCGCCCGTGAGGAGACGCGGGAGCAGCTGGAGGGCGCGGGTTTCGTGCGCCGCCGGATCAACGCGCTGGTCATCGCGATCGCGTCGTACTTCATCGTCAGCAGCATGATCAACCGCGACGTCTACAAGAACGCCGGGCTCGACACCAAGCGCGCCTTGCGTGAGGCGAAGGCCAACGAGCACCACAAGGCGATGATGCGGTCGAGCTGTGCGGGCCTGATGGAGTTCCTCGGCTCGTGCGGTCTGCTCACCCGCCCCGCGCTGGTGTTCTACAAGCGGGCGAACCTGATCTGACATGGCCTTCGCGATCACCCAGACCTGCTGCAACGACGCCACCTGCGTGTCGGTCTGCCCGGTCAACTGCATCCACCCGACGCCGGACGAGCCCGACTTCGGCACCACCGAGATGCTCTACGTCGATCCGGCCTCCTGCATCGACTGCGGAGCCTGCGCGGACGCCTGCCCGGTGGACGCGATCTTCCCCGCGGATCTGCTGACCGGATCGCTCAAGGTCTACGCGGGCATCAACGCGGACTTCTACGCCGACCGGGAGACCGTCTCTTCGGTGGATCCGGCGCCGAACTTCCACCGGTGGGCCCCGCCGACGTTCGACCGGGCCATCCCGAGCGATTTCGCGCCGCCCGACATCGCCGTCGTCGGCACCGGCCCGGCCGGGATGTACGCGGTGGAGGACCTGCTCCTCCACACGAACGCGCGAGTCACCCTGATCGACCGGCTACCGGTCGCGGGCGGGCTCGTCCGCTACGGCGTCGCCCCGGACCATCCCGCCACGAAGCGGATCGGCGAGACGTTCTCGCGTCTCCACGAGCATCCGCGGCTGCGGATGCGCCTGGGCACCGAGGTCGGCCGTGACGTGTCCGTGGACGAGCTCGCCGAGCGCCACGACGCGGTCGTTTACGCGGTCGGGGCCTCGTCCGCCCGCGGTCTCGGCCTCGAGGGCGAAGAACTGCCCGGCAGCATCGCCGCGACCACCGTCGTCGCCTGGTACAACGGTCATCCGGACGTGCCCGCGACCGCGGTGGACCTGTCCGCGGAACGAGTCGTGCTGGTCGGCACCGGGAACGTCGCGCTCGACGTCGCCCGGATTTTGACCGCGGACCCCGACGACCTCGCCGGGACCACGATCGCCCCGCACGCGCTGGAACGGTTGCGCAGCAGCAAGATCCGAGAAGTCGTGCTGCTCGCCCGGCGCGGGCCGGAGGACGCCGCCTACACCTCGCCGGAGCTGCTCGCGCTGGCGGGGCGCGCCGATGTGCCGCTCGTCGTCGACGCCGCGGACCCGCGCACCACGGCCGCGATCGACGCGGGCACCGGCAAAGCGGCGCTGCTGCGCGAACTCGGCCGTGAGACCGTCGACTGGACGGCTCCGCCGGGCTCGGACGGACGCCGGATCGTCTTGCGCTTCCACTCCGCGCCCACCGGGATCATCGGCGACACCCAGGTGCGGGGCCTTCGCGTCACGGGCCAGGACGAACCGGTCGAAATCGCGGCGGGTCAGGTCGTGCGCGCGGTCGGCTACCGGGGTGTTCCGGTGCCGGGTCTCCCGTTCGACGACGACCGCGGCACGATCCCGAACACCGCCGGCCGTGTCGACGGACTCAGCGGCGCCTACGTGGTCGGCTGGATCAAACGCGGTCCCTCGGGTGGTATCGGCGCGAACCGCACTTGTGCGCGGGAGACCGTGGCGACACTGCTGGAGGACATCACGTCCGGCAGGTTGCCGGTGCGGGAGCGACGGTCGCCGGTGGCCGCGCTGGCCGCACGGTTCCGGCGGCGCTGACCTCGGCGTTACGACGACGACACCGGCCGGTTCAGCAGGACCGGCAGGACGCGATGCCCGTTGGAGATGAACGAGTCGAGGTGCCGCATCGCGTCGGGAGAGGTCGCGAGGGCCATGTCCGGGAAGCGCGCGAACAAGGCCGGAAGGGCGATGGCGGCCTCCAGCCGGGCCAGCGGAGCGCCGATGCAGTAGTGCGCGCCGTAGCCGAACGCGACGTGCGCTTTGTCGGCGCGGGTGACGTCGAACGCGTCGGCGTCGTCCCCGTGCACCGCCGGGTCGCGTCCCGCGGCGGCGTAGCCGGCCAGAATCGCGTCGCCCTGCCGGATGACGACATCGGCGACGGTGATGTCCTCGACGGCGTAGCGCAGCGGAAGATTGGCCACGGGTGCTTGCCAGCGCAGCGTTTCCTCGATGGCGTCGGCCCACGAGACCTCGCCGCCGCGGATCATGGCGAGCTGGCCGGGATGGGTCAGCAGAGCGGTGATGGCCTGGTCGAGCAGGTTCACGGTGGTCTCGTGGCCCGCCGAAATGAACAGGATCAGGGTGTCGATGAGTTCGGTTTCGTCCAGCCGGGCGCCGTCGTCCCGCGCGGCGATAAGCGCGGTGGTGAGGTCTTCGCCGGGGTTCGCCCGCTTCTCGGCGACGAGGTCGGTGAAGATCGAGTGGATGTCTTGGTAGGCGGCCAGCATCGCCTCTTGGCTCGCCGAGGTCCGGAAGAAGACGTCGACGGAGTGGCGCAGTCTGCCGCGCGCGGAGTCCGGTACGCCGAACAGGTGGCAGATCACTTCGATGGGCACCGGATAGGCGAAATTCTCCCGCAGGTCAACGGGTTCGCCTTCGGGCAGGGCTTCGAGACCGGTCAGGAGGCCATCGACGATCCGGGTGATCCACGGTTCCAGCGTGGCGATCCGGCGTGCCGTGAAGGCCTGTGTCACGAGTGAACGCAGCCTTTTGTGGTCGGCGCCGTAAGCGGTGAACATGTTCCGCACCGAGACCCACACCAGCAACGGCCAGTCCGCGCTGACGTCGGCCAGCGCCGGCCAGTGCTGACGCGCGTCTTTGGACACGCGCGGGTCACTGAGCAGGTCGCGCAGCAGTTCCTGACCCGTGACCGACCAGGCCACCACACCGCCCGGTAACTCCACCCGGGTGATCGGGCCACGCTCGCGCAAGCGCTCGTTCTCGGCGTGGATGTCGTGGCCGTGCGGATCCAGCACCAGGGGACGCGTCACCGGGGATCACCCTTTCTCGGCGGAGCGGACCGAATCCACCCTGCCAGCGGAGCGGTCGCCCGGCTATTCGCCATTAGGTGACGAGTTGCGCTCAGTACAGCTCGATGACGAGCCTGTCGGTGAGCGCGCGCGAGACGCAAAGCGCCATCTGGCTTTCACGATCGGCGGCGGTCAGGCAGTTGTCCCGATGGTCCGGCGTGCCCTCCAGCACGCCGGACACACACGAGCCGCAAATGCCTTCCTCGCAGGACTTGAACACTTCGACGCCGTGGTCCTCGAGGACCGCCAGGATCGATTTCCCGGCCGGTACCTCGAATTCCTCTCCGGTGTCGAGTTCGACGGTGAGCGGCCGGTCGGCCGACGTGTCCACCTCGGCGGCTTCGAAATGCTCGACATGCACGTGGTCCGCGCCGACGACCGGGCCGAGCACGTCACCGACCTGTCGCATGAAACCGTCCGGGCCACAGGTGTAGACATGGGCCGACGGCGTCAGCCCCTCGGCGATCGTCCGCAGGACGGCGGGCTGCCGGCCGCGGGGGACGCCGAAATGCGGCCGGATCCGGTCGGCGAACTCGACGCGGTCTTCGAGTAGTTCCACGAACGCCGCGGTTTCGCGGGAGCGGGCGAAATAGTGCAGCTCGAATGCGCTGCCCCGGCTGTAGAGCTCGTAAGACATCGACAGCAGCGGAGTGATGCCGATACCGCCTGCGACGAGGACGTGCCGGTCCGCGTCTTCGGCGACCTTCAGCAGATTGCGCGGTTCACTGATCTTCAGGTGATCACCGACCGAAACCTCGTGCATGGCCACGGATCCCCCGCGCGAGTCCGGTTCCCGTTTGACGGCGATGAGGATCGAACGCGGGTCGTCGGGGGCGCCGCACAGCGAATACTGTCGCAGCACCCCCGTCGGGCCGACCACGTCGACGTGCGCCCCCGCCCGGTACCGGACGCGCAGCGGCTCGTCGTCCTGCCGGACCAGCCGCAGGGTACGGATCTCCGGCGTCTCTTCGGTGATTTCGACGACGCGGAAGAGGACGTTCGTCATCTGGGAGCTCCTGGTCAGCGCATGAACAGGCCGCCGTTCGCGTCCCAGCAGGCGCCGGTGACGGAGGCGGCTTCGGGGGAGGCGAGCAACGCCACCATTTCGGCGATGAACGTCATGCTGCCCAGCCGCCCCACCGGGATCCCGGCCTTCAGCCGGTCGAGGTTCTCCTCGCCGACGAGCCGGTGGACCATGGGACTGTCCTGCGGGCCGGGGGAGACCGCGTTCACGGTGACGCCCCTGGCGGCGAGCTCGCGGGCGAACACCTTGGTCGCCGTAAGGACCGCGCCTTTGGACGACGCGTAGTGCCCGCCGGTCGTGGTGCCGCCGTTCTGCCCGGCCAGGGAAGCCATGTTGACGATCCGGCCGTAGCCCGCTTCGGCCATGTGCGCGCCGAACAGCTGGCAGGCGTGGAAGGTGCCGTTGAAGTTCACCGCCATCACCTCGTCGAGCTCCTGCGGCGTGATCTCCAGCAACGGCCGCGCTTGGGTGCGCGCGGCGTTGTTGACCAGCACCTGGACTCCGCCGAAGTCACCGAGCACGGACGCGAGCAGCTGGTCGATGTCGGGACGGCTGGCGACGTCGACGCGGTAGCTCTGGGCGTGCGTCCCGCTCCGGTCCAGTTCGGTCGCGAGGCGTTTTGCGGCCGCTTCGTCGAGGTCGGCGATCGCCACCCGATGGCCACCGCTGTGCAGGCGCCGCGTGATCTGCTCGCCCAGCCCGGTCGCCCCGCCGGTGACCACGGCGACCGGCGCGGTGCCGCTCACAGCAGGAATCCCGCGGCGGGAACGGCTTCGTCGGCGTTGACCAGACGGACGACCTTGCGGGCGAAGCGATCCTCGTCGCCACTGGCGCCGAGGCGGACGACGTAATCGACGTCCGCGGCCCACAGGTCGTGGCGGCCGCGCTTGTACGCCACGATGATCTGGGCGGCCTTGAGCGTGACGGACCGGTCGTCGACGGCGCCGGGGAGGAAGCGCGAGACGGTCCGCACGGTGATCGCCGAGTCGACCGCGGCGAGCGCGTAGCCCTCGGTCATCCGCCGCACGCGCAGCCCGCGCATCCGGGCGTCGTCGTGGACCATGTTGAGGACGTCGTCGAAGTCCTCTGCGTCGCGCTCGATCGGGATGATGTACATCCCGTCGTCGGCGTAAAGCCGTTGCCAGGTTTCGTATTCCTTGGCGTCCAGCAGCGCGGCCTCACGCCAGGCCAGCTCGATCGCGCGGACCACCCGCGGATCGGTGAGGGTCTCAGTCATCGCTCATCATCCGCTTCCATTGGGCGTACGCCGCCCGCATTCCGGTCTCGTCGGTGACGTGGCTGGTCGGCCAGCCCTCGGGAGAGGGCTTTTCGCGGCCGAGACCGCGGTTGACCATGATCGGCATCTCGGGTGCGCCCTGGGCGCCGCGCTGGACCCGGTCCCAGCCTTCGGAGTCGTCCGGCGTGCCGAAACCGAACGGGCCCTGGAAATGCTCGTGGGCGCGCAACCGCTCCCGGTTGACCGGTCCGGCGATCTCGGGCGGGCCGTCACTGCCGAGCGCGACGTGTTCGATGACGGTCTCGTCGACGCTGATCGGCCGCAGCACCCGGAAGAACGAGATCGACATCGACACGTTGGGGAACAGGTTGAGGTTGAACCCGGTGCCGTGCACGGCACGGACGAGCCTCCGGACTTCGGCTTCGTCCGCTCCGGCGGCTTCCAGTTGGGCGACCAGTCCGTCGAACCGAGGTTGGAGCGGCTCGCTACCGTCGTCCGCCTCCAGATCGGAGTGCTCGGGGACCATCTGCATCACCGAGTGGCCATTGCCGAGGTCGTGGGTGACCGCCGTCGGGTCGGTCATGAACGACATCATCTCGGCGGTTTCGGCGTCGACCGACGCCATCCAGGAGCGGTGCACGATGGGGAAGTGGTACCCGTCGGTGGTGTTCTCCAGCTGGATCTTCCAGTTGCCGCGGTAGGTGAACCGGTGGGTGCCGAGCACCTTCACCGGGTAGCCGCCGCCCTGCGCCATGAAGCGGTCGATCCACGGTTTGACGTCGCCGAGGAAATCGGCCAGCGGTTCGGCGTCGGCGTTCAAGGTCGCGAAGATCATCCCGCCGTAGGACTCGGTGCGCAGGGTCTTCAGGCCGAGGTCGGCCTTGTCCATGACGCCCTCGTACCCGTCGGGGTACGGGATGCCGCGCAGTTTGCCGTCCAGGCCGTAGGACCAGGCGTGGTACGGACAGGTGAACCCGTTGGCGTGGCCCGTTTTCTTCTCGCAGAGTGACGCGCCCCGGTGGCGGCAGCGGTTCACGAGCGTGCGGATCTCGCCCTTGCGGTCCTTGGTCACGATGACCGGATGCCGTCCGACGTGGGTCGATTTGAAGCTGCCCGCCTTGGGCAGTTCCGATTCGTGCGCGACCCAGATCCAGGAGCGCTCGAAGATCTTCGTCATCTCCTGGTCGAAGACGGCCGGGTCGGTGTACATCCGGCCGGCGACCCGGTCGCCGAGGACGAGGTCCGCGGGCGGCAGGTCATACACGGTCGCTGCGGTGAACGCTGTGCTCTCGGTGGCCATCGCGATCAGCCCCGGTATTCGCGCGGGGTGAGGGCGCGGCCGATACGCGCTTCGATCTTGGCATACTTCCACAGCTTCCACGGGCTGTCGCCGACCGGCGTGGAGCGCAGGAAGTCGCACGCCTGCTTGACGGTTTCCTGCGTGTCGACGTCGCAGAGCAGGTAACACGTCCACGGCCAGCCGTCGGACGGGCCGACCATATGCGAGTCGTCGTCGATGTCGCCGATGAAGTCCACGCCGGGAAGGCACTTGATGCCGTCCATCAGTGCGACGAAAGCGGTCCAGACGTCGCCCGCGGCGACGCCGCCGTCCGGAAGGTCGAAGAAGTTCTGGTTGATACCGATGCAGAACAGCACGCGCAGCGGGGTATCGCTCATGGTGGGGGTCCAACTCCTCGTCGGTCGGTGGGGGTCACTGGAAGCCGGGAACGGTGGGCGGATGCCCCATCAGCACGGCACCCGCGGCGTCGTACATGGCCGGACCCAGGAAGGCGTGCTGCTGGGGGACCAGGGCGTCGCCGAGCAGCCACTGCAGCGGGTGGTCGTTGCCGATGGCGCCGGTACCGGACAGGGCGATGACCCGGTTGACGGTCTCCGCGGCGGTCCTCGCGAGGTGCGTCGAGGCGAGGCGGAGATGCGCGTTCTGCTCCGGCGTCACGGGGTCGCCGTCCAGCACCGTTTGCCATGCCTCGTCGGTGACCTCGTAGAAGTACGCGCGCGCCGAGCGCATCGTCGCCTCGGCTTCGGCGAGGCCCGTCCGGTAGTAGGCGCGGTCGGCGAGTTTCGGCGCGCCCGTGACACCAGAACGGCCGCTCCCGACCTCGGTCGCGAAGTCGAGCGCCGCGCGGGCGACTCCCGCGCCGACGACCGCCAACACCTGGGAGGCGTAGGCGAGCGTGGGGTAGCGGTACAACGGTTCGTCGATCGTGGGTTCACCGCCGCGGATGAACGTCCATTCGCGGGGAACCTCGACCTTGTCGACGACGAGGTCGAAGGAACCGGTGCCCTTCATCCCGACGACGTCCCACTCCTGGATGATCTCGACCTGCTCCGGCCGCAGGAGCGCGGTGCGCGGCTTTCCGGCGGTCGTGTCGTCACCGGGGATCCCCACGCCGAGGACGTCCGCGCCCATACAGCCGCTCGCGAACTTCCAGCGTCCGTCGACCAGGAAGCCGGACGCGGTGGGTTCGGCCCGCTGCACGGGGAAGAGGCCGCCGGCGAAGCACACGTCCGGCCCTTCGGCGTACAGCTCGGCCTGCGTCTCGACGGGCAACGCCGCGAGATAGACCAGCGCGGAACCGAAGCTGGCCACCCAGCCGGTGGAGCCGTCGACGACGGAGATCCGCTCCACGATCCGGAGGAAGTCGGCAGGGGGAAGGGGCGCACCGCCGAACCGTTCGGGTGTCGCGGAGCGATAGATGCCCGCTTCCTTGAGCCGGGAGACGAAGTCGCGGGACACATACCGCTGGTCGCGGAACTCCTGACGGCGCTCGAGGAGTTTGGCCAGGACATCCTCGAGCGTCGTGGCCGGGCTCTCCTTGATCTGGGCCATCGGGCGCTCCTCGCGTCGTAGGGAAGGTGTCTCCGACGCTAGGGATCACCGCCGCGCGTGGCCATTGGTCATTGCCTGCCGGTGGCGGGGGAATCCCACGCAGGGCGGTAGGGGAAATCCTTACCGGGCCGCCCGATGGCGAACTCCTATGCTGAGGCCGTGCAGGTCGATCCGATCGCGCCCGAGCTGGCCACCGGCGACTTCGTGGCGATGATGAACGCCTCGAAGGTGTGCGTGCTCGTCCACGACGCGGCGACCAAGAACATCCTGTGGGCCAATCCCGCCGCGTGCGAGATGCTCGAATTCAGCCTTTCGGAGCTGCGCCCGCTCAAGGCCGACCACATGAGCAGTTCCGCGCAGCAGTACGACCGCGTCATCGGGCGTGCCTGGCTCCAGGCCGCGGTCGACCACGGTTCGAGCCGCATCGTGTGGCACTACCGGAGCAAATCCGGCCGCGTGATCCCCACCGACGCGGTGGCCATCCGGGTCGAGCTGGAGCGGGGACCCGCGGTGATGGTCCAGTTCCGCGACATCCAGCGCGCCGAGGAGGTCGAACGGGAGCTGAAGCTGACGACGTCGTACGTCGACGCGCTGGCGCGGCACACCTCGACCGTGGCGTTCATGCTCGACGCCGCCGGAGCGGTGCGGTTCGCCACGGACAGCGCGCTGACCTTCCTCGGCCTGACCGGTGACGACGATCGAGTGGCCGGGGAGCCGCTGACCGCGTACGCGCGGCTGCATCTGGGCGGCAGGCCGGTGCGCTGGACCGAGGTGGTGGCCGGCGCGGATCCGGTCGGGCCGGTGCAGCTGGAGTTGCCGGGGGAGAACGCGACCTGGCTGGAAGGGAGCCTGGAGCGGCTGTCGGAGTCCGAGGTCGACGCGTATCTGATGATCCTGCACGACGTCTCCGAGCGGGTGCGTGGCGAAGCGCGGCGAGAGCTGGAACTGCGGCACGAGAACTATCTGGCCCGCTACAACGCCATGGGGGACATGGCGATGGCGATCGCGCACGAACTCGGCCAGCCGCTGGCCGCCGCCGCGAACTTCATCGCGGGCATCCGCGCGCGTGCCGCCACGATGGCGACCGGCGGCGACGTCCGGGAGCAGATGGGCTACGGCCTGGACAGCGTCGCCCGCCAGATCGACCGGGCGAAGGAGATCGTCGGTTCACTGCGGTCCTTCGTCGGGCATCTGGAACAGGTCGAGCAGATGGTCGACCTGAACGAGATCGTCCGGGAGTGCCTGTACTTCATCGAGCTGAGCGCCGCGCCGCACGCCGTGGACGTCCAGATCCGGCTCGATCCGGCGCCTGTGCCGGTGCGGTGCGAACGCGTCCTCACCGGTCAGGTGGTGATGAACCTGTGCCTCAACGCGATCGACGAGACCGCGGAATGCGAACCCGTGCGACGGCGGATCACGGTGGGCACCCGCGCCAAGGAGGGCGTCGGCGTCCTCACCGTCGACGATCACGGCCGCGGTATCGCCAGAGACCCGTTCGCCGAGTCGTTCACCAGCAAACCCGGCGGCAGCGGTATCGGGCTGGCGCTGAGCCATCGCATCATCACCCGGCAGCACGGAAGCATCTGGGCCGAGCGGCGTGAAGGCGGTGGCTCCCGGTTCGGGTTCGCGCTGCCGCTGGCCACGTAAGGGAAATCCTCAGGCGGCGCGGTGGAACTCGGGATATCGCCGGTTTCGGCCACGGCTCTAGCGTCGAGGTATGCCCGATGAGCTGACCACCACCCAGCGACGGTTTCGCGCGGCGATGGCGAACCTTTCGACGGCTGTCAACATCGTCACCACCGACGGCGTCAGCGGCCGCGCCGGCATCACGGTGAGCGCGGTGTGCTCGGTCACCGACACGCCACCGACCCTGCTGGTGTGCGTCAACCAGTCGAGCTACACGCACGACATCTTCCGTACCAACGGGCGGATGGCCATCAACGTCCTGGCGCCCCAGCACAAGGACCTCGCCCTGCAGTTCGCCGGTGCGACGGACGTGCCGATGCTCGACCGGTTCCGGTTCGAGGTCTGGGATCACGACCGGTTCCGCATCCCCGTCGTCCGCGACGCGGCCGCCGTCCTCATCGGAGAGGTCGGCGCCGAGTTCACCCAGGGCACCCACACCGTGCTCTTCGTCGAGGTCGAGGACGTCTTCGTGAACGAGGACGCCGGCGGGCTCGCCTACTTCCGGCGCGAATTCCACCGGATCGCGCCATGAGCGAGCGCACCACTTTGATGTGTTACAACGACACCCACGGATACGGCTGGCGCCATGTGGACCTGTTCGTGCACGACGCCGAGGGCCGTGAGCTGGACTGGGTCCACTGGCAGGCACCGGCCGACGGCCCCGACGCCGCCGACGAGGTGACCGCGCGGGTCGAGCCCCTGTTGAGGCGTACCTCGTAGTGGCGGCACGGGGTGAGCGCCGGCGGTGTGGACTACTGGGAAGCGGATGCCGCGTGGGTGGAGCAGTGAGGCTCGCGCGCCCGTGGTCGCTGCGGGAACTCGTCCGGGATCTGCGAGAGGGGCGGACCACTCCGGAGGATGCTTACCAGCGCGCACTGCGCCGGATCGCCGAGACGGAAGCGGATCTGCACGCCTGGGTCGATCGGGCGGGCTTCCTGCCGGGCGCGGGCGTGCCACTCGGGGTCAAGGACATCATCGATGTGGCGGGCGTGCCCACCCGCTGCGGTTCGGCGCTGCGCGCGGAGGCCGCTCCGGCGACTTCGGACGCGACGATCGTGACCGCGTGGCGCGCGGCCGGCGCCGTGCCGCTCGGGAAGACGGTCACCACCGAGTTCGCGTTCTTCGCCCCTGGCCCGACCCGTAATCCCACGGCTCCCGGTCACACCCCGGGCGGCTCGTCGAGCGGATCGGCCGCCGCCGTCGCGTCCGGGCAGGTCCCGCTGGCGCTGGGCTCGCAGACCGCCGGATCGGTCACGAGGCCGGCGTCATACTGCGGGGTCGCCTCGCTGGTGATGAGCCATGGCCGGTACCCGGTCACCGGGGTGACGGGGCTGAGCTCCAGCCTGGACAGCCACGGCGTCTTCGCGGCCACGGTCTCCGACCTCGCGATCGCCTGGTCCGCGTTGACCGGCGAACCCGCTCCCGTTCGGCCGCCGCGGATCCTGGTGTGGTCGGCCGACGCGCTCGACGTCGTCGAAGCGCCGATGCGGCACGCCGTGACACAAGCGGCGAAGCGTCTGCGGGAAGCTGGGGCGACGGTCTCGGCTTTCCTCGACGAGCGGCTGGTGGCCGATCTCACCGGCGCGCATCCGGTGGTGATGGCCTACGAGTCGGCCCGCGAAAGGGCCGCCGAGCTCGCCGTGGCCGAGCGGTTGAGCGCTCCCTTGGCGCACCTGCTCCGGACCGGCGCCGCGACTTCGTCCGAGGAGTACGAAAGCGCCCGCGCGGTGATCGCCGACGGCGCGCTCCGGCTCGCCGAGGTGTTCGGTTCCTACGACGTCGTGCTCGGCCCGGCCGCGCCCGGCGCGGCGCCGCGAGGGCTGGACGCGACCGGGAATCCCGTGCTGAGCCGGGGCTGGCAGGCTCTCGGCCTGCCCGTGATCGCTCTGCCCGGGTTCACCGACGCGGCGGGCCTGCCGCTCGGGCTGCAACTGGTCGGTCGTCACGGCGGCGACGCCGAACTGCTCGGGCATGCGTGCTGGGTGGAGCGGGTGCTCGCCGGGGATTCATGGTAAGGAGCTCTCCATGGTCACCACCGATTCCGCATCCGGCGGCGAGACGTCGCCGGTGGTCTACATCGTCGACGACGACGAGGCCATCCGCCAATCCCTGGTGTTCCTGCTGGAGAGCGTCGGCATCCAGGCGCTCGTCTACCCGGACGGGCCGACGTTCCTGGAGGAGTTCGATCCCGGCGAGCCGAGTGTGCTGATCATCGACGTCCGGATGCCGGGGCTCAGCGGGTTGCAACTGCAGGAGAAGCTCGTCGCGCGCGAATTCCCGGCCCCGGTGATCTTCTGCTCCGCGCACGGCGACATCCCGATGTCGGTGCGGGCGCTGCGGCTGGGCGCCGTGGACTTCCTCGAGAAACCCTACGAGCCGCAGCGGATGCTGGAGGTCGTCCAGGCGCAGCTGGTGGTCGCGTCGGAGCGGTTCTCGGCGGCCGCATGCCGCAAAGCCGTCATCGAGCGGATCGGGACCCTGACCCCGCGCGAGCGGGAGGTGCTGCGGCTGGTGATCGACGGTCTGCCCAGCCAGCTGATCGCGCGCCGGCTGGGCACGAGCGTGAAGACCGTCGATGTGCACCGGGCCCGGATCAAGGCCAAGACCGAATCGGAGAGCCTCGGCACGCTGGTGCGCGACGTCCTGCAACACCAGGTCACCGTCTAGGCGCGATTCGGCCTCGTGAGTGGTAAGGACGGTTAGAACCGTCCTTACCACTCACGAGCCTGCCCGGCGATGTCCCGTGATGGACTGGACGACACGCGCATCGGCAGTAGGTCGCCAAGACACGCGAGGCCCTTGCCCGCCGGAAGTACATGAAGGCCCCCTTCCTGTACCTAGGCGCAAGGATGGGGGCCTTCATGTACTTCGTGAGGTGTGAAGGTCGAGTTTCCTCGGCTGAGCCGAGGGAAGGGGGGCCTTCACGGACCGGGCACTGAGCCCGGCGCCATCAGCACTGACGACGCCGGGAAGTCCGAAGCGAAACCGCCGGGCAGCGGGGCGATGAAGACGTTCTCGGTGCGCGGGCGGGTGATGAGCCAGCGGCCGTCGTGGCGCCGGAACGCGTTGTTGAGCCTGCTGGATCGCAGGAGTCCCGTGCCGTCGGCGTACAGCCACGGCTGGACGTGGATCCATTGCCCCTCGGCCCGGCCCCCGTCGACGTGGATCTGCTCCGACGTCAGGTAGTGGGCGTTGAGGACCAGCGCCGGATCCCGCTTCTCATCCCAGAATCGTGCGAAATGCGCCCGGATCCGGTCCTTGCCCGCCGCGCGCCCGAACTGCCCGTCGTAGTGCTCGCCGACGCCCTCCCAGACGGCGTCCTCCGCGTACAGCTCGAGGATCAGGTCGATGCGGTGGTCGTCGCCGGTGACGCCGTACTCCGGGCACGGCGTGTCGCAGAGGAACATGTAGCGGGCCTGGATCCGGCGGATCTCGGCCTCGGCCTCCAGTACCTCGACGCGGTGGCGCAGTTCGGTGAGTTCGTCGTTCATCGGCGGGTCCTCACTGGTGCGGTTTCGGGAAGGGCCAGCAGGCAGACGAGGGTCAATGCCATCCCGCCCGCGAGGTAGTAGCCGACCGACGTCGAAGTGCCGGTCCATTCGATGAGCCGGTTCGCCACCGACGGCGCGAGGCCGCCGCCGAGCACCGCGCCCAGCTGGTAGGCCAGCCCGGCGCCGGACTGCCGTTGTTCGGGCGTGAACAGCTCCGTCAAGTAGGTGATCAGCGGGCCGAACAGGAACCCGGTGAGGGCGAAACCGATGGCGATGGCCAGCGTCCAGGCGGCCAGCGTGCCGATCCGCGCGATGGGGAACAGAGGAACATGTAGGCCAGTACCGCGACGGCCGAGGCGAGCATCACGGGTTTGCGGCCCAGCTTGTCGGAGAGCCGGGCGCCGATCACGACCGTGACCGCGTGGAGCGCGAGGCCGGGCAAGGTGCACCACAGCACGTCCTGGATGTCCAGGCCGAGGCCCTTCGGCGCCGGGCCGGCGGCATAGGAGAGCATGAATCCGGCCAGGACGAACATGACGCCGTTGAGGCCGGTGTTCGCGCCCGCCGCGAGCAGCAGTTTGCCGCAGTTGTCGCGGATGACGTTCCAGATCGGGAGTTTGACGATCTTCTTGTCCAGTTTGCTGGCCGCGAGTTCGTGGAACACGGGCGATTCCTCAAGGGCACGCCGCGCCCAGACACCGATGGCCAGGACGACCGCGCCCGCGATGAACGGGATCCGCCAGCCCCAGCTGGTGATGACGCCCTGCGGCAAGTAGAAGATCACCACGAACGCGAGGTTCGCCAGGAGTGCGCCCAGCGGTGATCCCAGTGCGACGAACGCGCCGAACGCCGCCCGCCGCGATGGCGGCGCGTGCTCCACGGCGAGCACCGAGGCCCCGCCCAGTTCACCGCCGCGCGAGAAGCCGTGCACCAGCCGCAACAGGACGAGCAGCAGCGGCGCGGCCACACCGAGCGTGGCGTAGCCGGGCAGGAGTCCCATCAGGACGGTGGCGGCGCCCATGAGGTAGAAGGTGATGAGCATGGCGCGGCGGCGGCCGTAGCGGTCGCCCACCCAGCCCATCACGATCGCGCCGAGCGGTGCGACGACGTAGCCGATCGTGTAGGTCGTCAGGCTCATGAACGAGGCGAACCAAGGGTCGGTGTCTCCGGAGAAGAACACCTTGGGGAAGACCAGCGCGGAAGCGACCGTGTAGATCGAGAAGTCGAAGAACTCCAGCGAGGTTCCGGCGCCCGCGCCGATCGCGAGCCTGCGGGTCTGGGCGGAGGTGGTCTTGGATGGAGCGGTGGATGCTGTCATGCGCTCTTCCTTGAACGGTGACGGACGGTCGGCGTTGCGCCCCTCCCCGGCAACGTTCGTCCCAACGTAGGAAGCTCCACGTGCCGCGCCTAGTGGAGGAACCCGCTGCCGGACTGAAGGTTTTCCCTACCGAGCCACCGATATCGAGGAGGTCCGCGCGTGAGCGCGATCAACGATCTGCCCGCCACCACCCAGGCCCGGATGCTCGCCACCGGCGAGTTGTCGGCGAGGGAACTGCTCGCCGCCACCCTCGACCGCGTGGCGGCGCTGAACCCGAGGCTGAACGCCGTGGTCAGCATCGACGAGGAGAGCGCGCGTGCCGCCGCCGCGGCGGCCGACGAAGCGCACGCGGCGGGCCGGCCGCTCGGGCCCCTGCACGGGCTTCCGCTCGCCGTGAAGGATCTCCACGCGACCGCCGGGATGCGCACCACCTTCGGCTCGCCCGCGTTCGAGGACAACGTGCCCGAAGCGGATGAGCTCGTCGTCGCCCGGATGCGGGCGGCGGGAGCGATCGTCTTCGGCAAGACGAACGTTCCCGAGTTCGGCGCGGGTTCGCACACCTTCAACCCGGTCTTCGGCCTGACCCGCAATCCTTACGCGCCGGACCGCTCCGCGGGCGGTTCGAGCGGAGGCGCCGCGGCCGCGCTCGCGGCGGGGCTGACGTCGCTGGCCGACGGCAGCGACATGGGCGGATCGCTGCGGAATCCGGCCTCGTTCTGCAACGTCGTCGGCCACCGCCCGAGTCCGGGGCGGGTCCCGGCATGGCCTGCGAAGGACGCCTGGTTCACCCTCGGCGTCCAAGGCCCGATGGGGCGCACGGTCGCCGACGCGGCCCTCCTGCTGTCCGTACAGGCGGGCCCGGACGAGCGCGCGCCGCTGTCGTTGCCCGAATCCGGCGCCGTCTTCGCGGCCGGCTTGCCGGCCCGGCTGGACGGCCTGCGGATCGCGGTCTCACCCGATCTGGACGGCCGGGTGCCTGTCGACGCCGAGGTCGCGGCGATCGTGGAAGCCCAGGTGGACGTCCTGCGCGGCCTCGGCGCCGAAGTCGTCTCCGGCTGTCTCGACCTGACCGGGGCCGAGGAGGTCTTCCAGACCTTCCGCGCCCTGAACTACGCGCAAGGGGTCGGTGACCTCGTCGACGGCGAACCGGACAAAGTGAAGCAGGCCATCCACTGGAATGTCGCGAAAGGACGGGCGCTCACCGGAGCGGACGTCGCCACGGCCATCCGGCTGCGCACCGAACTCTTCCACCGGGTCCGCGCCTATTTCACCACTGTGGACGCCCTCGTTCTTCCCGCCAGCCAGGCACTTCCGTTCGACGCGGCACTGGAGTACCCGAAGACGGTGGGCGGGTCCGAAGTGGAGGATTACCTGCACTGGATGCGGGCGGCTTACCTGATCTCCGCCACGGAATGCCCGGCGACCGCCGTCCCGGCGGGCTTCACCGGCGAAGGGCTGCCGGTCGGGGTGCAGGTGGTCACGGCGCGTCACGCCGACCTGCGCGCGCTGGAGATCGCGCACGCGCTGGAGAAGGTGAACGGGCACACCGCTCGCCGTCCGTCGGTCCCGTCGCCGTGACCGGCGTCATGGTGGTGCCAGCACCACCACGAGTCTTCCCTCACGCGGGATCGATCCGGGCCCTCGACGGCCGTAGGTTTCATCGAGAGAGATCACCACCGGTTAAGGGGAAATGATGAATTCAGGGGGCACACGCGCCTTGGCGCTGGAATCCGTGAGCAAGGTCTACGGATCCGGTGACGGCGCGGTCACGGCCTTGAACGGGGTGACCGTCGAGGTGCGCAAGGGCTCGTTCACCGCGGTGATGGGACCGTCGGGATCGGGCAAGAGCACCTTCCTGCACTGCGCGGCGGGCCTGGACAAGCCGAGTTCCGGCCGGGTGCTGCTGGGGGACACGGAGCTGAACAGGCTGCGTGAGAAAGCGCTCACCGAGCTGCGGCGGACCCGGATCGGGTTCATCTTCCAGGCCTACAACCTGTTGCCGTCCTTGAACGTGCTGCAGAACATCACGCTGCCGATGCGGCTGGCCGGGAAGAAGCCGGATCCGCAGTGGCTGCGTGAGATCGTCGAAGGGGTCGGGATCGCGAAGCGGCTCGAACACCGCCCGTCGGAGCTCTCCGGCGGCCAGCAGCAGCGGGTCGCGATCGCCCGCGCGCTGATCACCCGGCCCGAGGTCGTCCTCGCCGACGAACCGACCGGGGCACTGGACACGCGCACCGCGCGCCAGGTCCTCGATCTGCTTCGCTCCATTGTGGACAGCATGGGCCAGACCGTGCTGATGGTCACCCACGATCCGGTCGCGGCTTCGGCCGCGCACGGCGTGCTGTTCCTCGCCGACGGCAAGCTGGCGGGCCATCTCCCGCAGCCGACCCCGGAGCGGGTCGCCGAGCGCATGACCCACCTCGGGGAGTGGTGACGTCATGTGGGATTTGGCTTGGCAGACGATCAAGACCCGCTTGAGTGGTTTCGTCGGCGCGTTCGTCGCGATCCTCTGCGGGACGGCGCTGGTCGCCGGTTGCGGCATCCTGATGGAATCCGGCCTGCGCGCGGGTGTCCCGACACAGCGGTACGCGGACGCGGCGGTCGTCGTCGGCGGTCAGCAGAAGGTCGACCCGCCTGGCGCCGGTCCGCTCGAGACCCAGCAGGTCGCCGAGCAGGCTTCGGTGCCGGTGAGCCTGGCCGGGACGATCTCCGCGGTGCCGGGCGTCCGCGGTGTGGTGGCGGAGCAGAGCTTCCCGGCCACCGTGGTGACGGCCGACGGCCGGACGCTGAACGGTCCCGAAGGCGGCCAGTCGCTGGGCCACAACTGGGACGCCGCGCCGCTGGCGCCGTTTTCACTGCGTGACGGCCGGGCGCCCGCGGGCGCCGACGAGGTCGTCCTGGACGCGGACCTGGCGTCGCGGAGCGGGGTGTCGGCCGGTCAGCGGGTGAAGATCGCCGTCCGCTCGGCGCCGGTGGAGTTCCGGGTCTCCGGTATCGCCGCCCCGAAGTCGGGCGACGGCCTCGCCCGGCAATCCGCGGTGTTCTTCTCGGCGGAGAAGGCCGCCGAACTCGCCGGGACACCCGGACAGGCGCACGCGATCGGTGTGCTGGCGGACCCGGGTGTCACGCCGGGCGACCTCGCCGACCGGATCCGCGACGCGATCGGTACCGACAAGGTGACGGTGACGACGGGGGTCGAGCGCAGCACGGTCGAGTTCCTCGACGTCAGCCAGACCAGGATGCTGCTGATGGCGCTGGCCGGCTCGTTCGGCGGCTTCGCGCTTCTCATCGCGGTGTTCGTCGTGGCCAGCAC
The DNA here is from genome assembly GCF_900105055.1 of Amycolatopsis lurida. Taxonomy (NCBI): domain Bacteria; kingdom Bacillati; phylum Actinomycetota; class Actinomycetes; order Pseudonocardiales; family Pseudonocardiaceae; genus Amycolatopsis; species Amycolatopsis lurida. The sequence goes on from NZ_FNTA01000003.1 coordinate 79,555, forward strand.
GCTGGCGCTGGTCATCAACCAGCGTCGCCGGGAGTTCGCGTTGCTGCGGGCGATCGCGGCGACCCCCCAGCAGATCCGCAAGCTCATCGGCGCCGAGACGATGATCGTCGCGATGGTCGCCGGGGTACTGGGCAGCGGACTCGGTGTGGCCGTCGGATTCGGGCTGAGGAACGCGTTCGGGGCCATCGGGGTGATCCCGCCGGACTTCGAACTGGCGATCAGCCCGATCCCGCTCGTCGCCGCGCTGGCGCTCGGCCTCGGCACGGCGCGCCTGGCCGCCTGGTCGGCGTCGCGGCGCCCGTCGTCGATCCGGCCGGTGGAGGCACTCGGCGAGGCCGCGGTGGAGCGGCGCGAACTCGGGCGTGTCCGTGTCCTCATCGGCTGTGCGCTGGTGGTGGCAGGTCTCGGTGGATCGATGGTCCCGATCTTCCTCAGCGGCGACGCGGGCCTCGCGGCTTCGGGGAGTTCGTCATTGATCATCGTGATCGGGCTGGCCGTGCTCGGCCCGAAGGTGGTCGCGGTGATGACGCGGCTGCTCGCGCCGGTGCTCAACCGGACGTCGCGGATCAGCGGTTACCTGGCCGCGGCGAACAACCAGACCAACGCGCGCCGCCTCGCCGCCGCGGTGACACCGGTGATGCTGGCGGTCTCGTTCGCGTTGACGATGTTCTACAGCCAGACCTCCGCGGCCGCCGCGCGACAGGAGGAGACCGTCGCGTCGACCACCGCGGACCATGTGCTCGCCGGCGGCACGGGCGGGCTCTCGCCGGAGGTCGCCGAGGCGGCGCGGCGGATCCCCGGCGTCGCCGCCGCGACCTCGGTCGTCCGCACCGAGGTGATCAACACGGTGCAGGAACAGGACAGCCTGCGCGTCGAGCGGTACCCGGCGCAGGGACTGGACGGCGCGCAGATCCGCGGGAACCTCGAGCTGGGCGTGGTGTCGGGCAAGATCACCGACCTGACCGGGAACACCGTCGCGATGAGCGAATCGGAAGCAGGCTGGTACGAGAAGAAGATCGGCGACGAGGTCGAGTTCTACTTCGGTGACGGCGCTCCGGCCAAACTGCGGCTGGTCGCCACCTACACCCGCGACCAGGCTTTCGGCCGCTACGTGCTGCCCGCCGACCTCGCCAGGGCGCACACCGGCGATCGGCTGGACGACGCGGTGCTGGTGCGACAGCAGCCCGACGCGGACGCCGCCACCGTGACCGCCGCGCTGAACGATCTCGCGACCCGCTACCCGGGACTCGCCGTGACACCGGGGTCGGCGGTGGCCGCCCCCGCCGGCGGGCAGCAGCAGGCCCAGTTCTACGTGAACCTGGTCGCGGTCGGCGTGATCCTCGGCTATGTCGTGATCTCCGTGGCGAACACCCTGGTGATGAGCACGGCGCAGCGTTCCCGGGAGTTCGCGCTCCTGCGCCTGATCGGCACGACGAAACGCCAGGTCGTGCGGATGATGCGCTTCGAAGCGCTGACGACCGTCGGTGTCGCGGCGCTGCTGGGGACCGTGGTGGCGGGGGTTCCGCTGGTACTGCTGAACCTCGGCCTGCGCGGCACACCGCTGCCGTCCGGCACGATCACCGTCTTCGGCGGGGTCATCGCCGGGGCGATCCTGCTCGGCGTCCTGTCGCTCGGTCTCGCCACCCGCGTGGCGCTGCGGTCGAAGCCGATCGAAGCGATCGGTCTCCGCGAGTAACGCGTTCCCCGTCGTCCGGTCAGCCCTCCGCGGCAGGCCGGACGGCGGGGATCTTCCCGCCGCGGAAAGCGTCCACGAACAACCGGTGGTCGTCTCGTGACTGCTCGGCATAGGCCATCCCGAACTCGGTCAGCGTGCGGACGAACTCCTCCTCGCGGTCGCCGATCACCGCGGCGATGGCCGCTTCGCTCTGGAAATCGACGAGGGTCTGCTCGGAGTCCGAATCGGACACACAGTGCATCTTCGCGGTGGCCCGGCCGAGGTAGTCGAGGACCGGCCCCATCTCCGACGGCTCGGTCAGATCCGACCAGTCCAGGTCGTCGACGTAAGGCGAGAGCTCCGAGACGACGAACCCGGTCCCGTCGATCTCCGTGTACCCCAGCCAGGGATCCGCGTGCGCCTGCAACGCGCGCTGCGAGACGGCGGTCCGGTGCCCCTCGTTGGTGAAGTAGCCGCGGATGCTCTCTTCGGACACGATGCGGCTCGGCGCGGCGACGTTTCCCTGCTTCATGGAGAGGACGACGTCGTTCTCGAGTGCCTGGGTGCGGCCTTCGACGAGGATGTTGTACGCGGGCAGCCCGGCGGAGCCGATGCCGAATCCGGTCCGGCCGACGATGTCCTTGACCCGGTAGGTGATGCTGCCGAACCGCTTGTTCTCCGGAATGGTGTCCAAATAGGACTCGAAGGCCTTGGTCGCGATCTCGTGCTCGGCCTTCTCGAGGACCCGGACACCGGGCCCGTGCCGGAACCTGCGGTCGTAGTCCTCCACAGTGGTCAGTTCGTCGAGCAGATCGATCCGGGTCTTGAGCCGGGCTCTCAGGAGGACCTGGTGCAGGACGCCCTCGGTGCTGTCCAGCTGGAGGCGGACGAGTTCGTCGCCGGGCCGCTCGGCGTACTCGCGGACCTGTTTGACGTAGGCGCGCAGGTAGGTGCCGATCAGCGTCTGGATGTCGTCGTCCGAGATCGCCTTGCTCCACGCCAGCAGCGCGACACTGGCGGCGAGCCGTTTGAGGTCCCAGGTGAAGCAGCCGAGGTACGCCTCGTCGAAGTCGTTGACGTCGAACACCAGTGTCCCCGAAGAATCCATGTAGCTGCCGAAGTTCTCGGCGTGCAGGTCGCCCTGGATCCACACGCGACTGGTTTCGGCGTTCGCCCACGGATCGTCCTCGTGCGCCATGTCCGCGTAGAACAGGCACGCCGAGCCCCGGTAGAAGGCGAACGGGGCGGCAGCCATCTTGCGGAACTTGCGGCGGAACGCGTCGGCGTCCGCGCGCATGAGGTCCTCGAAGGCCTCCACCAGCACTTCGACGATCCGCGCCTGACGTTCGTCCTCGCCCTGCTCACGGATCAATCCGACCACACCTGCCATCACGACCTCCAGACGTCGTTCACGGTGCCACAGGTCGGTTCGCCGGGCAGGTCAGATCTTCCGGAAACGCGCGTCCAGCAGCGCGAAGGCGCCGAACGCGGCGATTCCCGCCGCGAGCGTAAGGAGCATCGGAACGCCGTAGGGCTGAGCGACGAGCGTCTTCAGGGCCACGTCGAGCCCGCTCGCCTTGGCGGGGTCGAAGGTGACCGCGGCGACGACCGTCAGCACACCGATGGTGCCGTACGCGGCGGAGAGCGCGATCCAGCCGATCTGCCCGAGCCGGATCGTCGTGGTGCGGGTCGGCCCGGACGCGCCGCCGAAGTCGAGTTCCCGCACGAAGGTCTTCCGGAAGCCGCGCTGGGCGAGGAACACCGCCACCGCGACGACGGTGATCCCGGCGGTCGTGACCAGGGCCTGGCCGTAGGACTCCGCGAGGATCCCGGCGACGAGTGAGCCTTGCCCGTCGTCGGCGCCCGCGACGGCGGTCTTCACCGCGCTGTAGGACACGAGGCCGTACAGCACGACCTCGATGGCGCTGACGATCCGGCGCACGGTCCGCCGCCGCGCTTTGACGTGCCGATGCCCGGTGATCGCCTCGCTGAGCTGCCACAACGCCAGGACGGCGAGACCGGCGGCGATCACCCACAGCAGCCACGCGCCGCCCTCGGCGACCACCATTTGCAGTGCGCCCGCCTTGTCCGCCTTCGCCTTGTCACCGAGCGCGACCTGAGCCGCGAGCCAGGCGACGAGCAGGTGCACGACCGCGTAGCAGACGAGCCCGCCTCGGGCGATCAGGCCGAACGTCTTGCTCTCGCGCATCGGGAGATCCTTGCCGAGCGGACGGCCGCACGCCAGGGCCGGTAGGAGCAACATGTCGGGCAGGTCACTCTTGATCTCCACCGAGGTCGAGGGTGAAGGCTCGGGTTCACCATCTGTTTCGAGGAGTGAACATGGGCGAGGACAGAGGTTTCTACTCGATCATCGAGTACGCGGTCGACGGACCGGAGACCCAGGCGGCGTTGATCGAGGCCTTCGCGGAGATCCAGGACCGCTGGGTCCGGTTCTACCCGGGCTACGTTTCGGCCCGTTTCCACGCGAGCGTGGACGGGACGAGGGTCGTGAACGTCGTCAGCTGGGCGAGTGAAGCGGACTACCGGCACTTCGAAGAGACCTCGGATACCGCGGGACGGCTCGCGGCCATCCAAGCCGCGCTCGACGGCCTGCCCGGCGAGGTCGAGTCACTGGTCAGTGCGAATCCCCGCTACCGCGTCGTACGGGAGACGGGCCCTGGCCCGCGAATCGCCGGCTGACGGCGCGGATCCCGAAGGCCGCGAGCAGGCCGAGGGCGGCCAACCCGAACGGCCGGAGCGTGACCGTCCACGGCCACGCTTCGCCGTCGAGCGCGAGGTGGTCGGTCCGGTACTCCAGTGTTCTGGCAGTCCACCGCGTGGTCGCGCTGTCCGTGGTGCGGACGAGGTCTTCGAGTACGGCGTCGAACGGGAACCCCGGCACCGAGTGCAGGTACACCGGTGCGAGCCCGGAGTATCGGTCGGCGGCGTGACTCGCGGCCGCGTCGGTGCCGGGCACGATCAGCCGGTCGAGCTCGGTGGTGGGGGTGCCGCGCGGCGCGAAGGTCAGTCCGTGCCGGGACCGGATCGGCGTGCCGTCGAGACCGACCGCCCGCGTCTCGACCGCGAGGGACTGGCCGTAGGTGTCGAACACCGCGGCCAGTTCCAGCTCGCGGATCCCGGTCGTCAGCAGGACTTCCAGCCTGGGCTTGTCCCACCGGAAGGCGGTGTTGAACCCGACCACGGTGTCCGCGGCTTCGAAGGTGTTCTGCGTCATAGGCGGGCTGGAGCCGGGGGAGTAGTGGGCCCAGCCGACGGCTTCCGCCGCCTTCCGCGCGGTCTCGGTGCCGGCGAAGCGCTCGGTGAGCCGGAGTGCCCCGTCGATCCCGGAGAGGATCCCCGCCGTGGTCAGAATGTTCCCGTCGTCGACGTAGCGCGTGCCGCGAATCCAGTCCACGGCGGGGAACTCGTCGTCGAAGCCGTCGATGCGGATCCAGTGCGCGGTGGCTTTCCGCCCGTCGAGGAGCCCGGCCGTCGCGAGCACGCCCGAACCGTTGCAGACGCTCATGAGCAGCGAGCCCCGCGCCGACTGCCGCTTCAGCCAGTCGGTCACTGGCCGCGTGGTCGGCTCGCCGAGATCCGGCAACGCGGGCACCACCACGACGTCCGGCGCGGCGGACGAGAGCAGCCTGTCGAGGTCGGCGAAACCCAGGTCCGGGATGAGGTCGAGGCCGCCGGTCAGCGTGACCGGCCGGACCTCCGGCGCGACGGTGTAGACGTTGAACGCGCCGGACGCCGCCAGGACCTCGTAGGGCGCGAGCGCGTCGGAGACGACGGCACCCTCGTTCCCCACGACGACCACCGCGGTCGGTTTCACGGGATCGTGCGGCCGGTGGGCCGGGCGCGGCGTGATGCCGTCGCTTCTCGGCGTGTAGCGGTCTTCGAAGCTGGCGTTGAGGGTGACCGCGCCGAAGGTGACCGGCAGAGCCAGCGCGGCGACGGTGAACGCCAGCACGGTGAAAAATCGCATGGTCAGAGCCCGTAGTCGGTGCGGCGGCGGAACATGGCGCCGAGCATCGCGGGCACCATCAGCACGTGCCCGGCCGTCATCACTGTCGATCCCGAGATCAAGCCGGTCCAGAAGAACGGCAGGAACAGCAGATACGGCACGTACATCGCGGCCGACATCTCGGCGATCGAAGCCCAGCCGTGACGCCGGATCCGCATCCACAGCGCCATGCCGAGCGACATGTTCGTGGCCATCACCAAGGCGTTCGCGGTCACGTTCCCGGGAAGGCCCGGCCACAGGAACGACCAGACCGGCTCCAGGACGATCATTCCGGCCACCATCGCGACCAGCATTTCCACGGCGTGGCGGATGAAGTGCAGGACGGCCTGCTTACGGGTCTTCGGTTCTGTCGTGTGCTTCATTTCGGCTCCCTCGGTCGATGCGATGGGAGCAATGTTCGGCCGAGGCGGGGCACGGGAGCAGGTGCCGGAAGTCATGTGCGAGGTCATGTGACCGCGTCGTGCGTGTGTCGTCCATCCAGTCACGCGTGTCGTCCGTCTGATCACGCGTGTCGTCCATCCAGTCACGACTCGCCGATCAGAACAGGCCGAGCTCCTTCGCGCGCAGGGCCGCCTGGGTGCGATCCCGCACCTGGAGCTTGGACAGGACGTTCGTCACGAGGTTCTTCACGGTGCCCTCGGCGAGGAACAGCGTCTTGGCGATCTCGCGGTTGCTGCGGCCGTCCGCCAGGAGCCGGACGACCTCGAGTTCACGCTCCGAAAGCGGGGTCGCCAACGGCCGAGGTGCCTCGGCGGGCAGCCGCGCCACCCTCGCGATGAGCTTCGCCGCGACCGAGGGTTGCAGCACCGATTCGCCCCGTTGGGCCGCGACCAGCGCTTCGACCAGCCGCGTCGACGAGACGTCCTTGAGCAGATAGCCGACGGCGCCCGCACGCAACGCGGCGAACACGTCCTCGTCGTCGTCGAACGTCGTCAGCGCCAGGACGCGCACGTCCGGTTGCTCGGCCCGAAGCCGCGCGGTGGCCGCGATCCCGTCCAGCACCGGCATCCGCAGGTCCATCAGCGCGACGTCGGGACGGAGTTCGGCGCAGAGCCGGACGGCCTCCTCGCCGTTCGCGGCCTCACCGACGACATCGATCTCCGGCTGGACCTCCAGCAGGGTCGCCAACGCTTCGCGGAACAACGCCTGGTCGTCGACGATCAGCACCCGGACGCTCATCCCGGCACCTCCACGGTGAGCGTCAACCCGTGCCCTTCTTCGGAGTCGACCGAGACGCTGCCCCCGAGCCCGGCGACCCGCTCGCGTAGTCCCACGAGACCGAAACCCTTGTCCGGCGGAGGATCCCCGGCGAACCCGAGCCCGTCGTCGCGAACTTCGAGCCGGACTCGATCGGCGACGGCGTAGTCGAGCACCACGGTCGCCGCGGTGGCCCGCGCGTGCTTGCGCACGTTGGTCAGTCCCTCCTGGGCCGCCCGGAACAGCGACTCCTCCACGTCGGCGCGAGCGTTCCGCGCGGTGCCTTTGACCTCGAACCCGGTCGGCACGCCCGCCGCGGAAGTCTCCTCCGTCAGGGCCCGCACCGCGTCCGCGAGCGGCTCGGAACGCGGCTCCCGCAACGCCGACACCGACCGGCGGACCTCCGCCAACGCCTCGCGCGACTGGTCCTGTGCCTTGGCGAGCATCCCGTCGGCCCGTTCCGTGTCGCCGGTGCCGATCACCGCGCGGGCGGCCTGCAACATCATCTGGACGACGGTGAGATGGTGACCGAGCCCGTCGTGGATGTCGCGCGCGAGGCGGTTGCGTTCCTGGATCGTGGCGAGCTGTTCGGCCTGCGCCGCCTGGTCGCGAAGACGTTCGTGCGCCTCGGCCAGTTCCTCTCGCGCACGCTTCTCGCGGACCACCAGTTCGGTCACCACGGCGGCGAAGACCATGACCGCCAGCGTCCCGAGCCCCTCACGGAGCCCGTCCAGCGGCGCCATCGGCAGGTGGATCAACGGGATCACCACCGCGACCCCGAAGGCCACCGGCAGCGGCAGCAGCAACACGGTGTGGCAGACGAGGATCACGAGAAGCAGGACGGCACCGACGGCGGCGCCCGAAAGCGAGAACAGGGTGAAGCCGAGCGGTAACTGAACGCAGACGTACGCGATCGCCCAAGCGCGCCCGTGTTTCTGCACCCAAGGGAAGCCGGCGATCGCGATCGCCGCGTAGACCAGCCCGGCGAGAAGTGTCGGCAGCACGAGCGTCTCGTATCGGGCCGAGCCGAGCGGCAACGTCACGTACGCGACGATGGTCAGCACGGCCAGGGCCCGGTTCACGGACACACAATGCCACGAGTCCCGCGCTCAGTCCTCTGAATGCGGTCCTTGCGCACGCAACTACCGCGTTCAGAGGACGAAATGCGGGGGTCAGGCGATGGTGCTGTTCCGGATCTCCAGCGAGAACGGCGTCTGGACGTCTTCCGGTTCCAGGTCGCTCCCGCCCGCGATACGCCGCCGCAGCAGATCGACCGCGGCCCGCGCGATCGCCGCCTTGTCAGGCGCGATCGTCGTGAGCGAAGGCAGGCTGTACGCGCTCTCCTCGTTGTTGTCGAAGCCGACGATCGCCATGTCCGACGGCACCTGGACGCCGCGTTCGGCCGCGGCGCGCAGGGCGCCGATGGCGAGAAGGTCGTTGAAGCAGAAGACCGCGTCCGGCGGTTCCGGCAGCGCGAGCAGATGCGCCATCGCCTCGGCGCCGTTGGCGCGGTGGTAGCGCAGAGCGGGCAGGACCAGTTCGGGAATGGGCGTGAGACCGGCTTCTTCGAGCGCGGAGTGGTAGCCCTCCAGCCGTTGTGCGGCGGTGTGGCGTTGCGGATGCGCGCCGATGGCGGCGATCCGGCGGCGGCCGAGCGAGATCAGGTGCCGCACCGCGATCCTGGCGGCCTGGACGTTGTCGATGCCGACGTGGTCTATCGGGACGTCGACGACGTGCTCGCCGAGCATCACCAGCGGCACGCCCGGCGCCAGATCCTCGAAGTCGTTGGTGTGCAACGCCTCCGGGCTGATGATCGCGCCGTCGATCAGATGCGGGCCGAGGGCGGACAGCGCGTTGCGTTCGCGTTCCCTGGTGCCGAGGGTCTGTTCGATCAGGACGTTCCACTCGTGTTCCTGCGCCGCCTGCAGCACCAGTCCCGCCAGCTCGCCGAAGTACGGGATGCTCAGCTCGGGCAGCATCAGCCCGAGGAACCCGGTGCGGCCGCGGCGGAGATTGCGGGCACCGAGGTTGGGCCGGTATCCGGTCGACGCCAGTGCCTCCTCGACGCGCTTGCGGTTCTCCGGCTTGACGAAGTCGTAGCCGTTGACCACGTTCGACACGGTCTTGACCGAGACGCCCGCCAGCTTGGCGACGTCCTTGAGCGTGGCCACCCTCGCTCCCCTCTGCAGTGCTCCGGCACAGATCCGGCACAGCCTAGCCGCGCGAACGGCGGATTTACAACGTTGTACCAACGATGTAAATCTGGCATCGTCCCTATGAGTGACATGGGTCACCGCAGATCCGTGTGCTCGACTTCCCCGAGGAGCGATCGATGTCCCTGCCCATCCGCCGCACCCTGCTCCTGGTGACCGGCCTCGCGCTCGCGCTGACGGCCTGCACCAGCCGCGAGAACCAGCAATCCGCCCCGTCGGGGGCGGGACCGGCCGCCTCGGCGGCGCCGAGCCAGGCCGCGGGGCCGGGATGCGCCCGCGAGAAGACCGGCTACCCGCAGGTGGACGTGAAGAACGCGATCATCGGCTTCTCCCAGTCGGAGAAGGAGGCGAACCCGTTCCGCATCGCCGAGACGCAGTCCATCAAGGACGAAGCGACGAAACTCGGCGTCCCGGCGGACAAACTCCTGATCACCAACGCGCAGAGCGACCTCAACAAGCAGGTCAGCGACATCAAGTCGTTGCTGGACCGTGGCGCGCAGCTGCTCATCGTCGCTCCGCTGAACTCCGACGGCCTCCAGCCCGCCCTAGACGCGGCGAAGGCTAAGAAGGTTCCGGTCGTCACGATCGACCGCAAGGTGACCTCGCAGCCGTGCACCGACTACCTGACCTTCATCGGCTCCAATTTCGTCGAGCAGGGCAAACGCGCCGCGCAGGAGATGGTGAAGGCGACCGGCGGCACCGGCAAGGTCGCGATCCTGCTCGGCGCGTCGGGCAACAACGTGACCACCGATCGCACCAAGGGGTTCAAGGACGAGATCGCCGCGACCACGGGGATCCAGATCGTCGCCGAGCAGACCGGCGAGTTCGACCGGTCCAAGGGCCAGGCGGTCATGGAGCAGCTCATCCAGAGCAACCCGGAGATCACCGCCGTCTACGCCGAGAACGACGAGATGGGCATCGGCGCGGTCACCGCGCTCAAGGCCGCGGGCAAGACACCGGGCAAGGACGTCAAGATCGTCTCGATCGACGGCACCCGCAACGCCGTCCAGCTCATCGCCGACGGCAGCTACAACGCGGTGATCGAGTCCAACCCGCGCTTCGGCCCGCTCGCCTTCTCCACGCTGCAGGACTTCGCCGCCGGCAAGGAGATCCCGCCGACCGTGGTGATCTCCGACGACCAGTACGACTCGGCGAACGCGGCCCAGAAGCTCGGGAACGCGTACTGACGATGGAACCGGTTCTCGAGGTCGAAGGCGTGACGAAGACGTTCGCCGGGGTGCGCGCGCTCGACGACGTGTCGTTCGCGCTGCGGCCGGGCGAGGTGCACGCGCTGGTGGGTGAGAACGGCGCCGGAAAGTCGACGCTGATCAAGGTGCTCACCGGCGTGCACAAGCCGGACTCCGGCACGATCCACGCGCGGGGCGCGATCTCCACGATCTACCAGGAGGTCAACCTCATCCCGCTGATGAGCGTGGCGAGCAACGTGTACCTCGGCCGGGAGCCGCGGAAGCGGTTCGGGCTGGTGGACTGGGCGCGGATGAACGCCGACGCGGCGGCGCTGCTGAAGGATTACGGCATCGACGCCGACGTCCGCCGTCCACTCGGGACACTCGGGGTCGGCGCGCAGCAGATGGTCGCGCTGGCCCGTGCGGTGTCGGTCGACGCCGACGTCGTGATCATGGACGAGCCGACGTCCTCGCTGGAACCGCGTGAGGTCGAGACGCTGTTCGAGGTCATCGGCGGACTGCACGAACGCGGGATCGCGATCGTGTACGTCAGTCACCGCATGGACGAGCTGTACCGGATCTGCGACCGGGTGACGGTGCTGCGGGACGGCAAGCGGATCCACACCGGATTACTCGCCGGTCTGCCGCGGCTGGAACTGGTGTCGATGATGCTCGGCCGCAGTGTGGGCGACATCCGCTCGCACGGCGCGACGGCGTTCGAGGGCGATCACGAGGCGGGCCGGGAACCGGTGCTGCGCGCGGAGAACCTCACCAGCGGCAATCGCCTCGGCGGGGTCTCGGTGGAGATCAGGCCCGGCGAGATCGTCGGTCTCGCCGGGCTGCTCGGCTCCGGCCGGACGGAGACCGCGCGGGCGATCGTCGGTGATCTGCCGCTGTCCGGCGGCACCGTCCTCGTCGGTGGAAGGCAAGTCCCGCAAGGGAACGTGGCCGCCGCGATGCGCGCGGGGGTCAGCATGCTCGCCGAAGACCGCAAGACCGAGGGCATCATCCCGCATCTCTCGGTACGGGAGAACATCGTGCTCGCCGCGCTGCCGAAGCTGTCCCGGTTCGGCTTGGTCAGCCGTGCCCGGCAGGACAGCATCGTCGATACGTTCGTGAAACGCCTGCGGATCAAGGTGTCCAGCCCGGATCAGAAGGTCGCGGAGCTCTCCGGCGGCAATCAGCAGAAGGTGCTGCTGGCCCGCTGGCTCTGTACCGAACCGAAGGTGCTGCTGCTCGACGAGCCGACCCGGGGGATCGACGTCGGCGCGAAGGCGGAGGTGCAGGCGCTCATCGACGAACTCGCGAAGGACGGGCTCGCCGTCCTGCTGATCTCCTCGGAGATGGACGAACTCCTCGACGGCGCCGACCGGCTGATCGTGCTCAAGGACGGCGCGGTGGTCGGGGAACTGGCGGGGGAGCAGCTGACGCAGGACCACGTGCTGGCCGCGATCGCCTCGGGCGGCACGGATGACTAGCACCCAGCGGAGAACGGAGGAACCGGGGCCCACCATGACGGACACGGCGAAAACGGTGGACCGGACCCGGGTGGCGCGGTGGCTGCAGGAGTACGGCGTGTACGTCGCCGTCGTCGCGCTCGTGCTGTTCAACATCGCGTTCACGGCGAACTTCCTGACCGTCGGCAACTTCCGCACCCAGCTCATCCAGGCCGCGCCGGTACTGGTGGTCGCGCTCGGGATGGCGCTGGTGATCGGCACGGAGGGCGTCGACCTGTCGGTGGGCGCGGTGATGGCGCTGTCGGCCGCGCTCGTGCCGCTGTACCTCGGCTACGGAACGCTGCCCGCGGTCGCCATCGCGCTCGCCGCGGGGCTGGCGGCTGGGGCGTTCAACGGCGTTCTCGTGGCCAGAGTCGGGATTCAACCCATCGTGGCGACGCTGGCGTTGCTCGTCGGCGGGCGCGGGCTCGCGCTGGTGCTCGCCGATGGCCAGCTGATCCAGTTGCACGATCCGGGGTTCCTCGCGCTCGGCACCGGCGAGGTGCTCGGGATCCCCGTGAGCGTGCTCATCGCGGCCGTCCTCGCCGTGCTGATGGCGGCGCTGGTCGGGAAGACGGCGTTCGGCAGGCGGCTGGTCGCGATCGGCGGCAACCGGCGGGCCAGCGTGCTCGCCGGGCTGCCGGTCACCCGCGTCCTCATCGGCGTCTACGCGATCTGCGGGCTGCTCGCGGCGCTGGCCGGAGTGCTTTCCACGGCCCGGCTCGGCGCGGGCGACCCCGCGGACGCAGGCCTGCTGATGGAACTGTCCGCGATCACCGCGGTCGTGGTCGGCGGCACCCCGCTGACCGGCGGGCGCGTCCGCATCCTCGGCACGGTGATGGGGGTCCTGCTCATGCAGCTCGTCCGCGCCACGCTCATCAAGCACAACCTGCCGGATTCGACCGCGCAGATGATCCAGGCCGCGATCATCGTCGGCGCGGTGTACGTCGCACGGGAACGGAGCAGCCGATGACCGCGGCGCCCACGATGGCCGCTCAGGACTCCACCCGGCGCGAGCTGATGACCGGGGTCCTGCAGAAACAGGGCGCGGCGATCGCGCTGGTGCTCATGGTCGCCGTCGCGTGGCTGCTGTTCCCGCGCTTCGGCAGCCTGGACAACCTGCGCGACATCGCGTTGCAGAGCTCGTTCCTCGCGATCATCGCGCTCGGGATGACGTTCGTGATCATCACCGGCGGGATCGACCTGTCGGTGGGGTCGGTCTACGCGCTCGGCGGGGTCCTCGCCGCCTACGGGTCGCAATGGGGATTCCTCGTCGCGCTGCTGCTGCCGCTGGCGGTGTGCGGGCTGATCGGCCTGGTCAACGGGCTGCTCGTGGCGAAGACCGGGATGGCGCCGTTCATCGTCACGCTGGCGTCCCTGCTGTTCGCCCGCGGGCTGCTGCTCGCGATCACCAGCGAGGGTGCGACGACGTACAAGATCCCGGAAGACGAGGTGTTCGTCGAACTCGGGCGCGGCACGCTGTTCGGGTTCGGCTATCCGGTGTTCATCGCGGCGGCGCTCTGCCTGCTCGGCGGGCTGCTGTTGCGGCGGACCCGGTTCGGGCAGTCGGTGTTCGCGACCGGCGGATCGGAACAGTCCGCGAAACTGATGGGGCTGCCGGTGGCGCGCACCAAGGTCACCGTCTATGTGATGAGCGGCCTCCTGTCCGGGCTGGCGGGCGCGCTCACCGCGGCGTATCTCCAATCCGGCGTCACGGTGATCGGGGTCGGCCTCGAACTGGACGCCATCTCCGTCGTCGTCATCGGGGGCACCCTGCTGACCGGCGGAATGGGCACGATTCTCGGCACGGTCATCGGAGTGGGCATCCGAACGGTGATCCAGAACGTCATCAACCAGATCGGAACTCTCGACAGCAACTACCAGTCGGTGGTCAGCGGCGCGTTCCTCTTGGTGGTCGTTGTGCTGCAACGGTCATTGGCGCGTACGACCGCCCGGAGATAGGGAGATCGCATGCACCGAAGAACCGCGCGCGCCCTGAGCGTCGTGGCCGGTCTGCTGGCCGCCGCGACGACACTCGTCCCCGTCGCCCAAGCCGCCCCCGTCCCGCTTCCGACCCCGTGGACGGACCAGGTCTCGCCGTCGAACGCGCTGCCCGAGTACCCGCGCCCGCAACTGGTGCGGTCGGAGTGGCTCAACCTCAACGGCACCTGGGGTTTCACCGGTGCACCGAACCTGAACTCGCCGCCGATCGGCAGGCCGCTGAGCGAGAACGTCCTCGTGCCCTACCCGATCGAGTCGATGCTTTCGGGGATCAAACGGCATGAGGACACCATGTTCTATCGCCGGACGTTCACCGTTCCGTCCACTTGGGACGGTCGCCGGGTGAAGCTCAACTTCGGTGCCGTCACCTGGGAGACCAGGGTCTGGGTCAACGGGACGCCGGTCGGGAACCACACCGGCGGTTTCGACGCCTTCTCGTTCGACATCACCCCGGCGCTCAAGGCGGGAGAGAACGAGATCGTCGTCGGCGTGGCGTCGCCTGTCGACGGAAGCCGTTATCCGGTGGGGAAGCAGCGGAAGACGCCTGACGGCATCTTCTACACGGCCGCGTCGGGGATCTGGCAGACCGTCTGGCTGGAGCCTGTGCGTGCGGAGCACATCACGCGGCTCGACACCACCCCCGATGTTCCCGGCGGCGCGCTCGACCTCGTCGTCCAAGGGACGGCCGGGCAGCAAGCGACCGCCGAAGTCCTTTCGGGTGGTCAAGTGGTGGGGACCGCCACCGGTGCAGTCGGTTCCCGCCTGCGGGTTCCGGTGCCGAACGCGCGGCTGTGGTCGCCGGACGACCCGTTCCTCTACGACCTGCGCGTCCGGCTGCCGGGAGGCGACGTCGTCACGGGGTACTTCGGCATGCGGTCGCTGGGCAAGGCGATGGTCGGCGGCGTGATGCGGCCGCTGCTCAACGGGAAGTTCGTCTTCCAGCTCGGCACGCTCGACCAGGGATACTGGCCGGACGGCATCTACACCGCGCCGACCGACGAGGCACTGCGGTTCGACCTCGAACGGCAGAAGGCGCTGGGCTTCAACATGGTCCGCAAGCACATCAAGGTCGAGCCCGCGCGGTGGTTCTACCACGCCGACCGGCTCGGGCTGATGGTCTGGCAGGACATGCCGTCGCTCGACTCGGTCGACGAGGTCCCGAACGGGCACGCGAACTTCGAGTCCGAACTGCGGCGGATGATCGAGCAGCACAAGGGCATCACGTCGATCGTGCAGTGGGTGCCGTTCAACGAAGGCTGGGGCGAGTACGAGGCCGGCCGGATCGTCGATCTCGTCCGCTCGATCGACGACACCCGGCTGATCAACCACAACTCCGGATCGAACTGCTGCGTCTCCGATCCGGACCCGGGCAACGGCGATGTGATCGACGATCACGCGTACCAGGTCTCCACCGGTACGAGGCAACCTGACGCGCGCCGGATCGCCGTGCTGGGTGAGTACGGCGGGCTCGGGAGGCGCGTCGCCGGGCACGAATGGGAACCGGGCAAGGGGTTCGCGTACGGCGCGCTGTATCCGGACGAGACGTCGTTGACGAACCGGTACGTGGAGATCACCAAGCAGGTCGGGCGGTTCGTGCACGGCCGCGGGCTTTCCGCGTCGGTCTACACCGAGCCGTACGACGTCGAGAACGAGGTCAACGGCTTCTACACCTACGACCGCCGTGTGCTGAAGATGACCGAGGCGCGGGTGCGCGAGATCAACCAGAAGGTGCTCGCCATCGCCAAGGGCACCGAGGTGGGCCGGGGTGAACTCGTGTCGTTGCGGGTCACCACGGCGGGGTACACGGATCGCTACCTGCGGCATCAGGACGACTTCGTGAGGACCGACGTCCTCGGCGAGGGCAGTGCGGACTTCGCCAAGAAGGACGCGACGTTCTGGGCCCGCCAGGGGTTGGCCGACGCGTCGTGCCTGTCGTTCGAGTCGCGGAACTACCCCGGGCACTTCCTGCGGCATTCGTCGTCACGGATCCGCAAGGACGCGAACGACGGCTCGGCGCTGTTCGCCGGCGACGCGACCTTCTGCACGAGGGAAGGCGCAGGCGGAACGGCTTTGGAGTCCTTCAACCAGCGTGGCGCGTATCTGCGGCACTACGCCGCGACCGTCTATCTGGCACGCAGCGGCGGGGCGAACCCGTGGGACACGCCGTCGAGCTTCGCGGCGGACACGACGTGGGCGGCGTCGGTCCCGCTTTGGCGCAGCGGTGCGGATCTGCCGCTGGACCAGGCGCGATCGTTCAAGGTGACCACACCCGGCTTCACCGACCGGTTCTTGCGGCACCGTGACGGTCTCGCGAGGACGGATGTGGTGAACGGGGGGAGCGCGGCGTTGCTGAAGGCGGACGCGACGTTCGTCGTGCGGCGCGGCCTCGCGGATCCGTCGTGCTACTCGCTGGAGGCGCGCAACTATCCGGGCCGGTTCCTGCGGCACGCGGACTTCCGGGTGCGGCTGGGCGGAAACGACAACACCGACCTGTTCCGGAAGGACGCGACGTTCTGCGCCCAGCCCGCGGCCGGTGGAGTCCGGCTGGCGTCGGTGAACGAACTGGGCACGAACATGCGGCACTACGCCGAGGAGGTCTACGTCGCCGCCGGCGGCGGTGGCCACCCGTTCGACAACCCGGTCTCGTACGACCAGGACGTGACCTGGGCGGTCTCCGCGGCTTGGGCTCCGTAGCGGGTCTCGCGCCGTGGGTGCGCCGGGTTCCCAATGTCGCATTTGAGACGCTCAGTGTCCCTGATGCGACATTGGGGACACCGGCTCGCCCACGATGACGGTGCTCAGCCGCAGCTCACCACAGCGTAAGCACCGGAGCTGCTGTTCTCGGCGATGGTCGTGCCGTCACCCCTGCTGATCCGGCAGGTGATGGTGCCCCCGCCCGCGTTCTGCGCGTTCATGTTGACGCCCAGAGCCGATTCGTCGGACTCGATGGTCTTTGACCACTTCTTGCCTTTGACGTTCGTTTCCTGGGAAATATTGAAGCCGGGCTTCAGGTAGGTGACGGACGAGATGCCCGATCCCGTGGTGGTCACGCTGTAAGTGATCTTCCGGGCCTTGCTCGCCTCTTCTTCGTCCGCCTTTCGCTGCGCGATCGCGGCTTCGGAGGACTTCCGTTCCGCCTCGGACGAGCGGCCGGCCGACTCGGCGATCGAACGTGAGACGGACTCGCGGGCCGCTTCGGCCGCGGAGCTCACCGATGCCGCGACAGCGGGATCCGTGGTGGTCACGATGGGTGGGCTGGACAAGGTCGAACCACTGATCGCGGTGCGCCCGGGATCATCGGTCTTGCCGCCATCGGCGATCGCGGCGATCAACAAGACCGCGACGACGACGCCGGTGATCCAAGGCCATTTCTTCCACTTATTCGGAGATTCCGGAGCGGGCGGCATCGTGGGCGGAAGGCTCATGGGAATCGCTCATTTCGTTCCAGCGTCCCCGTGGACGCCCTGCACCACGAGTCGAGCCGTTCGCGGCCACCGTTACCTCAAGCACCCGAATACAGGTCGAAAGACCCTAAGAGCCATGGTCGAGCATCGCGGGCCCCGGAGTCCTCCGTCGATACTCCCGGTAACCTTGGGCTCATGACCGGCCCGGACACACCCGCCTCCTTCAAACTCGCGTACGTCCCCGGCGTGACGCCCTCGAAGTGGGTCCGGATCTGGAACGAGCGGTCGCCCGACGTCCCGCTCGAACTCGTCCAGACGACCGCGGCCGAGGCCACCGCGCTGGTCCGGGAGCGCGAGGTGGACGCCGTCCTGCTGAGGCTTCCCATCGATCGCGAGGGGCTGCACGCGATCCCGCTCTACACCGAGACGACCGTCGTGGTCGTCCCCAAGGACCACCTGGTCGCCGCCGCGGACGAGGTCACCGTCGACGACATCGCCGACGAAATCGTGCTGCACCCGCTCGACGACACGCTGGACTGGGACGCGCCACCGGGGAAACCCGCGCTGGAGCGCCCCGCGACCACGGCGGACGCCATCGAGCTGGTCGCCGCCGGTGTCGGGCTCCTCGTCGTCCCGCAGTCACTCGCGCGGCTGCACCACCGGCGTGACCTGACCTACCGTCCGATCTCCGGCACGCCCGAATCCGGTGTCGCCTTGTCCTGGCCGGACGAAGAGACCTCCGACCTGATGGAGCAGTTCATCGGGATCGTGCGCGGCCGCACGGTCAACAGCACGCGCGGGCGGCAGCAGGCTCCGGAAAAGAAGACTCAGGAGAAGGCTCCGGCGAAGGGCAAACGCCCTCAGGCCACCGGCCGGAAGCCGCAGGCCGGGAATCGCCGCGCTCCTCAGGGTGGGAAGCGCGGCAAACCCCGTCGTCGCGGTTAGGCCGTGTCCTGTAAGTCATGTTCGCGGTCTTCGCGCCCAGGTGGGTCCCTGACGGGACGGGCGGACGCGGCCGAGTACGACCCGGTACGAGGCCGCGTCCGCCCGCACCGTCAGGAACCACCTGGATCCCGAAGCCCATCGAACAGACTTACAGGACACGGCCTGGTGCCTACGGGCAGGGTTGGCGAGCTGCACCGAGCGATGCCGCGCGTAGGCTGCCGAAAATGGATGTCGCGTGGCCCGAGCGGCGTGAAGATGTGCTCAACGCGCTCAGAGTGCTCTCAGCAGCGCCTCCAGCGCTGGACGATGCGGGCGGGGACACCCGATGGCCGGACCTCACGAATGCCGTCCATTGGCTGGCGGACGACACCTCGTGGGACTTGGTGGATCCGGTCACGTCGATCGGGACGATCCTCCGTGACAGCCAGGAGAGCGACGTGATCCGCGAGGTCGTGGCCGCGGTCGTCGCCGTGTCGGATCGCCAAGGCTCCCTGAGTTCGGATGCGGCCTGGTTCGGTGACAGTGGTTGGAGCGAGGTTCGGCGACTCGCCACGAAGGCGCTCACCTGCCTGGCACGGTGAGCGTACCCAGCCACCTCCGTGATGAGGTCGGTCAGCTTTCGCTGCGGGCGGCCTTGAGGCGCGCCTCCTCCTTGCGGACCTCGGCCAGCGTCTCGCGCTCCCGCTTCAGCCAGTCGGGGTTCTCGTTCTTGATCGCGTCGATCTGCTCGGTGGTGAGGGTGCCCGTGATCCCACCGCGCGCCAGGCCGCTGATGGAGACGCCCAGCTTCGCCGCGATGACCGGACGCGGGTGCGGCCCATTGCGGCGCAGTTCCCGCAGCCACTCGGGCGGTTCGGCCTGCAGCGCGTTCAGTTCGTCGCGG
Organism: Amycolatopsis lurida; assembly: GCF_900105055.1. Classification (NCBI taxonomy): domain Bacteria; kingdom Bacillati; phylum Actinomycetota; class Actinomycetes; order Pseudonocardiales; family Pseudonocardiaceae; genus Amycolatopsis; species Amycolatopsis lurida. Next base: position 98,583 of record NZ_FNTA01000003.1, read on the forward strand.
GAGACGACACCCTCCTGGAACTCCACCGGGGTGGCCTCGAGGTACACACCCAGCTTCTTCGCCGCTGTCGCGGGCTTCATCGTTTGAGGGGTTTTCTGCGACGTCATTGCCTCAGGGTAACGCCCTGTGATCAGGCGCCCTTCTCGGGCAGCGTGACGATGCCGAGCCCGGCGAGCACTCCGGCCACGGCGACCGCGGCGAGGACGACCCAGGCGATCGGATGCCCGAGGTTGAGCGTCCAGTACGTCCCGACCCGCCGGTGCACCAGGAGCGCGGGGTCGTTCCGGTTCAGATAGACCATCCCGGCGGCGTGCCAATAGCGGTCGTCGTCGCGTTGTTCGTATCGGGTCTCCGGTTCGTCGCCGGTGGGTGTCAACCGGTGTCCGGCGTCGCCTGCGCGGACGGAGAAGACAATCCACGCGATGAAGGCGGCGAGGAGGGGCAGGTAGCCCACGATCGTCGTCGGCACAGTCGTCTCGACGACCTCCCACAGCTGGAGCGAAACGACGAGCATGGTCGCGGTGACGCAGCCCGCGGAGACCAGGAGCAGGCTGAGCACCCCGTGCAGGTATTCCCTGTACCGCGACGCCGACGCCGACGGCTGTGCGGCGTCGATCTCGGGCCGGGCCCGGGAAATCGCGATGGTCAGGGGCGGGATCAGCACGACGACCAGGATCTGCGTGAGGACCGTCGAGAAGTTCGCCGTGCCCACGGCCAGGCCGATCGCCGCCGTGACGACGGTCAGCAGCACCGCCGGCGCCAGCAGAATCCACTGTGGACGGACGGGGTCGGAGCGCAAGGAGGTGTCGGTGGTGACCGCCTGCCGGGCCCCGGCGTACCAGCCCTCCTGACGTTTCGCGGCGGCGATCGCACGACTGGCCAGGCCGCCGAGCAGCGAATAGGTCGCGACGAGACCGACCAGGACGACCTCGGGTGCTATTTCGTCGATGAGAACGACGGCGCAGGCGGCAACCGCGCCTGCCGCGATTCCCCGGTTGTAGCGACGCCGCGCGCGGAGGATCACGGCCTCTCCGGTGCGCCGGGCCGGGACCCGGACGCCGAAGGGAAGGGTCGGCCGTGCCAGCGCGGGTGCCGAGGCGAAGGTGGCCGCGGTGAACGCGATCAGGGCGAGGTTCAGCCAGAGCGGTCCGGTCATCGGCGGGCGCTCACGGCGAAGGAGCCCAGCACGGACTCGCACCGGCTGGTCACTTCGCGCGGGCCCAGGCCCAGGGCGACGGCTTCGGCCAGCAAAGTGCGCAGGCGCTCTTGCCATTCGTCCGCGTAGCCGTCTTCCGCCGGACCGGAGGACGCGTCCCGCCGGACCACGGCGCCGGTCTTGCGGTTGATCCGGATGAAGCCCTGCGTCCGCAGCAGGTCATAGGCCTTGTTGACGGTGTGGAAGTTGATCCCGAGATCGGCGCCGAGTTGCCGGGTGGAGGGCAGGGCGCTGCCCTCGGCCAGCACGCCGTCGGCGACGGCTTCGACGATCCGGTCGCGGATCTGCTGGTAGATCGGAACCTCGCTGTCGAGGTCGAGAGTCAGCAACACCCCTCAAGGATATCTGCTATACACTTACTATAACAACTACATCAGATAGCTCTGGAGGGAAGGCGATCACGATGGCGACGCTGGACATCACCGAGGGTGGAGTGCGGGTCGGTTTTTCGGGCTGGGAGCGGCTGGCCGTGTGGCGCGACGAAGTGGTCGTGCCGCGGGCGGCGATCAAGGTCGTCGAGCATGTCGACGCGCCCTTGCGGCGGACGCGCGGGGGACGGGCGGGGGCGCTGATCAGCGGGGTGCTGAAGGTGGGCTACTGGGGTTTGGGCACGGGGACCCGCCAGTTGGTGTCGGTCCGCAGGGGTGTGCCGGGGCTGCGGATCGAAATCGATCGCGGGGTCGCCGGGCTCCCGTTCGACGAGGTACTGGTCAGCGTGCCGGACGCGGCGGAACTGGCCGGCGCGCTCGCGCCGAGCAACGCCTAGAGGTAGTCGAAGAACCGGTCCCACCACGAAGGCGGCCGGTCCGGGGGATAGAGGGTGTCGAATCCGCTGATCCCGGTGTACCTGGTCCATAACGGATGTTCGGAGACGGGCAGGTAGCCGAGCGCTTCCAGCTCGTCTTCGACCTGTCTTCGGACCGAGACCGGGAAGAACTCCCGTTCCTCGTCTTCGTCGTAGCTGCCCGGATTCCCCAGCGTCACCGCGACGAGGCCGCCGAAATTGCTGACCGTGACGGTCACCCGGTCGCCCGCGGAGGTCGCGCTCGCCGGGATCACGATCCTGCCGAGGTGACTGGCGTCCTGGACGTGGCGGTCGACTTCGCAGGTGCATCCGAAGCGGTGGTCGAGCCGTTCGGCCAGCCGCTCGAATCGCGCCCGTTCGGCCGGTCCGTCGAAGTCGTGCGGCACCTCCCAGTGGCCGGGTTCGTCCAGCTCTCGCAGCATTGCCCAGGTCTGCTGTTCGTCGAGGGGCATCGTCGCCTCCCGGCCTCGGGTGGTCTAGTCCACTTTCCGAACTGACCTTAGTCAGCCGCGACCCGCGCGGACAATGGTGGGACGAATTCCGGTCCGAAAATTTTCGGAGGTAGCGCCAGCGCTACCTGTGATTCGGCAGTCAGCACTCCTGATCTTCGTGCCCGATCCGGCCAGAGTCGTAGGTGTCGATCCGTTCGAGCAAGGAGTGCGAATGACGGTACGCAAGGGTGTCGTGGTCTTGACGGTGGCGGGCCTGATGGGCGCCGCGTGGACCACGGCGGCGGATGCGGCCCCGGCCAAGGGGGCCGACCTGCAGAAGGGGCTGGACTCGTTGGTGCGTCAAGAGAAGTTCCCGGCCGCGCTCGCCTATGTGGCTGACGGAAGGCGTGCGTCGTCGCTGGTCGCGGGGTCCTCGCGAATCGATCGCCAGGTGCCCGTTCCGCGGGACGGCACGGTCCGGGCGGGCAGCAACACCAAGACGTTCACGGCGGTGGCGGTCCTGCAGCTGGTGGCCGAGGGCAAGGTGGATCTGGACGCGCCGATCGAGAAGTACCTTCCGGGGATCGTGCGCGGTGAGGGCATCGACGCCACCAAGATCACCGTCCGGCAGCTGCTGCAGCACACCAGCGGGCTGCCGAACTACACCGAGTACCTCGGGCTGGAGAACTTCGAGCAGGTGCAGCACCGGTACGTCCCGAATCACGAACTGCTCGCGGCGGCCTTGAGCCACCCGGCGAAGTTCGCGCCCGGAACCAAATGGGAGTACAGCAACACCGGTTATCTGCTGGCGGGCATGCTGATCGAGAAGGTGACCGGACGTCCGATCCAGGAGCAGATCACCGAACGCGTGATCAAGAAGGCGGGCCTGAAGCACACCTACTGGCCGCAGGTCGGCGACCAGACCATCCAGGGACGGCATCCGCAGGGGTACGCCATCGGCAACGCCGCCACCGGAAAGGTGATCGACGTGACGGAGCTGGACCCGTCCTGGGGCGGCGCGGCAGGCCAGCTGATCTCGACACCCAGTGACCTCGGCAAGTTCTTCAAGGTGTTACTCGAAGGCAGGCTGCTTCCCGCCGCGCAGCTGGCCGAAATGCGGACGACGGTCGACGCGCCCCTCTTTCCCGGCACGAAGTACGGCCTTGGCCTGATGAGCAATCCGCTCAGCTGCGGCGGCGTGTACTGGGGACACGGCGGGGACATCCACGGATTCGAAACCCGCGGTGGCGCCACGGAAGACGGCCGCACGGTCGCGCTCGCGGTGACCGCGATGCCGGGCACCTTCGGCGACGGGGACAAGGACGCCAAGGCGGTCATGGCCACTGTGGACACCGCGTTCTGCAAGTGACGGGTGCAGGTGGTCGTGAGTGACAAGTGTCGTTCTAACGCTCTTTACCACTCACGACCCCCTCCGCTCCGAGCCCTCAGTGGGAGTCTTGGGCTTCAGGGCTACCGCTTTTCGATGGCCGCCCGGAAACCCTCCAGAGCAGCGAAATAAAAGCGCGGGCCGTACGACACCCGTGCCACGCCGAGTTCCCGGAGCGCGGCCAGATCCAGTTCCTCGCCGACGTTGCCGTTCACCGGGCACGCGAGTCCGGTGACCAGTGCGGCGAGGTCGTCCCGCCGTCGCACCCCGATCGGATAGACGCAGTCGGCGCCGGCCTCCCGGTAGAGCCGGCCCCGCCGGATGGCCTCGGCGACCCTTTCCGGCTCGGGGATCCCGCGGTCGCCCAGGAACGTGTCCACCCGGGCGTTGACGACGATCGGGACGCCCGCCTCGGTCGCGGCCGAGCGGATGTCCGCGAGCCGTTCGGCGTGCTCGTCGGGGTCGACCAGCTTGCCGGTCCGGTGATCGGTGTCCTCCAGGTTGCAGCCGACGGCGCCGGTCTCCAGCAGCCGGTCCACGAATTCCCGCGGCCCCAGGCCATAGCCCGCTTCCGCGTCCACGGTGACCGGCAACGACACCGCGCGGGCGACCCGGCTCGCCGCCGCGAACATCTCCCGCCACGGCGCGCCTTCGCCGTCGGGATAGCCGAGCATCGCCGACACCGCGGCACTGGCGGTGGCGATCGCGGGGAATCCCGCCTCCGCCAAGATTTCGGCACTCGCCGCGTCCCAGACGTTCGGCAGGACGAGCATTTCCCCGCTGTGCAGGGCACGGAGCGCTTCGGCGCGAGCGTTCAGGTCGGTCATCGGTTTCCTCCTCGATCGGTACCGGACAGGGCGGATGCCCGTGGTGCCTCTGCCGGTCGCCTGCCCGGCATCCCCAGGGCGACCAGCATGCCCGCGAAGGCGAACGCGACGACGGTGCCCATCGCCGCGGTGAAACCACCGCCGAACTCCTCCGGCGAGCCGTGACTTCCGGTGCCGGCGAAGACGGCGACCGTCACCGCGACGCCGAACACCCCGCCGAGGATCCGCACCATCATGAACGCGCCCGACGCCTGCCCGATCTCGGGCGGCCGGACGGCCCCGACGACCGAACGCTGCGCGGCGGGCATGGCCGAAGTGAGGCCGACACCGCTGACGATCAGCCCCGGCAGGAGGGTGGCGTAGCTCGTTCCGGGTGCGGCGACCAGGGCGATCCAGCTCATGCCGGCGGTCTGGAGTAGCAGCCCGGCGGCCACGAACGTGCGCGCGCTGTACTTGTCCGCCAGTTTGCCCGCGATGGGCGCGCAGATCATCAGGGTCGCGGTCCACGGCATCATGCGCAGTCCCGCCTCGAAAGGCCCGAGTCCTTGCGCTGTCTGGAAGTACTGCGGCAGGAAGAAAAGCGTGCCGTACAGCGAAGCGAAGACACAGAAATTCGCCGCGTTGGCCGTGGAGAACGCCCTCAGCCGGAAGAACCGCATCGGCAGCATCGGCGCTTCGCTGTGCCGTTCCCAGAACACGAACGCGGCCACCAGCAGGACGCCGAGTACCAGCGAGCCCAGGACCTCGGCACTGCCCCAGCCGGCGAGGTTTCCCCGGACCAGGCCCCAGACGATGCCCAGCGATCCCAGCGTCACCAGGACGACGCCGCCTTGGTCGAACCGCGTGGCCGGACCGGTGCTCTCGTCGACGCGCCGGAGCGTGAGCAGGACGGCGACGACGCCGACCGGCAGGTTGAGCCAGAAGATCCCTTGCCACGCCAGCCCTTCGGCGATGGCACCGCCGATGAACGGGCCGCTGAACGTCGCCAGCCCGGTGAGTCCCAGATAGAGCCCCATCGCCTTGCCCCGCTGTTCGGGTGGGAAGATCACGCTGATCAGGGTGAGCGACAGCGGCAGCACCATGGCCGCACCGACGCCCTGCGCGGTCCGCGCGACGATCAGCGTGCCGATGTCGGTGGACAATGCACAGCCCACCGAGGCGAGGGTGAACACGGTGAGGCCGGTGACGAACATCCGGCGGCGGCCGAACCGGTCGCCGAGCGCCGCACCGGTGAGCAGCAAGACGGCGAAGCTGAGGTTGTAGGCGTTGACGGTCCATTCGAGCTGCTCGATCGACGCGGACAGATCCCGGCGGATCGTGCCCAGCGCCGTCGTCACGATCTGACTGTCCAGCGCCATCATGAACGACGCCGATGAGGCGAGGCCCAGAACCCACGCCTGTTTGGGGGTCAAGATTTCTCCTTGTTTCGGGCATGACGGGGCGCACGCCCGGCGGGCGTGGCCACGGAAGAGCGGAGGATCAGCCGCGCAACGAGCGGGGGAGGCCGAACGCGGCGAGCAGTGAGTTGTCGAGGAAGCGGGTCACCGCGGTGATCCGGTCACCGGCCAGTTCCAGCACGAGCACTCCGTGCGCGTGCCCGATCGGCGTCCTCGGATCACGGAGGTAGCAGCCGAACGCGGGTTGACCGTTGGCGCGGGTGGGGATAAGCGAGTATCGGCGGCCGTCGCAGAGCGCGACGGTGGCCAGGAAGTGCCCGACGGCGTCCGGGCCTTGGTACTCCCAGGGAAGCGGAGGCATGGTGAGCCACGCGTCGTCGGTCAGCAGGGCCACGATGGCCTCGACGTCGCCGGTCTCGAAGGCTCGGGTGAACTCGTCGACGATCCGGCGTTCCCGCGGCGAATCCGGCAGGGGAGCGGTCTCGCGGCCGCCGTCCGGCATTTCCTTGGCCAGCGCCGAACGTGCCCGGTTCAGCGCACTGGTCACGGCGTTCTCCGTGGTGTCGAGGATCCCCGCCACCTCGGCGGCACGGAACCCGAGGACGTCCCGCAGCACCAAGACGGCCCGCTGTCGCGGCGGAAGCTGCTGGAGTGCCGCCAGGAACGCGAGCGAGATCGACTCCCTGGTCTCGTAGCGCGCCTCCGGGCCGGGCATCCGATCGGCGATCCCGGCGAGCAGGACGTCGGGGTAGGGCTCCAGCCAGCTGGGCTCCGGGCGGCGCCGCGACGGCTCGGGCAACGGGACCTCCGGTCGGTAGGCCGCGTGGTCGTGCGGCCGGCGGTCGCCCGTGCGCAGCGCGTTGAGGCAGCGGTTGGTCGCGATCCGGTACAGCCAGGTCCGCACGGACGCGCGTTCCTCGTACGCGTCGATCCCGCGCCATGCGGCCAGCAACGTCTCCTGCAGCAGATCCTCGGCGTCCTGCACGGAGCCCAGGATGCGGTAGCAGTGCACCTGCAGCTCGCGGCGGTACGGCGCGACGAGATCACGGAACGCCTCGCCGTCACCGGTCTTCGCCAAGCTCAGCGGCTCGTCCGCCCTCATACTCGTTCCTTTCGCCTGTGGTGTCCCTCGAAAGGATGGACACCGCCGTCACCGGAAACTGGTCGGGTTCCGCCGAACCCGCGGAAAATCGGTTCCCGGCCGGCGTCCCCGGTGGCTACACTCCCCGCGAATCATCCCGGCGAGGAAAGACAGGACAGTGCGTCATCACCACGCCGTCGTCGTCCCCTCGGCCCGCTACGAGGTGATCCTCGCGTCTCCGCGCGTCCGGTGCCTGCCGCGCGGCTAGCACCGGCCCGTTGACGAACGCCTGACCTTCTCGCGCCATCCTTCCCGTCGCCCCGCGACGGCGAGGGCGCCTGCCCGCGTTCGCCCGAATCGCGCAGTCCGAGCTCCGGAGATCACTTTCGAAAGGCCCGCGCCATGCGCACCGTCCCCTGTCCGCCGTCCGGAATCTGGGCATCCTCGCCCATGTCGACGCGGGCAAGACCACCCTCACCGAACGAATCCTGTACGTCACCGGCACCACCTACAAACGTGGCGAGGTCCATGACGGCACGACCGTGACCGACTTCGATTCCCAGGAGCGCGACCGTGGCATCACCATCTTCGCCGCCGCGGTCAGCTGTTCGTGGGACGGCCATCTGGTCAACCTGATCGACACTCCCGGCCACGTCGACTTCTCCGACGAGGTCGAACGGTCGCTCCGGGTCCTCGACGGCGCGATCGCGGTGTTCGACGGCGTCGCCGGGGTCGAACCGCAGAGCGAATCGGTGTGGCGCCAGGCCGACCGGCACGGCGTACCGCGGATCGCGTTCGTCAACAAACTCGACCGCGCGGGCGCCGATCTGGACGCGGCCGTGGAGTCCATCCGGCAGCGGCTGCATCCGCGTCCGCTGGTGGTCCAGCTGCCGATCGGGGTGGAGGACGGTTTCGCGGGCGTCGTCGACCTGCTGCGGATGCGATCGCTCGTCTGGGCCGACGGCGCCGAGAGGGCCGAGGAAGGACCGATTCCGGAGTCCCTTGTGGACGAAGCGAACCGGCGTCGCCGCCTGCTCGAAGAGACCGTCGCGGAACTCCACCCGGCGGCGCTGGACGAGTTCTGCGAGTCTTCCGCGGTTTCGACGGAGACGCTGGTCTCGGCGCTGCGCGAACTGACCCGCACCGGGGGCGGCGTCGTGGTGCTGTGCGGCTCGGCCTATCGCAACCGCGGTGTGGAGCCGTTGCTGGAAGCCGTGGTGGCGTATCTGCCCTCCCCGTCGGATGTCCCGCCGGCCCTGGGTGAGTACGAAGGCACGGCCCGCGAACGGCCCGCCGATGCCTCGGCGCCGTTCGCGGCACTGGTGTTCAAGGTGACCTCGACCGCCACCGGGCGGTTGACGTACCTGCGGGTCTACTCGGGCACGATCCGGACTTCGGAGGCGGTGATGGACGTGGGCAGCGGTCGTATCGAGCGCGTCGGCCGCATTCTGCGGGTCCAGGCGGACCGGCACACCAGGGTGGACAGCGCCGTCGCGGGTGACATCGTCGCGGTGGTCGGGCTGAAGACGGCGAGGGCCGGCGCGACGCTGTGCACGCCGTCGGAGCCGCTCCTGCTCGAGCCGCCCGTCGTGGCCGATCCGGTCGTGTCGGTGGCCGTCGAGGCACGAACGGGAACCGACACGGAGCGGCTGATGTCTGCGCTGGCGCGGCTGGTCGAGGAGGATCCGTCGCTGGTCATCCGGACCGATCGCGAGACCGGCCAAACCCTGCTCTCGGGAATGGGCGAGCTGCATCTGGAGGTGGCGGTGGAGAAGATCCGGCGCGACCACCGGCTGGACGTCGGGGTCGGGCGGCCTCGCGTCGCCTACCGCGAGACGGTGGCCCGCGGCGTGTCCGGTTTCGTTTACCGGCATGTCAAGCAGGACGGCGGCGCCGGGCAGTTCGCCCACGTCGTCATCGACACGGAACCTTTGGCGGAAGGGGAATTCGAGTTCGAGTCCACTGTGGTGGGTGGCCGGGTGCCGCGGGAGTACGTCCGCGCCGTCGAAGCGGGTTGCCGTGACGCGCTGGCGGAAGGTCCGCTCGGCGGGCATCCGGTGACCGGTGTGCGGGTCACCCTGACCGACGGCGCCACCCACTCGAAGGACTCGTCGGAGATGGCGTTCCGGACGGCCGGGCGGTTCGCGCTCCGGGCGGCTTTGGCCGCCGGCACGATCACACTGCTGGAGCCGGTCGCCGAAGTGACCGTCACCGTGCCCGACAGCGCTGTCGGCGTGGTGCTGGGCGACCTCGCCGCGCGGCGAGGCCGGGTGCTGGGATCGGTGGCGCGCGCGGGAACGACCGTGGTCACCGCGACCGTGCCGCTGGCCGAACTGTTCGGCTACGCGACGCGACTGCGCAGCCGGACCCAGGGCCGGGGCACCTTCACGGCCCGGCCGACCGGCCACGCCCCGGCGCCGGTGGAACCGGTCCGCTAGCTCGACGATGGCCCGCCCACGACGCTGTGGGCGGGCCATCGCCCGAACCGCTGCCACCCGGCGATCGGGCGCCGGGCGGCAGCCGTCTTCAGCCCGTCACGCCACCGGCCACGGCGGACGGCAGTTCTGCCGCGGCAGCGCGTGCGATCCGTTGGTGTACACGCCGTCCGCGATCGTGTCCTCCATGATCGAGCGGTGATCCGTGGGACGGGCCCACTGGTAACACAAGTGCTGGGCGAAGTAGCCGCCCGGCGCTTCGATGGTGTCGAAGTGGCAAACACCGTCCGTTTCGATGCAGTAGCGGATGTACGGGATACCAGCGAAATCGGTGCGGCCGGGACCGAACGACACGTAGCCGCCGAACGGCGACGGCGCCCCGGTGCCCGGCGGGAGCACCGCGCTGATCCCGCGTCCCGGCGGACCGACGGGCTGCATCGGGTCGGCGAAGATCTTCGCCCTGAACCGGGACTTGTCCACCGCCAGCTTCCCGTCGGCGATGTCGTTCAGCACCAGGTTCGCGACCAGCGCGCCCTGCGAGTAGCCGACGACGATGAATTCCGCGCCGGGGTTCTCGTCGAAAGAGCTTTGGGCGACACGACGGGCTTCTTCGTGCCCGCGCGCGACGCTCTGGTCCATCGGCGTCTGGTCGCAGTTCGGTGCTCCGGCGGCCCCCGCCGGGTAGTGGACCACCTTCTTGATCCCGCCCCGCAACCAGGCGTCGTTGTAGACGGTCGCGGCCCCATCGCAGGTGCCGCCGATGAGGATGTAGTAGCGCGCCTGGTCGGCCTGGGCTGCCGGCGCCGTGACGCCGACCAGGCCGGCGGCCAGCGCGGCCGCCGCCAGGACCCCCCTGAGCTTCTTCACATTCATCGTCCTTTCGTTCGACTACGGTGCGTGTTCGAACGCTAGGGACGAGTCATGAAATTTTGATGAAACCTCCTCAGCGGTGCGCGAGCACGTTGACCACGTGACCACCGGGATCACGGACGAAGAACCGCCGGACACCCCACGGTTCGTCGGTCAGTTCGTGCACGATCTCGGCGCCGGACGCCTTCGCTTCCTCGTACGCCGCGTCGACGTCGTCCACCTGGATCGAGACGGCCGGGACGACGGGCGCCGTCTCGTCGTGGGTCATGAGGCTCAGCTGCACCTCCGGCCGATCCGGATCGGCCAGGGTCACGATCCAGCCGTGATCCATCACCACTTCGAAGCCGAGCACTCGTTCGTAGAAGGTTCTCGCCTGCTCAAGGGACTTGGTCTCGAGGTCGGCTACCACTCTCTTGATCGTCATGCGCCGATACTGGCACAGCCCTCCGACGATTTCGGGGGAGCAGGAGCGGGGTCGCGAGCATGAGCGCTCCGGCGATGCCGACCGCCGCGCGCGGTCCGGTGAAGGCGGCGAGCAGGCCCCACAGCGCGGTCAGCGAGGCGGTGGTGAGTTTTCCGGCGATCGACCAGGCCGACAGCGTGCGTGCGGCGCGGTCGAGGGGAACCTGTTCGAGCCTGCTGGTGGCGAGCACCGGGTTGAACACGCCGATGCAGGTGATCAGGCAGAATTCCACGGCGATGACCAGGATCAGCCCGGGAACACCGGGCTGGACGAAGACCAGCCCGACGGGCCAGCAGACCCGCAGCCAACCGGCGGTGAAGAGGACGCGGTCCCGGCCGTACCGGGCGACCACGGTCCGGGAGAGCCTCGCCCCGATCAGCCCGCCGAGGCAGGGCACGGCGAAGGCGACCGCGTACTCCCACGGAGCGAAGCCGAGTTGCCCGAGCATCAGGACGGCCATCAGCGGCGCCGTCGCCATGATCAGGCCGTTGACCACGATCGTGTTGACGAACAGCGGGCGCAGCAACGGGTGGGTGAGGATGAACCGCCAGCCTTCCCGCAGGTCGCGGCCGGTGAGCCGGGGACCTTCGGGTTTGGCGGGTGGTGGCGGTTCCCAACCACCGATCACACGGATCCCGATCGCCGAGAGCAGATAGCTGACCGCGTCGGCGGCGATCGTGATCACCGGTCCGAAGAGGCCGACGGCGAAACCGCCGAGCGGCGGACCGAGCACGGTCGCCGTCCAGGTCGTCGATTCGAATCGGGCGTTCGCGATCAGCAGATCTTCCGGTGGCAGCAGGGTTTTCAGGAACGCCCCACTGGCGGCCAGGAACGTGATGTCGGCCGCGGCGACGACGACGGACACGGCGAGCAGCTGACCGAAACCGAGCAACCCGAACGCGTACGCCACCGGGACGGTCAGCAGCGCCGCACACCGGATCAGATCCATCGCGATCATCACCGGCCGTTTGCGGCGGAACTCGACCCAGGGGCCGAGCGGCAGCGCGACCACGGCGCCCACGACGAGACCGGCCGCCGCCAGCAGCGAGACCTCCGTGGTGCCCGCGCCCAGCGCCACGATGGCGATCAGGCTGAACGCGTCGAACGCGAACCTCGTTCCGAACGCGCTCGCCGCGTACGCCGCCCACAGCCAGCCGAACCGTCGCCCCAGCGATCTCCCGCCCACCCGCGAGATCAAAGCAAGCCGGGACCTCGAAGTCGAACAACGGGTCGTTGGCGGGTCACAACCGCGGGTTGTGCGGCCCGCTCACAGTTCCCCGAGCGCGGTGACCGGCGACTCGACGCAGTCGGCGACGAACCGCAGGAATCCGCCGGCGGTCCCGCCGTCGCACACCCGATGGTCGAACGCCAGGGTCAGCTCGCAGATCTTGCGCGCCACGAGCGCGCCATCGACCACCCAGGCGCGGTCGATGATCCGGCCGATGCCGAGGATCGCCGCTTCCGGGTGGTTGATGATCGCGGCCGAGCCGTCGACCCCGAACACGCCGTAGTTGTTGACCGTGAAGGTTCCGCCGGTAAGGCCCGCCGGGCCGATTTTTCCTTCCCTGGCTTGTGTGGTGCGATCTCCGATCGCGGCCGAAAGCTCCCTTGTGGACAGTGCGCCCGCGTCGCGGACCACCGGCACGACGAGACCACGGTCGGTCTGCGCGGCGAAACCGAGGTTGATGTCCCGCAGCTGGACGATCTCGTCGCCCTCGACGCGCGAGTTCAGCTCCGGGTACTTCCGCAGGCCCGCCACGGCGAACCGGGCGACGAGGCCCAAAAGGCTCACCGGGCGATCCGGTGCCGAGGTGTTGAGCGACTTGCGCGCCGCGACGAGTTCGGTCGCGTCGACGTCGACCCAGACCGTCGCCTCGGGGATCTGACGGCGCGAAGTCGTCAGCTTGTCGGCGACCGCCTTGCGAACGCCGGTCAGCGGGATCCGCGTTTCGCCGTCCCTCTGCTCGGGGACGGTGAGTGCGGCTTCGACGTCGGCGCGCCGGATGATGCCACCCGGGCCGCTGCCGGCCAGCTTCGTCAGGTCGATCTTGTTGTCCGCGGCCATCTTGCGGACGAACGGCGAGATCACGCCGGGCGCTTTCGGCGGCTTTTCGGGAGTCGCGACGACAGTGCGCGTCCGGCGGCGCCTCGTGGTGGTGGTCGTGCCGTAGCCGATGAGGACGTTGCCGCTGCCCTCGCTTGCGGTCGTCACGCCGGGTTCGCTGAAACCGGGGCCGATGGTGAGCAGCGGAGCGCCGACCGGCAGTGACTGGCCGGGCTCGCCGTGGAGGCGGGTGACGACGCCGGCGAACGGCACCGGCACCTCGACCGCGGCCTTCGCGGTCTCCACTTCGACGACGGGCTGGTCGACCCCGACCGTGTCGCCCTCCGCGACGAGCCAGGTGACGATGGTGCCTTCGGTCAGCCCCTCACCGAGGTCCGGGAGCAGGAAGTCAGGCACCGGCCACCACCGGTTCGTCGTGCCACTGCAACCGGGCGACGGTGTCCAGGATCCGGTCGACGTCCGGAAGCTGATGGCGCTCCAGTTTCGGCGGCGGGTAAGGGATGTCGAGGCCGGTGACCCGCAGGACCGGCGCGTGCAGCTGATGGAAGCACTGCTCGGTGACCCGGGCGACCACCTCGGCGCCGTAGCCGCCGAACCCGGAGGCCTCGTGGACGACGACCGCGCGTCCGGTGCGGCGCACCGAAGCGGTCACCGTCTCGTCGTCGAACGGGCTGAGCGACCGGAGATCGACGACCTCGACATCCCAGCCTTCGGCCGTCGCGGCCTCCGCGGTCTCCAGCGCCGTGGCGACCATCGGGCCGTACGCGATCAGTGTGACGTCCTTGCCCTGGCGGCGTACGACCGCGCGGTCCATGGCCGCGCCGTCCCGGGTGAAGGAGACGGGCTCCTTGGACCAGTAGCGGCATTTGGGTTCGAGGAAGACCACCGGATCCGGCGAGTCGATCGAATCGCGCAGGAGGTCGTAAGCGTCCTGGGGAGTGCCGGGCGTGACGACGCGCAGGCCGGGAGTGTGCGTGTAGTAGGCCTCGCTCGAATCGCAGTGGTGCTCGACGCCGCCGATCCCGCCCGCGTAGGGGATGCGGATGACCATCGGCAGCGACAGCGCGCCGCGGGTGCGGTTGCGCAGCTTCGCGACATGCGAGGTGATCTGCTCGAACGCGGGGTAGGCGAAGGCGTCGAACTGCATTTCGACCACCGGGCGGAACCCGCCCATCGCCATCCCGACCGCGAAGCCGACGATGCCGGACTCGGCCAGCGGCGTGTCGAAACAGCGGTCCTCGCCGAAATCGGCGGTGATGCCGTCGGTCACCCGGAACACGCCGCCGAGCGGGCCGACGTCCTCGCCGAAGATGAGCACGCGATCGTCGTCCTTGACCGCGTCGCGCAGAGCGGCGTTGAGCGCCTGGGCCATCGAGATCTCGGTCATCGGGCCTCCAGTTCAGCGGTGACCAGCGCGCGCTGGGCGGCCAGTTGGCGGGTCGGAACGGCGTACACGTGCTCGAACAGCGACATCGGATCCGGCGCGACGTCGGCGTTGAGGGTGTCGCGCACCCCGGCGGCGAACGTCTCCGCTTCGGCGCGGAATCGCTCGATGTCGTTGGCGGACAACAGGTCCTCGGTGGTCAGGTACGTTTCGAGACGGCGCACCGGGTCGGCCGCGCGCCATTTCTCGACCTCGGCTTGGTCGCGGTATCGAGTGGCGTCGTCGGCGTTGGTGTGCGCGTCGATCCGGTAGGTGTGTGCTTCGACCAGGACCGGCCCGCGACCGGACCGCGCGTGCGCGACGGCGTCGTCCAGCACCGAAAGAACGGCGACGGCGTCGTTGCCGTCGACCTGTTCGGAGCGGACGCCGTAGCCGACGCCCTTGTACGCCAGTGCGGGGGCGGCGCTCTGCTTCTCGAACGGCACGGAGATCGCGAACCCGTTGTTCTGCACGAAGAACACCACGGGAGCCTTGAACACGGCCGCGAAGTTGAGTGCCTCGTGGAAGTCGCCCTCGCTGGTGGCGCCATCGCCGATGAGCGCGAACGCGACACTGTCCTCGCCGCGGCGCTGCATCGCGTGGGCGAGCCCGGCCGCGTGGAGGGTCTGCGTGGCCAGCGGGGTGCACTGGGGAGCGACGCGCGTCTTGGCGGGGTCGTAGCCACAGTGCGCGTCGCCGCGAAGCAGCGTCAAGATCTCGCCCGGTTCGAGCCCGCGAGCGACGAGCGCGACCGAGTCGCGGTAGGTGGGGAAGAGCCAGTCGGCGTCGGTGAGGGCCAGCGCGCTCGCGACCTGGCAGGCCTCCTGCCCGGCACTCGACGGGTAGACCGCGAGCCGGCCCTGTTTGGTCAGCGCGGTCGCCTGCGCGTCGAACCGGCGGCCGAGCACCATCAGCCGATAGGCCTCGACGAGCCGTCCGGACGGAGGCTCCGAATAGCCGCCGTGCTCGTCGACGCGGGTGCCGTCCTCGGCGAGGAACCGCACCGGGACTTCGGACGGCAGCAACGCGGCGGCAGGGGTCTCCCGCGACATGGCGTAGCACCACCTTTCACAGACATATGATGCTGAGATGGTGGTTTCCGGGGTCCCAGTGTTCAAGAGGTACGCGAAATGAGCGACAAACTGTCCTCCGAATCGGTTCAGCCGGGCCAACCGTCCAGTAGTGGCGTGGCTCACGGCCGGGATCCGGGACGAACGGTCCTTGCCCTCGACGACATCGATCGCGCGATCCTCGCCGAGCTGACCGCGGACGGCAGGCTCGCCGTCCGCGCGCTGGCGGAACGGCTGCACATCTCGCGGACCAACGCCTACGCGAGATTGGACCGGCTGATGTCCGAAGGCGTCATCACCGGCTTCGGCGCCAGGATCGACCCGCGGCGTGCCGGTCTCGGGACGAGCGCGTACATCTTGATCACCGTCGAGCAGACGTCATGGCGGACGATGTCGGCCGAGCTGCGGCAGATTCCGTTCGTCGAGCACGTTTCGCTCGTCGGCGGCGACTTCGACATCCTGCTGCTCGTACGGACACCGGACAACGCTTCGCTGCGGGACGTCGTACTGGAACGGTTGCAGGCGCTGGACGGCGTGCGGTCGACGCGGACGTGGCTGATCTTCGAGGAACAACCGGGCGTCGCCCCTCGTGAGTGGTAAGGACGGTTCTAACCGTCCTTACCACTCACGAGGTCCTGTGCGTGTGGTCGCGAGGGCCGCATTCGGGCGAACCAGTTCGGCAGGTGGCAACCTGGGCGACGTGTCGGACGTGGAGGGGGCTGGGAGCCCGGGATCGCCGGGTTCCGACTTGACCACACAGGAGGGGACTTCCTTGGTCTCGATGCTGAGGTCCACACCGCATCCCGCGCCGGCAGCCAGGAGCCGCACCGGACGGCTACGCGGAGCAATGGCGGCCATGGCGGCCACTGTCGCTCTCGTTCTCGCAGGTGCGCCGGCTGCCACGGCCGCACCGGAATCCGTCACCAAGGAGCTGCACATCGAGTACGGCGCCAGCGTCTTCCATGGCACCGTCACTTTCAGTAACAGGACGGTGACCATCGACGGAACGCTGCATGCCGTCGGATGCCGATTCATCTGGGGCGACTCCTACGCGAAGTCCAACTATCTCGGCAGCGGAAGCTCGAAGCAGCACTGCAACAAAAACCATCCGATCCACGTTCCGGTTCCCGCGGACGTCGCAGGCGGCGCCACCCTCCTCAAGGTTTTCCTGGACGCCCCGGGGGCAGGCCAAGGACACACGGAGAAGTGGGTTTACCGCGACTTCTGACAAGCGGTCGGCAACGGCTGAGCGCGCGCGTCCTCGCCCCCGGGCCGGCCGAAACCGAGCTCGCCGCACACCAGCTCTGAGCAGCTCGGTGTGCGGCGCCGGTGCGCGGCGGTTCGGTCAAGGGGGTGTGAGCGAACTGAAACCCGCTCGCCACAGAGGGCTTCATGACTTGGTGGGCAGCGCTGCCGGGCTTCGCGGGCGCTCTAGCGCCTTCTTCTCCTGCGGACTCTTCCGCGCCCTCGCCGCGCTGTAACGCCTTCCGCCTTCTCGCCGAATACAGGCGGGTTCGATGGCGGAGGCGGAGGAATCATGGCGCGGGTCCTGCTCGTGCTGTCGGTAGCCGTGTCGTGCTTCGTGGTCGCCTGCGCGAAGCAGGCACCGCCGGCGCGCCCACCCGTCACGGTCACGACGACCGCTGAGGTGACCACGACGGTCGTGACCGCCTCGACAACAGCCGCGCCCGCCACGAGCAAGGCTCCCGCCGACACGAAAGCACAGGCGGCCTGCCGCGAGGACGAGGATCAGTGCGCCGAACCGGGGACGAACATCAAGTGCCGGACCGGCGGTTGCGTCAACGCCGGACGGGGAATGACGCAGCGCGACATCGAGAAGCAGCGCGACGAGTGGCTCCGCCGTCATCCGGGTTGGTGCGCCGCGGGCGAGACCGGAGCCGTGGCACCTTGCTGACCGAAACGCCCCGCCGAACACCCCATTCGGGTGATAACGGTTCGGCATTCGCTGTATCTGACCTACTCCCCATTGACACCTTCCTACGATCGCGGCGACTGGGTGGAGGAATGCGGTGAAGGTGGAGGGCGCGGGTCAGGACTACCTGACGCGGCAGATCGGGGCGCTGCTCGAAGCGATTCGCGAGGAGGGTCCGGTCGGTGAGGGCAGACGCAGTTTCCGCCTCGCCGGGCATCTCGCGGCGGAGGGCGGGTTCCACCTTGGCGACATCCTCGCCGCGACGGCGCAGTTGCTGGCGGTCCACGCGTGGAACAACGGCTATCTCGCGGCTGCGGAGCTGCTGACACGCCGGATGCGGGAGTTCGGCGCCGAGTCGGTGGAGCTGGTGCAGTACCTCGTGCGGTTGGAGACCGGGAGCGAGCAGGGCTGGCTTCCCCAGGGCGACCGGGACGCCCTCATCGACTACGCGCGGCGGGCCAGGAGGCCCGACATCGAACGCCGGGCGCAGGCCATCGAGCCGTTGCTGCCGGGGCTCAGTGGCCCTGAGCGTCCTAATCGGATGGCCAGTGAGCCGTGAGATAGTGCTCGGGATCCGCGAGGATGCCGCGGATCACGGAGCCGGCGGCCCCGCGGACGGCGGCTCCCGTGCCGAGCGCCGAGCGGACGACCCGGACCGGCGACCACGCCGTGCTGGGCACGCGGCGCTCCAACTCGGCGAGGAGTGGCTCACGCAGCCATGGCTCCAGTCGCGCGTAGGTTCCGCCTAGCACCACCGCCGGAACGTCCATCAGATTGACCACAGTGGACAGTCCGACGCCGAGATGTCCGGCCGCGGTGGTCACCGCGGAAATCGCCGTGTCCTCGCCGGATTCCAGCGCGGTGACCAGGTCGTCCACCGTTTCCGCGCCCGCGAGCCGCAGGATCTCCTCCTGGCCCGCCATCCGCTCCAGGCAACCGTTCGCACCGCAGGAACACGGCGGGCCGTCGGGCGCCACCGGCAAGTGGCCGATCTCGCCGCCCGCGCCGCGGACGCCTTCGAACAGGGCGCGGTCCAGCACGATGCCCGCGCCGATCCCGATCTCCCCGGACACGTGGACGAAATCCGGCAACGCCGAGCCGTGCCAGAGCTCGGCGAGTGCCGCGAAGTTCGCCTCGTTGGCGACGGTGAACGTCTCGCCGAGCCGGTCGGCGAGGTCGACGTCGCGCCAGCCCAGGTTGGGCGCCAGCCGCACGAGCCCGGATTCGACCAGGCCCGGGACCGCGATACCGACACCGCCGACGGGAACACCCAGCGCGTCCGCCTGCTTCCGCGCTTTGCGCAGGAACGCCGAGACGCGCTGGAAGACGCGCGGAGTCCGGTTGTCCGCGTACCGGACTTCCTGCGCCCGGACGGTGCCGGTCAGATCGACGAGGCAGGACGCCAGGTAGTCGACACCGATTTCGATCCCGAGCCCGTGCGGGCCGGTGGGGGAGAGCGACACGACGGTGCCGCGCCGTCCGGGGCCGGAGCGCTGTTCCGGCTCGCCTTCGGCGACGAGATCCGCCGCGATCAGGCGGTCGACCACGGTCGACACGGTGGCCTTCGTGAGTCCGGTGGCGGCGGCGAGCCCAGCCCGCGAAGTGCCCGGCCCATCCGCGATCGCGCCGAGGACGAGGGCGGCGTTGTGCTGCCGCACGGTGTGCTGTCCCGCCGGGCGCGTGCCGATCATCGCGCGATTGTATTCGTTCGATGCCTGAACGAAAGCCTTGACCCGCCAGAGTGGCGTCGATAAGTTCAGGCATCAAACTAATTGGGAGGCGAGATGGCTCAGGCACCGACGCGTGAGGACAAGTTCAGCTTCGGGCTGTGGACCGTGGGCTGGCAGGGGAACGACATGTTCGGCCCAGCGAGCCGTCCTCCGCTCGACCCGGTCGAAGCCGTGCACCGGCTCTCGGATCTCGGGGCCTGGGGGATCACCTTCCACGACGACGACCTCGTCCCGTTCGGCTCGGCCGACGCGGCACGCGCGCAGCACCTCAAACGCTTCCAGGGCGCGCTCGCCGAGACCGGTCTCGTCGTCCCGATGGTCACCACGAACCTGTTCAGCCACCCCGTCTTCAAGGACGGCGGCCTGACCAGCAACGACCGCGACGTCCGCCGGTACGCGCTGCGGAAGGTGCTGCGGAACCTCGACCTGGCCGCCGAACTCGGCGCGTCGACGTTCGTGCTCTGGGGCGGCCGCGAAGGCAGCGAGACCGACGCCGCGAAGGACGTTCGCGCGGCGATGGACCGCTACCGCGAAGGTATCGATTTCCTCGCTCAGTACGTCCTCGACCAGGGCTACGGCCTTCGGCTCGCGCTGGAGCCGAAGCCGAACGAACCACGCGGCGACATCCTGCTGCCGACCATCGGGCACGCGCTGGCGTTCATCTCCACGCTGGACAATCACGAGATCGTCGGTGTGAACCCGGAGGTCGGGCACGAGCAGATGGCCGGGCTCAACATCGTCCACGGCATCGGGCAGGCCCTGTGGCAGGGCAAGTTGTTCCACATCGACCTCAACGGC
Organism: Amycolatopsis lurida; assembly: GCF_900105055.1. Lineage (NCBI taxonomy): Bacteria > Bacillati > Actinomycetota > Actinomycetes > Pseudonocardiales > Pseudonocardiaceae > Amycolatopsis > Amycolatopsis lurida. Next base: position 118,514 of record NZ_FNTA01000003.1, read on the forward strand.
CAGCGCGGCCCGCGGTTCGACCAGGACCTCGTATTCGGGCACGGCGACGTGCTGTCGTCGTTCTTCCTGGTCGATCTGCTGGAGCACGGCGGCTACGACGGGCCGCGGCATTTCGACTACAAGCCGCTGCGCACGGAGAACATGGACGGCGTCTGGGCCAGTGCCGAGGCCAACATGGCCGGCTACCTCCTGTTCGCCGAACGAGCCCGCTCGTTCCGCGCCGATCCCGAGGTACGTGCCGCGCTGGACACCGCGCTCGTCCCGGAACTGGCGACACCGACCCTCGACGAGGGCGAGACGGCGGCGGATCTGCTGGCAAACCGCTCGGCGTTCGAGGACTTCGACCCGGACGAGGCCGCGGAACGGGGTTACGGCTTCATCCGCCTGTCCCAACTGGCCCTCGAACACCTCACCGGGGCACGCTAGAACCGGTCGACGTCGAGGATGGCCTTGGCGAACTCCTCCGGCGCCTCCTGCGGGACGTTGTGGCCGATGCCGTTCAGGACGCGGTGCTCGTACTTGCCGGAGAACTTCGACCGATACGCCTTGCCGTCGGTGTTCGGGCCGTCGAAATCGCTGCCGATCGTGATGGTGGGCACCGAAACCGCCGGTCCTTGCGCGAGTTTCGCTTCCAGTGCGTCGAGTTTCGGGTCGCCGTCGGCAAGGCTCAGCCGCCACCGGTAGTTGTGGATCACGATGGCGACGTGGTCCGGGTTGTCGAAGCACGCCGCGGAACGGTCGTAGGTCGCGTCGTCGAAGTTCCACTTCGGCGACGCGATCTTCCAGATCAGCTTGTTGAAGTCGTGGCGGTTCTTCGTGTAGCCGAGGATGCCGCGCTCGGTTGCGAAGTAGTACTGGTACCACCAGCCGAGCTCGGCGGCCGGGGATAGCGGCTGTTTGTTCGTCTCCCGGTTGGTCACCAGGTAGCCGCTCACCGAGACGAGTGCCTTGCACCGTTCGGGCCACAGCGCGGCGATGATCACGGCCGTTCGGGCGCCCCAGTCGAAGCCGCCGAAGACGGCCTTGTCGATCTTGAGGGCGTCCAGCAACGCGACGATGTCGGCGGCGATCGCGGACTGCTGGCCGTTGCGGAACGTGTCCTTCGACAGGAACCTGGTCGGCCCGTAGCCGCGCAGGAACGGCACGATCACCCGGTACCCGGCCGCGACCAGACGCGGGGTGACGTCGACGTAGCTGTGGATGTCGTAGGGCCAGCCGTGTAGGAGGACCACCACCGGACCGCCGGCGGGGCCGGCTTCGGCGTAACCGATGCTCAGTTCTCCGGCGTCGATCTGCTTGATCGGACCGAGCGAGGTGTTCCCGCCGGTCGTGGCGGGCGTCGCCGCCGGTGCCGCCGCGGGCTGGGCCGAGCAACCCGCCACGGTGGCTCCCGCTGTCGCGGCGACGACGGCCTGCGCGAACCTTCTCCTGCTGAGCATCCTGATTCCTCCCGCGAAACGCCTGGTACGGGACGAAATTAGGGTGCGGGCCACTGGCGCGGCGACCGTCGGACGACGTCACCGGTGTACGTCACGTACTAGGCGACTTCCGGCTCGGCGCCCACGAAGGCCGCCTCCAGCCTGCGGATCCGGGCCCAGAACGCGGCCTCCCTGCCGGAGTCGAGAACGCCCAGATACCCGCCGGGTACGACGCGCCCCACGAACGGACCGGACGTCCAGACCCGCCAGCCACCTGTGGCGTCATCGCCCGACGTGGACGCGGGATCGTCGGCGCCGCGGATCGCCGCGATCGGGCACGGGAGCCGTGTCCTGGCGGGCCCGCGGTAGGCGTTCAGCAGTTGGAGGTCGCCGAGCAGCAGGTCGAGGGCGTACTCCCAGCATTCGGGCGAGTCGCGATAGCCCGCGACTGGGGTGAGCCCGGTGCGGCCGAACACCCGCCCCATCGCCGACGCGCCGGCCTTGGCGTTCTTGTCCGGCGAGCGCCGCTGCGGGGCGCACGCGTCCACGACGACCAGCGCGCCGGGGGCGACATCGAGGCGTTGAGCGGTTTCCAAGGCGACGAAGGCGCCCATTCCGAATCCGATCGTCACGGAGCGGGAGAACCAGGCCTTCGGTGTCGCGGCGGCCAAGTATGTGGCGAGCTCTTCGAGAGAGGACGCAGGCGATTCCGCGAGCCGTCCCCCGTGTCCGGGATATTCGAAGGCCCGGACGTCCGCGTCGACCGCGCCCGCGAGCGCGTCGAAGGCCTGGCTGTTTCCGCCCGCGGGGGGAAACAGCAGGTAGCCGCGTTCGAGACTGTCTGATGTGGACAGTGAAACGAGGGCGGCCGTCATGATCCGAAAGATACGCGCGATTAACCCGAATGGGGTGACGGTTCGGATTCGACCAAGATCATTTCACCCTCTTGAGGGAGGTTTCGGCAAAAGGCTGCCCGGCCGTGTCGTATCTGGCGCTGCCCGTTCGACGTCCTGATAAGAGCCGGAAGGAGAAAGCGATGAACACCACGACACTGGCCTCGACCACGCGGCTGAACCCGGTGAGCCGCACCTTGCCGGTTCTGCTGGCGATGGAGGACGACGCCGAAGACATCGGCCGCCTGTCCCCGGACGACCGCCTGACCTGCCACGTGCACGGCCGCTGGATCCACCAGTGCGTCGCTTCCCCGCTGCACGTCAACCCGGTCACGCGCCATCGCTGGTGCCGCTCGTGCGCCACCGCGTTGACCGTCTCCGTCGACGAACTGTCCGGCGACGTCACGATGTCCTGTCCTCGGTGCGGTCACGGCGAAAGCGCCGCCTCGGCCAGACTGATCGCCGCCTGCCGAGCCAGTCTGGCCGCCGCGCGCCGAGGCTCCGGCGCGCGGGCCGCCTAAGCGACCCTGTCGAGGATCCGCTCGATGATCAGGTCTCGGTCCGGCGGGCGGAGATAGAGGTAGTGACCGGCGTCCGGCAGGATTTCGACGTCGGCATGGGGGAGCAGGCTCTTGAGTCGCGCGGCGGCAGCGGCGGAATCGTGCACTACGCTGCGCCCACCGAACAGGGCGAGCGTGGGCACTTCGATGGACCGCAACGCCTCGTCGCTCGGGCAGACCTGGAACGGCACCCGGGCGCGATAGCACCGGATACCGGTGAGCACGAGCCGCGCGGCCGGCTGGTCGAACACGTCCTCGCCGGCGGACCACGCCAAGAACCGGCGCCACAGCCGATCGCTGTCGAGTACGGCGGCGGCCAAGCCGTACCGGAAGACTTTCCGCGTGAACGGCGCCGAGACGGTGGTCGCGTCCAGCAACGTGATGGACGCGAGCCTGCCGGGTTCGTGGATCGCCTGGTTGACCGCGTGCCAGCCCCCGGTCGAACCGCCGACAAGACGTACGTCCTTCAATCCCAGGTCCTCGAAGACGTCGTCGAGGGCGCTCGTGCGGTCGCGGATGTCCTTGAACGGCGCCTTTTGCACGCTACGGCCGGCTTCGCCGAGAGTGTCGATCGCGTAGACGGTGTGGTGTTCGGCCAAGGCCGGGATGAGTGCCGCGAAGCAGGCCGAGGTCGCCAGGAGCCCCGGCAGCAGGGCGACCGAGCTGCCACCGTCGCCGTAGCGGTAGACCCGCGTGGTGCCGTGGCGCGTTTCGACGTCGAAGACCGTGCCCGGTTCCGGGCATTCGGCCATCGCGCGGTCGTAGGCGGCGAAATAGCGTTTTTCGGCCGCCGGATTTCTGAAACCCCCGATTTCGTTCATGAGCGGAACGCTAGGCAAACCCGTCTTCCGGGTCTTGAACGAAAGTAAGATGGCGCCATGGGCGGGTGGGGTCTCGTGGTTCCGCGGCGGCACATCGTCCGCGCGCCCGGCGAGCGGATTCTCGGTCGGCCGCACCCCGTCCTCGCCGCCCATGTGTCGAGCTACGTCGCACATGACCTTCCCGACGCGGGCGCCAACTCCTGGCAGGTCACCCCGTTGTCCGTGCTCACCTGGGTGATCGACATCGACGCGCCGGCCAGAGGGCCGGATGTTCCCGCGTCGCCGGTGCTGGGCTTGCGGGACCGGCCGTTGCGCGTCGAGCAGGCCGGGCGTTCACGCGGGATCGTCGTCACCCTGACCCCGCTCGGTTCGTACGCGTTGTTCGGGATTCCGTTGCGGGAGCTGGCGAACTCGGTCGTCGCGGCGTCGGACCTGCTGCCCGCCGGGTCGCTGACCGGCCGGCTGGCCGAAGCGGTGGACTGGCCGGAGAGATTCCGGCTGCTGGACGAGTACCTCGCGGCGAGGCTCGCTCGCGGCCCAGAGCTGGCCGCACCTGTCCGATACGCGTGGGATCGGCTTTGCGCGGGCCCGGTCCGCGTCGACCTCCTCGCGGACGAGATCGGCTGGAGCAGGCAGCACCTCAACGTCCGGTTCCGCGAGCAGATCGGGCTGAATCCCCGCACCGTCGGACGGATCGCCCGGCTCAATCGAGTGCTGGCGCTGCTGGACCGGGCGCCGTCGCTCTCCTGGGCGGAGGTCGCGCATTCGAGCGGTTACAGCGACCAAGCGCACCTCGTCCGAGAGTTCCGGGCGTTGACCGGGCACAGCCCGACCGAGGTCGGGAAACCGGCTGGGTTGTTCGTTTCGCCCCGGTGAAGGCCGTTCGTCTCTCGAAAACGCACGCACGCGGATTCCTCTCCGTACAACGAGCGTTCACCCGATCGGCGGAGGTAGGTTGCGGGCATGACCCAGGTTTCGACGCCTGCCGAGGCTGCCACGAAGATCACCGGACGCGCCGTCGCCGAGCAGAGGAGCCTGTCGAGCGGGGTGACCGAAGTGGTACTCGACAGCGGCGACACGGTGGTCGTCAAACGCGGCCACGCCCGGAACGCGACGCCGGCCGAGGCCGCGGGCCTGCGGTGGCTGGGAGAGCCCGGTGCGGTGCGGGTGCCCGAGGTTCGCGGCCACGACGGCGAATGGCTGGTCACGGAACTGGTCGGCGGCGGAAGGCCGACGCATCACGCGGCGGAGCGGCTGGGGAGGGGGCTCGCGGAGTTGCACACGTCGGGCGCGCCCGCGTTCGGCGCGGCGCCGCCGGACGGGCCCACTGACGCGTGGATCGGCCTGGCGCCGATGGAGAACACGCCGGGCGAGGACTGGCCGACCTGGTATGCCGAGCATCGGGTCCTGCCCTACCTCCGCCGTGCGGTCGACGAAGGCACGCTGAACGGTGACGAAGCCGCTGTCATCGAGCAGGCTTGCACGCGGCTTCCCGAAGTGTCGGAACCGCCTGCGCGCCTGCATGGTGACCTGTGGAACGGCAATGTGCTGTGGGGAGCCGTCGAGGCGTCGCTCATCGACCCGGCCGCCCACGGCGGCCATCGCGAAACCGATCTGGCGATGCTGCAGTTGTTCGGCTGCCCGTTGCTCGACCGGGTGCTCGCCGCTTACCAGGAGGTCGCCCCGCTCGCCGACGGCTGGACCGATCGGATCGGCGCGCACCAGTTGTTCCCGCTTCTGGTGCACACCGTCCTTTTCGGACGGTCCTATGCCGGGCAGGCGGTCGCGGCGGCGAAGGCCGTCGGCCGGTAGCTCAGCGCGCGAGGCGGTCGAGCCATTCGGCGAGCATCGCTCGCTCGGCGGGAGTCAGGACGTCGCCGGGTTCCTTCTCCAAGGCGGCTTTGAGCGCGATCGCGCGGCTGGGGATGTCCGAAGCCTTGTCCGGGCAGTCGGTGGTGATCGCCGCTATCACGTGCTCGCGCGCGGCGATGAGCAGATCCGGATCGCGCTGTTCCGGCGGGCTCGCGAGGAAGGACAGGATCACCCCCATTCCCGTCGCGTGCACCAACTGCGCGGCTTGTTCGACCGGCACGCGCAGCCTGCCCGCCTCGGCGATGCGTTCGATGATCCGGCGGAGCATCGCGTCGGCCTCCTGACGCGCTTCGCGAACGCGGGGCTCGCCGTACATGAGCATGTAGAAGGCGGGCCGGCGCAGGCCGAACTCGACATGCAGGTCCCAACCTCGCCGGAGGTCGCGCACCGGGTCGCCGGTCTGCCCGAGAGCGTGCTTTCCCTCCAGGTAGCTCTTGAAGCCGTACGTGGCGACAGCATCGAGAAGACCGTCCTTGTCGCCGAAGATCCGGTAGAGCGTCGGCGCCTGCACACCGGCGGCGGCGCTGACCGCACGCGTCGACAGCGCCTCGCGCCCGCCCTCCTCCAAGAGCTCCGCGGCCGCGCGGATCAACCGGTCTTTCGTCGTCAACGTCATGAATCGACGATAACACCTACCTGATAGCGCTGGTTCGATATCGCTGATACAGTGATCTCGTTATCAACGAAAACGCCTGATGGGAGTACTTGCATGGCACGCGTAGCGATCGTCACCGGCGGCTCGCGGGGCATCGGCAGGCAGTCGGCCGAGCGGCTGGCGTCCGACGGGTTCGCGGTCGTCGTCGTGTACGGCGGCAACAAGGACGAGGCCCAGGCCGCGGTCGACGCGATCACCGCCGGTGGAGGTCAGGCGATTGCGGCACAGGCCGATGTCGCGGACGAGCAGGCCGTCGCGGCCGTGTTCGACGTCGCGGAGAAGACCTTCGGCGGAGTCGACGTCGTGGTCCACGCCGCGGGTGCCTTGTACCTCGCGCCGGTGGCCGAGCTGGACCTCGACCGGCTGGACCGGTTGCACCGCACCAACATCCGCGGCACCTTCGTGGTCGACCAGCAGGCCTCCCGCCGCGTCCGCGACGGTGGCGCGATCATCAACTTCTCCACATCGGTGCTCGGCCTCGCGCTGCCGGGATACGCCGCCTATGCCGCGTCGAAGGGCGCGGTCGAGGCGATCACCCTGGTCCTCGCCCGCGAACTGCGCGGCCGCGACATCACCGTGAACGCGGTCGCGCCCGGTCCGACCGCCACGGCGCTGTTCCTGGACGGCAAGGACGAGGCGACCGTCGCGAGCATGGCGGCGCAGTCTCCGCTCGAACGCCTCGGCACCCCGTCCGACATCGCCGAGGTCGTCTCGTTCCTGGCCGGCCCGGCCCGCTGGGTCAACGGCCAGGTCCTTCGCGCCAACGGCGGCATCGTCTGAGCGGCGACCCGGATTCCGGGCTCGGGCACGTTGCGAAAGCCACTTTCGCAACCTTCAGCGTTGGGAAAGAGGCTTTCGCAACGCCGGTGGGTGACCGGTCGCTCCGAGTACCCGGTGCTGCCCAGGCGCGTCGCGAAAGCCACTTTCGCGACATGAAAAGCGGGCGGGCCCACCGCCGAAGCACGAGCCCGCCCAGTCCTTTATGGACAGATCAGACGACGGTGCCCTCGGAGTCGTCGTCCGAGTCGCTCTCTTCGATCTTCCACTTCAGCTGGAACTCGACCTCTTCCTCGCCGTCACCGCGCTCGTGCTCGATCGAGAACTGCGCGCGGGCGGGGACGCGGAACCGTTCCCCGGCGATCTGGATGCGGAAAGAGGTCTCGGACTCGAGCGCGTCGGCGAGCCGGCGCAGTTTCGCGACGACGTCGGCGGTGGAGTAGACGCGTTCGACGTCTCGGGGAGCGGTTCCGGTCACGGTTTCCTCCAGGGTCCGACACCCTGGCCGGGTGTCCGTGCCGTCATTCAATCGCGTGATCATCATGTCGCGGAGCCGGGGTCACAGTGACCGGGCGAGACGGAAGCCGACGTCGTCGACCCGGAAGGTCGGGTGACTGCGACGTCGTACCGAAGCCCGGCAGCTCCAGTGCTCGTCGAACCAGCCGCCGCCCTTCAGAACCCGGTATTCGCCGTACACCTCGGCGTCGTACACCTCCCAGCACCATTCCCAGACGTTGCCGAGCATGTCGTGGAGGCCCCACGCGTTGGGCGCCTTGCCACCGACTTCGTGCACGGTCTCCGCGGAGTTCTCGCGGTACCAGGCGATCTCGTCGAGCGGCCCGTAGCGCGGACCGCTCGTGCCGGCGCGGCAGGCGTACTCCCATTCCGCTTCCGAGGGCAGCCGATAGCCGTTCGCGGTCCGGTCCCAGGCCGGGGAATCCAGCCGGTAGGCGGGAGTGAGGCCTTCCTGTTCGGACAGGGTGTTGCAGAACCCCAGGGCGTCCTGCCAGGAGACGTCGACGAGGGGGAGCCTGCCGGGCTCGCGGGTGACCGGAACCGGGGCGAGCAGAAAAGACGCGACCTCGACGGTCCACTTCCGCTGTGTACGCCGGTCCGCCAGCGTCACCTCGCCCGCCGGCACAGTGATCATCTCCATGGTGCGGCCGATGCTACCCAGCGCGCGGGCGGGTGGCTCGACGTCCACCCGCCCGCGCGGTTCACGAGCGCTTCTCTCGCAGGACGAGCGGCAGCGCGACGACGGTGATAGCCGCGCTGATCCAGATGGCGTACCGGTAATCACCGGTCGACTCCGTGACGAAACCGGCGAGCACCGGCCCCAGGAACGCGCCCGCGTTCAGCGCGACGGTCGCGAACGAGCCGCCCAGCGTCGGAGCTCCCGGGGCCACGTGCATGATCCGGGCGACGAGCGCGGAACCGCAGCCGAACGACAGTCCACCTTGGACGGACGTCACGACGAACAGGGCGACCGGGTGCGTGCCGACAATCGCCAGCACCACCCAGCCCACCGGCAGGGCGCACAACCCGAGCACGAGACCGCGCCGGAGTTCGCCGTCGCCCGTGCGGCCTGCCACCGTGACGCCGAGGAACGCGCCGACGCCGAACGCCGCCAGCAGCCCCGAAACCGCCCCGGCCGGGAGGTGGGCGACGTCCGTCGCGATGACCGCGAGGAAGGCGAACGTCGCGAAGGTGGCGCCGTTCACCAACGCGCCGAGGAGCATCGCCTGTCGGACGGGAGGTGCTTTCAGTTCACGTGCTTCGTGCCTGATCGAGACTTCGCGCGGAACCGCCGCATCGGCGGGTGCGGAACGGAACACCAGTACCAGCGCGGGAAGGCACAACGCGGCGACGGCCCAGAACGCGGACCGCCAGCCGGCGAGGTCACCCAGTACGGCACCCGCCGGCACTCCGGCGACACACGACAGCGTGATACCCGCCAGCAGCACCGCGGTCGCTCGCGCCTGCTTTCCCGGCGGCGCCAGGGTGACCGCCACGGGCATGGCGACGGCGAGGAAGCCGGCGTTGACGATGGCCGCGACGATCCGGGTGCCGAACAGCAGCGGGAAACTCGTCGTCACGGCGCCGATGACGTGCACCACGACGAAGACGGTCAGGAACCCGGCCAAGGCACGGCGTCGTGGCCAGCGCGCGCTGAGCACGGCCATGGCGGGTGCGCCGACGATCATTCCGACGGCGTAGGCCGACGTCAGCGCGGCGGCCGCGCCCACCGGGACGGACAGGTCACCGGCGATCCCCGGCACGAGACCGGAAGCCATGAATTCGGAGGTGCCTTGCGCGAAGACGGCAAGGCCGAGGACATAGACGAACAGGGGCAACGGACGACTCCCAAGGAAAGTGAGCAGGAGGAGCCGTGCGCGAGGCAGGAAGAAGTCCGGCCGGACGCACGGAACAGCGCTCCGGTCACCGGGAAGCGAGAGGACCGACGCCTAACGGCCGGACACGACGACTCGCCGCCGGATGACCGGCGGCGGGGTTCTGTCCGACTCGGGGCTCGTCACGGGACGCACACTACACACGTCCGCCGTCGCGCCTCAACCCGATTGGAACAGCCCCCGTTCCGCGTACCGGAACGCTTTCGTTGCCCGCCGGAATGAACCCGAGTAATGCGCTCTGACCTGCGGTTTTCCTCATTGTTCCGGTACTGGGATTCGGTTAACCTCGACTTCATGATTCCCACTGTTGTCTGGGGTACAGGCAACATCGGCCGTGCCTCCATCCGGGCCGTCGAGGCGCATCCGGCGCTGGAACTCACCGGGGTGCTCGTGCACGATTCCGCGAAGGTCGGCCGTGACGCGGCCGCGCTCGCGGGAATCGACGGCGAACTGGGTGTGGCGGCGACCGATGATGTCGAAGCGGTTCTGGCGGCGGGGCCGCGAGCGGTGGTGTACGCGGCATCCGGGGACATCCGGCCCGCCGAAGCGCTGGCCGACATCGTCCGCGCGATCCGGGCCGGGGCGGTGGTGGTGACGCCCGCGCTCTACGCGCTGTACGACCAGCGCAACGCGCCCGCAGAACTGCGCGAGCCGGTGCTCGCGGCGATCGCGGAGGGCGGCGGCTCGCTCTTCGTCTCCGGCGTGGATCCGGGATGGGGCAACGACATCCTGCCGTTGCTGATCAGCGGGCTCGGCACCACCGTGGACGTCGTCCGCTGTCAGGAGATCTTCGACTACTCCACCTACGACCAGCCGGATTCCGTCCGCTATCTGGTCGGGATGGGGCAGCCGATGGACTACGAGCCGCCGATGCTGGCCCCGTCGGTGCCCACGATGGTGTGGGGCGGGCAGGTGCGGCTGATCGCCCGCGGTCTCGGTGTCGACCTGGACGAGATCCGCGAGACGCTCGACCGACGTCCGTTGGAAAAGACCGTGACCACGCGGGCGATGGGCGATTTCGAAGAGGGCACTCAGGGCGCGGTCCGCTTCGAAGTGCAGGGGATCGTGGACGGTGCGCCCCGGATCGTCATCGAGCACGTCACCCGGATCCACTCGTCGTGTGCGCCGGACTGGCCGATGCCGCCCAGCGGCGACGGGGCGCACAAGGTGATCATCGAGGGCCGCCCCAGGATCGAAGTCTCGGTCGAGGCCGTCGACGAGGGCGAGAACCGGTCCGCCGGCGGCAACGCGACCGCGGTCGGCAGGCTGGTCGGCGCCATCGACTGGCTCGTGGAGGCCGAACCGGGCCTCTACGACGCGCTCGACGTCCCCCTGCGACCGGCGACCGGCAAGCTCGGAAGGAGCGCGCGATGAACATCGACATTCCCGAGGGTAAGGACCCGATCGGCTACGTATGGGGCGAGATGGTGCCCGGTATCGGTGTCGCCGCCTCGCAACTCTCGCTCGCGGTGTACTCGCACACCACGCTGGGGCTCCGCGAGTTCGAGGCGGCCCGGTTGCGGATCGCGCAGATCAACGGCTGCGTCTTCTGCTTGGACTGGCGGACCGAGCGCGACGGGGTGAAGGTCGAGGAGGAGTTCGCCGACGCGGTGACCGAGTGGCGCACCACCGACGCGTTCGACGAGCGGACCCGGCTGGCCGCCGAGTATGCCGAACGTTACGCGCTCGACCACCACGGCATCGACGACGAGTTCTGGAAGCGGATGGCCGAGCACTACAGCCAGAAGGAAATCGTCGAACTGAGCATGAGCATCGGATCCTGGCTCGCCTTCGGACGGCTGAACCACGTTTTGGGGATCGACACCGTCTGCGTTCTGCCGAAGCTATGAGAAAAGGCCGAGGGCGGCGCCCTCGGCCTTTTCGATCGTCGTCACAGATCGGTGGCGACGATCTTTTCGATGTTCCTTTCCGCCAGTGCGGTAATGGTGACGAACGGGTTCACCGAGGTGTTTCCCGGAATCAGCGCGCCGTCGATCACGTAAAGCCCCGGATATCCGTGGAGCCTGCCGTAATTGTCGGTCGCCTTGCCGAGTACCGCGCCGCCGAGCGGGTGGTACGTGAGGTGGTCGCCCCAGATCTTGTACGTGCCGAAGAGGTCGGTCCGGTAGATCGTGCCTTCCTTGGCATTGATCTTGTCGAAGATCGTCTTCGCCATCTCGATCGACGGCTGTTTCCACGCGGTCTGCCAGTCGAGGTCGACCCTGTTCGCGCTCGGGTTCCAGGAGAACGTCGCGCGGTGGGGGTTCTTGGTGATCGACAGGTAGAACGAGGCGTAGGTCTCGATGCCGGTCGGCAGGGGCGCGACTTCGGCGAACGCGCCGCCCGCCGCCCAGTTGTCGATACCCGCGGTCGGGATGGACGACTGGAGTGCCCCGGTGGCGTCCCACATGTGGTTGGCCCGTCCGCACATGACGTTCCCGTTGTCGCCCCAGCCTTTCCCGACCTCGTTGCTGAGGTTCGGCAGCGCGCCGGTGGCCTTGAGCTTGACCAGCAGTTTGCTCGTGCCGACGCTGCCCGCGGCGAAGAACACCTTGTCCGCGGTGACGGACTTCGTCGCCGTCACGGTGCCGCCGGTGTCGAGCTGCTCCATCACCACGGTGTACCCGCCGCCGGACGCGGGCGTCACCGACGTGACGCGGTGCAGCGGCGAGATCGTCACCCGCCCCGTCGCCTTGATCCGCGGGAGATAGGTCTGCTGCAACGATTTCTTTCCGGCGTTGTTGCCGTAGAGGATCTCCCCGGCCAGCGCGGACCTCGGCACCGTGCCCGCCTGCTCCTTCTTCATGTAGTCCCAGTCGTACACGTCCGGGACGAACAGGAACGGGAAGCCGGACCGCTGCGCGTGTTTCCGGCCGACCCGCGCGTACTGGTAGCACTCGGCGGTCTCGAACCAGTTCTGGTCGATGGTGGCGACGCCGAGGCCCGTGTTGGCGCGCGGGTAGTAGACGCCGTACATCTCGTCGGCGTTGACCGTGGGCAGGACGGCGCCGAAGTTCTCCCGTTTCGGCGTGACGGCCATGCCGCCGTTCACCAGTGAGCCGCCACCGACGCCGCGCCCCTGGTAGACGGTGATGCCGCTGAAGTCCTCGGCGTCGAGGATCCCGGTGTGGCGCGGGACGTCCTTGTCCAGCGGGAAGCCGAGGAAGTTGCTCAACGGCTGCTTGGTCCGCGTCCTCAGCCAGAAGGAGCGGTAGTCGGGTTTGGTGGTGTTGGCGAAGATCTTGCCGTCCGTGCCCGGGGTGTCCCAGGCCATGCCGAGTTCGACGAGATGGACGTCGACGCCGGCCTCGGCGAGCCGGAGCGCGGCGACGCAGCCGCCGTATCCGGAACCGACGACGAGTGCCGGGATTCGGGCGGCATCGGCGATCGAACTTTTCGCGGAAGCGGTCCCGCCGAGGGCGGCCGCGCCCAAGATAGAACCAGTTCCTGCAATAAAAAGGCGGCGGGATAACTGTCCAGAAGCGCTTCTCCGCATGGCTTCGTCGCTCACGTGATCTTCCTCACCGTTGAGGGATTTAGAACAAGTTATACCTGCGGCTATGCCGGGTGGCAATAAAGCCGGCCGATAGGCCACTATGTACTGCTGTGGAGTCCACTCGAGTTGATCGCTGGCTGTGGGCCGTCCGGCTGACCAAGACGCGTCCGGACGCCGCGGCGGCATGCCGGGGCGGCCATGTCCGCGTGAACGGCAAACCGGCCAAACCCGCGACCACGGTCGTGGCCGGTGACGAAGTGCGCGCGCGGGTACACGACACGACGCGGATTCTGGAAGTGACGCGAGTGATCCAGAAACGGGTCGGTGCGGCCGACGCCGCGACCTGCTTCATCGACCGGACGCCCGCGCCGCCGCCCGAGGCCGCCATTCCGGTCGCGCGGCGGGAGCGGGGCGCGGGACGCCCGACGAAGCGGGAGCGCCGCGTGCTCGACCGGTTCCGCTCAGGTGAGCACTGACCCGTTGGCGCACAAGGTGTCATCGAGCGCCGAGCGCGCGTAGAACACCGGCGCCTCGATCCGGTGCCGTTCACATACATGGACATAATTCACATCCGTTGACGACCGACAGGGACGTGAACTATAAAGACGGGGTCCGGGTGTACACGCCGCAACACCTTCCGTCAGTCCGTCACGGAGGTTTCGGGTGTCCCGAAAAAGTCCTCTTCGTCGAGCCGTCCTCCCGGCGATCGCCGCCGTGGTCGCCACCGCCGCACTACTGCAGGTACCGCCCCAGGTGGCGGACGCGGCGCCGGGTCCCGGCGCGTTGCCCGGCCTCGACCTCGGAGCGGCCAACCGTCGCGCGCCGGTCTCGGGACTCTACGACTGGTCCAAGGCCGGGTATCGCGGCGGTGCCGCGCTGCCCGGCTCCGGCGAAGTGAATCCGAACGCCACCTGCCAGGTCACCGCGGCCGAACTGGCGAGCCAGTACAACGTCAAACCCGACGACGGCGCCGACGACACGAACGGGATCCAGTCGGCGATCGACGGGATCAAGAGCGCGTGTTCGCCGTCCGGGAGCTACACCAAGCTCAGCACGATCACCTTCCCGGCGGGCCGGTTCGACGTCACGCACGAGATCCACGTCGACGCCGACTACCTGATCCTGCGGGGTGCGGGCAAGGACGCCACGAAGTTCGTCTACGAACCCGACGCGAACACCCTCTACGACACGCTCACCCCGGACGGTTCCGACTGGGACGAGGACGGGATGACCTCGGGCGCGGGCAAGGGCGGTTGGTTGTGGCCCGGTCGCGGGCTGTTCCGGGTCCAGTCCAGGGGAGTGCACACGTCCTACTCCAGCGACCACGCCTCGGCGCCCGCGAACCGCAAGGACATCTTCGAGGGCACGATCAACGTCCATTGGAAAGCCGGGGTGAAGCTGCGGGGCAAGCCGGGCGACACCGCGTTCGCCGCGCGGACGGGGGACAAGGTCGTCCACCTGGCAAGCAGCGGTGCGCTCACCTCGCTCGCCGCCGGGAACCTGGTCAACATCAGGGCGGCCAACTCGCGGAAGTTCTACGAGCAGCAGCAGGCCACGCCGACCACCTTCCCGTTGCTGAACATGCACATGCGCCAGCAGATCTTCACGATCGCGGCGCTCGACACGACCGCGCGCACGATCACCCTGGACAAACCGCTCGAGTACGACGTCCCGGTGAACTCCACTTCCGACGGTTCGAGCCCGATCGACGGTGCCACCTACGACTCGAAGGCGGCACCGCTGGTCGACCCGGTGCTCGGTGTCGGGTTCGAGAATCTCGGCTTCACCCAGGACATGCCGGGCCTGAACCCCGCTGAGGCGAACAACAACTACGGGAACATGGCGCCGGCCGCGGAGATGCACGGGATCGTCTTCAAGTGGGCGGCGAACTCCTGGGTCCGCGGCATCCGCGCGGAGATGACCGGATCACATCCGATCGTCACCGAGGAGGCCAAGAATCTCCAGATCGTCGACAACGAACTCCATGGCTCGTGGAACAAGGGCAAGGGCGGCAATGGCTACTTCCGAGGTTCCCGGGTCTGGGATTCGCTCTACGCCGGCAACACTTCGACCCTGCTGCGGCATTTCACCTTCCAGTGGTCCGCCGCGGGCAACGTGGTGATCGGCAACTCGTTCGACTCCGACCTCAACCTGCACGGCGGCTGGGAACGCAACAACCTGTTCGAACTCAACACGGTCAAGGTCCCGTACGCGCACCGCTCCGGAAACTGCCGGGCCAACTGCGGCGAGGAGGGCGGCGGCGGACCCGACGATTCGAACTGGTTCCCGATCTGGTGGGGCGCGGGCAAGAAGGCGGTCAAGTGGTCGGGCGCTACCGGCTACCGCAACGTGTTCTTCAACAACGCCATGACCAAACAGCTCGCGGACAACGGCCCGTATAACGACTTCTACGCCGACCGGCATCGTGTCTACTCCTTCGGCTGGGATGGCACCGGGTACAAACACCTCGACGTCGGTGGCATACCCATCGCCGACTGGGCGAAGAACGAGCAGCGGGACTACACCGGTGGGCACGGCGTCGACGCGACCAAGACCGATGCCGCGTCGTCGCTCTTCCTGAAGTCCGTCGACGGCACCCCGCCGTCTTCCCCGTCTTCGACGACGACCCAGACCCCGAGCGCGTGCCTGAACGCGACGTTCACCCGTAAGTCGGTCTGGGAGAGCGGCTACGGAGGCGCCTTCTCGATCACCAACACCTGTTCGGCCGCCGTCGGTTCGTGGGCGGTCGAGTTCGACCTGCCGTCCGGGACGACGATCACCGGATCGTGGAGTTCGGTGCCGACCAGGACCGGACAGCACTACCGGTTCGGGAACGCGGCCCACAACGGCAGCGTCAAACCCGGCGGCACGGCGACGTTCGGCTTCAACGCCGCCGGTCAGGGACTCCCGGTCGCGTGCACGATCGCCGGAACGAAATGCGGAGGCACGGAATGACGAGGAAACGACTGCTCGCCGCGATCGCGGCCACGGCGTCGGCGGCCGGCCTGTTCGGCGCCGTCGTCACCGCCGAGGCCGCCGCGCCCAGCCTGACCGCGACCTTTGCCCAGAGTTCGGCGTGGGACAGCGGGTACGGCGGTAAGTACACGCTGACCAACGCGGGCGACGCGAACAGTACACAGTGGACGATCGAATTCGATCTCCCCGAGGGCACCTCGATCACGTCGTCTTGGAGCTCGGTGCTCACCAGGACCGGCCGGCACTACAAGGTCACCAACGCCGGCTTCAACGGCACCGTCAAACCCGGCGGCACCGCGTCGTTCGGCTTCAACACCAAGGGGCTCGGCCTGCCGACCGGCTGCACGGTCAACGGCAGGCCGTGCGGGGGAGGGGGCGAAACGCCGAGCACCACCACGACTCCGCCCCCCACCACGACCACGAGCAAACCGCCGACGACGACCACCAGCGTCCCCGCGGGAGACGTGGTCGACGTGAGCACGGCGGCGGAGCTGCGGGCCGCGCTGGCCGCCGCGAGCCCCGGCCAGACCATCCGGCTGGCCGCCGGAACCTATAGGGGTTCGTTCGTGGCCACGAAACCCGGCACGGCCGGCGCGCCGATCACGGTGACCGGACCGTCGACGGCGGTCCTCGTCAACGACGGCCCGTCGGGTGAGGCGCCGTCCTGTCCGGCACCGACCGCGGGCTGGGACTCCGGGTACGGCTTCTGGCTCTACGGTGCGCCGTACTGGCATCTCAAGGGCTTCACCGTGCAAGAGTCGAAGAAGGGAATCGTCGCGGACGACTCGCACCACACCGTGATCGAGGCGGTCCGGGTGCACCGGATCGACGAGGAGGCGGTGCACTTCCGCCGTTCCTCGGCGGACAGCGTCATCCGTGATTCGACGATCAGCCACACCGGCCTCGTGCAGGCGGGTTACGGCGAGGGCGTCTACCTCGGCTCGGCGAGTTCCAACTGGGCGTGCCACGGGAACTCTGGCGGGGCCGACCGCAGCGATCGGATCCAGGTGCTCGACAACCACATCGGACCGTACGTCGCCGCGGAGGCCATCGATGTCAAGGAAGGCACCGTGGACGGTGTGATCCGGGGCAACACCTTCGACGGCCAAGGGGTTTCCGGGCAGAACTCGGCCGACTCCTGGGTCGATGTCAAGGGATCCGGGTACGTGATCGAGGGCAACACCGGCACCTTCGCTTCGCCGGGGACCTTCGCGAACGGGTACGAGACGCACAATCCGGCGACCACCCCGTCGTTCCCGAACGGGTGCGGGAACGTGTGGCGGGACAACAAGTCCGATCTCGGCGGGGTCGGTCAGTACGCCATCAAGATCACGTCGACGTCGAAGTGCTCGGATCGGCCCAACGTCGTCCACGCGTCCAACACCGTGTCGAGGGCGGTGAGCGGGCTGACCAACATCCCGGTCACCCCTTGACGGACACCGGTGACGGGAGCGGCGCGGCTCCCGTCACCGGTGGTCAGTCCCGGACCGCGGTGATCGCGACGGTGGCGTAGCGCACGGTGAACCGTCCGCCCATCCCGTCGATCACCGCGCCGACTTCAGCGAGGATCTCTTGTCGCACTGCGGATTCGACCCAGGTGAGCGAACCGAACGTCGGAAGCTGGTCGAGCCATTCGTCCCGGGTGTAGACCCGGTCCCAGTCGTGGCGGCTTCGTTCCGGTTCGCCGAACCCGCCCGCTTCGCGCAGGCCGTCGGCGACCTTGACGATGAGTGGCCCGTACGGGTCCGAGGGTTGTTTCGGCACGCTGTCGAGATCGATCGGGGAATCCGGCACGAGCCGCCGGTAAGCGTCCGCCAAGGCGTTCGCGACCTCTTCAGGCGGTTCGGGTACGTGCCAGAAGGCGGCCAGGAGTCCGCCGGTCCGTAGTACTTCGGCGGCCTTGGCGGCGCCCGCCACCGGGTCGACCCAATGCCAGGCCTGTCCGGAGACGAGCAGATCGAACCGGCGTCCGGCGGGCTCCCAGTCTTCGAACTTCGCGACCGCCACGTCGATGCCGCTCCTGTGGGCGAACTCGGCCATCCGGGGATCCGGTTCGACGCCAAGGACGTGACAACCCGCCGCCTGGAACTGGCGCGCTTCGATCCCGGTGCCGGCGCCCACGTCGAGGACGTCGCGGCCAGGAGCGGCGGCGATGAGGTGACCGATGAGTTCCGGGGGATAGGCGGGCCGGGTCCGGTCGTAGCGTTCGACGTCCACGCCGAAGGATTCCGCGGCCTGTCGATGGCGATGAGGCTCTTGCCCCGAAGGTAGAGTGGGCATGTGCCCACCTTAAGTGGGCGCTTGCCCACTCGTCAACGCAAGGAGTCGTATGCCGACCGGGGTAGCCCTGCGCGCCGTCCGCGCGCAGTTGTTCGACGCGGCGGAGCGTGTTCTGCTGCGGGACGGGCCGAGCGGGCTCACCAGCCGCGCCGTGACCACGGAGGCGGACTGCGCGAAAGGCGTTCTCCATCGGCATTTCGAAGACTTCGACGGCTTCCTGGCCGAGTTCGTGCTGGACCGGATCGAGAGGCTGGACGAGAAAGGCCTTCGGGAAGCCGTCGGTACCGGAACGATCGTGGACAACCTCACCTCGGCGCTCACCGCGGTGTTCGAGTCGGTCGCGGTCGCGATCGTCCCGCTCGTGATCTTCCGCGACGAACTGCGCGCCCGCTTGCGCCGCGAGTGGCCCGCCGGGGTTCCGGTGCTGACCCAGGCCGCCGTGATGATCGGTGGCTATCTCGATGCGGAACGGGCGAAGGGCAGGATCGCGGCGGACGCCGACGTCGAAACCCTCGCGGCCACGCTCATCGGTGCCGCGCATCTGCTCTACGCCGACCGCACCGCCCCGGCGCCGGAAACGGCACAGGTGCGGAAGGTGGTGGAGACGGTGATCGGGACGTAACTCGCGTGATTGAAGGCGTAACTTCGTGTGTGGTGCCTGATCACAGGCAAGCGAAAGGGCGGCGAGTCCTCAGTGGACTCGCCACCCTTTCGGTGGATCAGGACTGCGCGGCGGTGACGGTGTGCCGCAGCAGCAGCGACGTCGTGACCGGGCCGACACCACCGGGGACCGGCGTGATCGAACCCGCGATTCCCTCGACCGCGGCCTGATCGACGTCGCCGACGAGCCCGCCTTCGGGAGTCGGGTTCGTGCCGACGTCGATCACCACGGCACCGGGCTTGACGTGGTCCGCGCCGACGAAGTGCGCGCGGCCGACGGCGACGACCAGGACGTCCGCGGTCTTGGTGACCGCCGCGAGGTCCTTGGTGCGGGAGTGGCAGACGGTGACCGTCGCGTGCTCGCCGAGCAGCAGCAGCGCGGCCGGTTTGCCGACGATGGTCGAGCGGCCCACGACGGTGACCTGGGCACCGGAAAGGGCGACCTGCTCCCGCTTCAGGATCTCCAGCACCGCGGCGGCGGTGGCGGGCGCGTAGGTGGGGAGGCCCGCGGTGAGACGGCCGAGGCTGACCGGGTTGGCGCCGTCGACGTCCTTGCGCGGATCGATGTGCGCGCCGACGTCGTCGAGCGTGACACCTTCGGGCAACGGGGTCTGGCAGATGATGCCGTGGACCGATGGGTCCGCGGAAAGCTTGTCGAGTTCGCGGGTGACGTCCTCGCCGGTGGGCTTCTCGAGCTGGACCACGCGGCAGTCGACGCCGACCTTCTTCGCGGCACGCTCGATCGAGCGCACGTACCAGGCGGTGGCGTCGTCGTCGGTCGGCACGAGCACGGCGAGCGT
Organism: Amycolatopsis lurida; assembly: GCF_900105055.1. NCBI lineage: Bacteria > Bacillati > Actinomycetota > Actinomycetes > Pseudonocardiales > Pseudonocardiaceae > Amycolatopsis > Amycolatopsis lurida. The sequence continues at coordinate 138,133 of NZ_FNTA01000003.1, forward strand.
CGGGGCGGTGCCCGATTCGCGGAGCTTGGCGGCGGTCTCGGTGACCTCGGCGGTGATGGCGGCGGCGATCGCGCGCCCGTCGATCAGGGTCATCGGGCGAGCCTTTCGCGAACCTGGGCGATGAGGGCGTCGGCGCGCCCGGCGGCGGGGGTGTACTCGGTGAGGCGGGCCTCGGTCTCCTTGCGGAGCTGCTCGTCCGCCATGGACGCGAGGTTGACCTCGACGTTGACCACACCGGATTCGAGCGCGGACTTGGCGGACGAAGCCGCGACCGCGATGTCGGAGATGACGTTGGTGTTGGCGCCTTCGAGGATCGAGGCGGCGACGTCGATGACCTCGGCGGCGAGGGCGGCCGTGCGCAGCGGGACCTCGGCGGCGCCGACCAGCGCGGCCTGGATCGCGGCGGTACGCGCCTGCTTCTCCTCGTCGGTGGCCTTGGGGAGCTTGTACGCGGCGACCACCGCGTCGAACGCGGCGGCGTCGTCGGCGGCGAGGCCGAGCGCGCGCGTCCGGAGGTCCTCGGCCTTGGCGAGCGCCTCGGTCATGGTGGCCTCGTGCTCGGCGTACTTCGGCTTGCCGATGGTCAGGTTGCACACCATGGAGACCAGGGCGGCACCGACCGCGGCGTTCATCGCGGCACCCGCGCCACCACCGGGCGTCGAGGCCTTCGATGCCAGCTCGTCGAGCCACTGACCGACCGGTTGAGCCTCCACGCGATGTTCCCTTCCCGCTGGTTTTGCCGTCGCGCCGAAGCCTACCCGGGGCTTCCCGGACAGCCCGAAGGCCACCTTCGCGACGATCGACGTCGGCGAAGGTGGCCTCCGGCCGGCGGGGTCAGGACCGCTGGTACTCCTCCCAGGTCAGCTTCGGCGTGACGGCGGGGCCGTCGTCGGAACCGCGGCCGGCGAGGCCGTTGTAGCCGAGGTAGTAGTCACCGGCCTGGTGCTGCGCGCCCGACGACAGGTCCGGATCGGACAGTGCGATGGCGTGGATGTGGTAGGCGAAACCCTGGGCCGGGGTCCGGACCCAAGCCGCGAAGCCCACCTGGCGCAGCTTCCGCGCGACGTCGGTCCGCGTGGTCGAGGACATGCCCTCGACACCGATGTCGAGCGCGCCGCCACCATCGTGAGTGCCGGCCGAAGCGCCGACGCCGCCGGGGTTGTACGAGCCCTGCGTGATGGTGAGCTGCCTGCCGAGCAGACCCTCGGCCTTCACCAGCATCGCCTTGGTCCGCGTGTTCATCGTCTTGCCGTGGTAGGTCAGGCGGCTACCCGCCGAGACCACCGCGGTGACGGTGTACCGGCCCTCGCCCAGCTTCTCGAGCGACGTCTTTCCCGGCAGGCCGGAGGCGTCGAGCCCGGTGTAGCCCAGCGACTTCTGGTAGCTGGAGTACGCCGTGATGGTCGACGTCCCGAAATGGCCGTCGACGTACTGCTGGGCGAGCAGTCCCTTGTCGGCCAGCGCCTGCTCCACCAGCACCACGCTGTCCTTGGCACCAGGGGTCAGCGCGCTGTCGGCCCGGCGCGGGTCGATCTGCGCGGCCTTGAGCACCGCTTCCATGTTGGCCGTGGGCAACGCGGTCACTTCGGCGCCGGCCGGTGCGGCGGCCACGCCGAAGGAGAGCGCGGTCGCTGTCGCGAGCACGGCTACCTTGGTCAACAATTCCTGCCTCCTGAGCGGATTCGGTTTGTCCGGACAGCATGGGCAGGGTGAATACAAGGGCCGTACAAACGAACTTTTCCCGGGTCCTTGTCGCCCGGTCGGGTGTCACTCCGGCGAAATCGGAAGTGAGCTGATAAGACTTCCGGTGGACGCCGAAAGGTCGAGACCGACATGGTGCTACGTACTCAGCCACCCTCAAGGGCTCATCTCAGACTGCTCGCGGCGGCGGACTCGGCCCCACCGGCGCGGCGCCGCGACCGGTACAGCGAGATCCCCGACCGGCGGCTCGCCGCGATCCTCGCCGCGGAGGACGTGGCCGAGGAGCACGGCCTGAGCGCGCACGTCCGGACGACGTGTTACGTCCACCGCGGCTGGGTGCATCAGTGCATCTCCGATCCGATGCACGTCCTGATCGTCACCGGGCATCGCTGGTGCCGTCGCTGCGATCGCATGGTCGAAGTCCGGGTCGACGAGACCTTCCCCGGCGCGGTCGAGCTCTTCTGTGACGGCTGCGGTGTCCCGCCGGACACCGTCGCGAACCGCGAGGTCCTCCTGGCCTGCCGGACCAGTCTGAGCGCCATGCACGGCGGGGAAGCGTCGACGCTCTACGTCGTCCCGGACCGCTGACGGCACCCGATCGCACCGCACCAGGGACGCCGAACGGCCGTATCGCCTTGCCCTGTCCGGCGCACTCAGTGGTTTGGACCACCAGTGTTACCGAAGCGTGATCTGGACATATCGCACGGACGGCTACTTTGTTGTCGCGCGCAACGAATTGCTTCGCCCGTGGATTTCCAACGCCGGAGGTGTCACGACGTGAACCGGATCCTTGTGCGGTCCCCATGGCGGAAAGGGGTGCGCGGCGTGCTCGCCGCCGGCCTTTCCGCACTCCTGATCGCGGCCGGGCTGGGCGGTGCCACCGCCGCGGCCGCCGACTACAGCCAGACTGCCGCCTCCTTGAACGCGAGCCAGGCACAGTTCTCCTTCACTCCGTCGACCCCCGCGCGGTACGTCGACATCCACTACACCGGCGTTCCGGGAGTGGGGCAGCAGAACGTCCGCATGACCGACAACGGCGGCACATGGCGGCACACCGTCGGTTCGCTGTCGGCGGGCACGGTGCTCGATTACTGGTTCACCTATGAGAAGAGCGGGCCGCAGTACGACACCCCGCACTTCACGTACACCCACGGCGGCAGCGGCACGACCGTCGCCTCACCGACGTTCGATCCGCCAGGTGGCAGCTACCCGAGCGCCCGCTCGGTGACGTTGTCGAGCGCGACCACGGGCGCGACGATCCGGTACACAGTGGACGGATCCACGCCGACCGCGTCGTCCACTGTGTACACCGGGCCGATCACGGTCTCCGCCACCTCGACGATCTCCGCGATCGCGATCAAGTCCGGTTCGGCGAGCTCCCCGGTGGCGTCGGCGAGCTACACGATCGGATCGACGCAGGCCACGTGCCCGGCACAGGCCGAGGTCCCGGACTTCGGCCCGAACGTGCGGATCTTCGACCCCGGCATGTCGGCGTCGTCGATCCAGGCCAAACTCGACGCGGACTTCAACGCGCAGAAGGACACCCTGACCGCGCAGTTCACCGAGCGCCGGTACGCGCACCTGTTCAAGCCCGGCGTGTACAACGGCATCCACGACAACGTCGGCTACTACACCTCCGTCGCGGGGCTCGGGCAGAACCCGGGCGACGTCGTGATCAACGGCGACGTGACCGTCGACGCGTTCAACGAGTCGGACAAGGGGGTGGCGCTGCAGAACTTCTGGCGCTCGGCGGAGAACCTGGCCGTCGTCCCGAGTAGCGGATCGACCCGCTGGGCCGTCGCGCAGGCCGCGCCGTTCCGCCGGATGGACATTCGCGGCGGGCTCCAGCTCTACCCGGCCAGCTACGGGTTCGCCAGCGGTGGCTACACCGCCGACAGCAAGGTGTCCGGGCAGACCGCGTCGATCTCGCAGCAGCAGTGGTACACCCGGGACAGCAGTTACGGCAGCTGGGACGGCGGGGTCTGGAACATGGTCTTCTCGGGGACGAGTGGCGCGCCCGCGAACACCTTCCCGAACCCGCCCGAGACGACGCTCGGCACCACGCCGGTGTCCCGTGACGTCCCGTATCTGTACCTCGACGGCTCCGGCAAGTATCGCGTGTTCCTGCCTTCGTCGCGCACCAACGCTTCCGGGCCGAGCTGGGCCAACGGCAGCACCCCGGGCAGCTCGCTGCCGATGAGCCAGTTCTACGTGGTGAAGGCGGGGGACACGGCGGCGTCGATCAACACCGCGCTCTCCCAGGGCTGCAACCTGTTCTTCACTCCGGGCGTCTACCACCTGAACCAGACGCTCAACGTGACGAAGGCGAACACCGTCGTCCTCGGCGTCGGTTACCCGACACTGGTGCCGGACAACGGTGTCGACGCCATGAAGGTCGCCGACGTGGACGGCGTCCGGATCAAGGGCCTCCTGTTCGACGCCGGGACGACCAACTCGCAGTCGCTGCTCACGGTCGGGCAGGCGGGCTCGACGGCGAACCACTCCGCGAACCCGACGACCCTGCAAGACGTCTTCTTCCGGATCGGCGGCCAGATCGCGGGGAAGGCGACGAACAGCCTGATCGTCAACAGCCGTGACACGATCATCGACCACATCTGGGCGTGGCGGGCCGACCACGGCAACGCGGGCACCTACGGCTGGGCGGTCAACACCGGAGACACCGGCGTGGTCGTCAACGGCGACAACGTGCTGGCCACCGGCCTGTTCGTCGAGCATTACCAGAAGTACCAGGTGATCTGGAACGGCCAGAACGGCAGGACGATCTTCTTCCAGAACGAGATCCCGTACGACGTCCCGGATCAGGCAGGCTGGAAGAGTCCGAACGGGCTCAACGGTTACGCCGCGTACAAGGTGGGGGACAGCGTGACCTCCCACGAGGCGTGGGGCCTGGGCAGCTACTGCTTCTTCAACGACAACCCGTCGGTGAACCTGTATCACGCGTTCGAGGTGCCGAACCGCGCCGGTGTGCGGTTCCACAACATGGTGACGGTTTCGTTGAACTACAAGGGGACCATCACGCACGTGATCAACGACGCCGGGGCGGTGACGCCGCCGGACACACGGCCGAGCAACTTGGTGAGCTACCCGTAATGCTCGTCGCCTGAAGTACGTGAAGGCCCCCTTCACTGCGCTAGACGCAATGAAGGGGGCCTTCACGTACTCGGGGAAAGTCGCTTCGTGTATAACGACCTATACCGCGCGGCTGAGAAAGATCTAACGCCCTTTTCGACTACCTTCGTAGGCCCGCTCGCGTAGCCCGGTGAGCCAGCCCGGCCGCAGCTCCCAGTCGGGCGGCGAATTGAGCATCGGATCGAAGGCGGGCTGAGGGGAGTCGTCGTCGACCTCGTCGAGGGTCAGCCTCGCGCAGGGGTTCCGATGTCCGTTCGCGCGGACGGTCTCGAAGAGGAAGGTCACCGGCCCTTCAGCCATCAGCCGCCTCAATCCGTCCAGCGACGCTTCGGCGTGCCGTGGCGTTTCCGCGCGGGCCGACAGCCAGATCAGTTCGCCCTTCGTGCGGTACGGCAACAACGTGCTGTAGCGGCCGGCGGTCCAGGCGCGAGCCGGCCGCGGCAGCACGCGGCCGACGAGGCCGGTGCCCGAAGTGGTCAACGTGAGATCCCACGGATGACCTCCGACGGCGGGGATCCGCACCGCCAGCCCCAGCGCGTCAGGCACGCGTCCCGGGAGACCGGCGCCCTTGGACATCCGCACGGTGACGGCGACCGGTTCCTCCGGCAGGGCGAGCTCATCACGCCGTAAAGCCTGAAGTTCACCGTTGAACAGTAGACCGTTCGGGTGGAAGGCCCTGGCGCCGCGAAGTGCCGCCAGGGCGTGAAATCCGGCGCGGAGCAGCCTGCCGGCCGGCCCGGCCTGCGGTGTGTCGTCCTCGGCCACGATTTCCACCCTCCTGATGACGTGTGTGCTCCGCAGGGGCTACCCCGGACAGGTCGGATTACACGGGAATTCGCACGGAATCGAAAACCCCCATTTCCCTGTGTGACGGGCTTTCCCCCGGGTACTCGCGTGCTGTTCGCCCATCGGGCGTCCGACAGTCCTGTTCCACCTGGATCGGAGGAAATCATGACTGCATCGCCGGCCACTGTTCGGCGGGCTCCGCGCCAGCTCATCGCCCTCGGCGTGGGCGCGGTCTTCCTGCTCGTCGGCATTCTCGGCTTCATCCCCGGTATCACCACGAACTACGACCAGCTGAGCGGTGCCGGGCACGAGTCCGGTGCGTTGCTGCTCGGCGTGTTCCAGGTGTCGATCCTGCACAACATCGTCCACCTGGCGTTCGGCGTCGCGGGCATTCTGCTGGCCCGGACGGTGAGCGGCGCGAAGGCCTTCCTCGTCGGAGGCGGGGTGATCTATCTCGTGCTCTGGCTGTACGGGCTGCTGATCGACCACGGGTCGGCGGCGAATTTCGTGCCGGTCAACACCGCCGACAACTGGCTGCACCTCGGGCTGGCCATCGGGATGATCGCACTCGGGCTCATTCCGCTCTCCGGTTCCAAGGCGCCGATCGCCGACTCGCGCTGACCCGTTCTCCCCTCAATTCTCTGGAGGTTTTCTGTGTTCCGTCATACCAAATCACTCCAATTCGAGGCTAAACCCGAAAAACCGGACGCTTTGTACGCCCGTAAGCTGCAGGAGCTCATCGGCGGCGCCTACGGTGAGATGACCGTCACCATGCAGTACCTGTTCCAGGGCTGGAATTGCCGGATCGAGGGCAAGTACAAGGATCTGATCATGGATACGGCGACCGAGGAGATCGGTCACGTGGAAATGCTCGCGACGATGGTCGCCAGATTGCTCGAAGGCGCGCCCGCCACCATGGTGGCCGAAGCCGCGAAGGATCCGGCCACCGCGGCGATCCTCGGCGGGATGGACCCGCAGCAGGCGATCATCTCCGGTGGCGGCGCCACGCCGAGCGACAGCCAGGGCTATCCCTGGAACGGCCGCTACGTCGTGGCCTCGGGCAATCTGCTGGCCGATTTCCGGGCGAACGCCGCGGCCGAGGCGCAGGGTCGCTTGCAGACGGCCCGGTTGTACAACATGACCGACGACCCCGGCGTGAAGGCGATGCTGCAGTTCAACCTCGCGCGGGACACGGTGCACCAGAAGCAGTGGCTCGCCGCGATCGAGGAGCTCAAGGCCGACGGTCTGGAGAGCGACATCGCGCCGACGGCGTTGTTCGACGAGGAGAACCAGGAGCACAACAACACCATCTGGCATCTGTCCGACGGCCCGGACGGTTCGAAGGGTGGCTGGAGCTTCGGCGAAGACGGTATCGAGTACCTGATGGAGCCCGAGCCGCTCGGAGGACCGGGCACCGCTCCGAAGCCCGATCCCGCGCTTTACGGCACCTACGCGCCGCTGCAGGACGCGGTCGGGACGGTCAAGGGCAAGGTCAAGGACGCCAAGAAGAAGGCCACCAAGTCGAGCAAGAGCTAGTACCCGATGTGAAGGGCTCCTCCCGTGGCCGAGGGGAGGAGCCCTTCACATGTGTGGGAGACGGGCTTGGCGAGGGGGTCGTGAGTGGCAATGATCGTTCTAACCCTCTTTGCCACTCACGACCCCTTTGACATACCTCGGAAAGTGTCCCTTGTGGACAGTCGAGAGAAGGCAGTCGACGATGTCCAGATCGTGTGTCAGTCGGAGCTCTTCGTTTCGGCTTCGGCGACCGCGGCTGCTTCGTCGTCGTCCATCGCCTTGGTGTCACGCGGTGGGAGGAAGGGTTCGTCGTCGGCCGGGGAGCCGGAGGCGAGTTCCTTGCCACGCGCGAGTTCGGCGTCCAGTTCGGCGCCGAGGAGGACGGCGATGTTCGAGATCCACAGCCAGATCAGGAACACGATGACACCGGCGAGGGAACCGTAGACCTTGTTGTACGAGCCGAAGTTGCTGACGTAGAAGGCGAACCCGGCGGTGGCCGCGGCCCAGAGCAGCACGGCCACGATGCCGCCCGGCGTCAGCCACCGGAATTTCGGCTGCCGCACGTTGGGGCTCACCCAGTAGAGCATCGCGAACGCGAGCCCCGCCAGCAGCGCGATCACCGGCCATTTCACGATGTCCCAGACGAGGACGCCGGTCGACCCGAGACCGATCAGGTCGCCGAGGTAGCGGGCGATCCCGCCGGTCGCCACCACCCCGGCGGCACACAGGGCGAGCACGATCAGCACGGCGATGGTGAGTCCGATCCGCAACGGCACGGTCTTCCAGATCGGGCGGCCTTCGGGCATCGAGTAGATGACGTTGGACGCCCGCATGAACGCGCCGATGTAGCCGGACGCGGACCACAACGCGCCCGCGGTGCCGAGGATCGCCGCCGTTCCGGCCAGCCCTCCGGTCTTGGACAGCTCCTCGATGGCGCCGACCAGGATGTCCCGGCCCTGACCTGGCGCTATCCGGCTCACATTCTCGACGAGTGCCTGGGTCGCCGACGGACCGAGGAGCCCGAGGATCGCGGTCAGCACGAGCAAACCGGGGAAGAGGGAGAGCACGCCGTAGTAGGTGAGCGCCGCCGCCCAGTCCAGCATGTTGTCGCGGTTGAACTGGACGAACGTCCGTTTGAGCACCGCCCACCACGATCGCCGGGACAATTCGGTGGGACCGTCCGGGTCTTTCGCTGTGTCAGCCAAGGGAACCTCCTGTGGGGATTCCTTGGCTTACCCGATGTCGCCGGGGTGAAACGGGTGGTCAGGCCGGGCGGGAACGTGGCGGCGGTGGCGGCGGGACCGTCTTCGCCAGCACGATGTCCGCCAGCCGGATCGTCGCGAGTCCGCGTTTGGTCTCGACCGTGCAGTCGGTGTCATCACGCGAACGGAGGTAGCCGAGCGCGTCGGTGAACCCGCCCTCGATCCGATACCGGACGACGACCCTGGTGCCGAGCGGCACGTCCGGAAGGGTCACCGGTTCAGGTGCGCGGTGAGCTCGTCGTCGCTCGGCTCGACCAGGTGGGTGCCGTCCGGCCAGACGATGGTCGGGATGCGCCGCTCACCGTTCTGCAGCGCCCGCACGGCCTCCTCGGCGCCGGAATCCGCTTCGACGTCGAGGTAGTCGTACTCGATGCCCTTCGAGTCCAGGAGGGCGCGGCTGCGTTTGACGTCGGGGCACCAACCGGCGCCGTACACGGTGAGGTCGCTCATGGATCACAGCATGCCAGGTCGCGGTCCGCCGGCGTGTTCGGCGAGGGCCGCACGGTCGGCGAGGCCGGTCTTGGCGAGCAGGCTCGCGACATGCTTCTCGACCGTCCGCGGCGAGATGTGCAGGCGGGCGCCGATGTCCTTGTTGCCCATCCGCTCGGCGAGCAGCACCAGGACCTCGTACTCGCGCACGGTGACGCCCGAAGCCCGCAGGTCACCCGGTACCCGGTCGACCCCGGAGCGGCGCTGCCGGACGGGTGCGCCGAGTTTGCGCAGGAGGCTCCGGCAGGCGGCCGCGACCGCGGGGATCTCCCTGCGATGGAAGTACTCTTCGGCCTCTTTGAGCCAGCCCGCCGGATCACCCCAGCCGTCGGCGGCGGCCGGTTCGGCGATCAGCCGGAGCCCGAGATGGCGGGCCAGGGGATAGGGCGACGACGTCTCCAGCGCCGAGGCCACCGCCTGTCCGGCCGCCGCCGCGTCACCTCGCCTGCCGTGCTCGACGGCGTGCGCGAATTCGACGAACTGCCGGTTCCAGCGCATCCCGCTCACGGCGGAGCCATCCTCCGGGCAAGGCACGCCCCCGAGCGTGTCGACGAGTGTCCGGAGACCGTGTTGGCCGGCGAGGTGGAACCGGCTCGGCCGCCGGTCCTCCAGTTCGACGACCTGGCCGAGTTCGCGGCGGGCCCGGTCGAAGTCCTCCTCGAGCAGCGAACAGAAGACCCGCGCCAGCCCGATACTGAGCACCATCTCCTGCGCGTTCTCTCCGCCGCTGTCCCGGAAGTCGTCGAGTGCCTGCTCCATCGCCGGGCGGTCCGCCCGGTGCCCGGCGGACATCGCCCTCGTCATATGGGCGTATTGCAGCAACGCGGTCAACCGGAGCCTGCCCAGCACGGCGAGGTTCTCGGCCAGCAAGGCGTGCGCGGTGCCGAATTCGCAGCGCAGGATCGCGTGCATGGTGCGCACGGAATCGACCGCGCAGTGCAGGGTGATCGACCCGGTGCGCTGAGCGTCCGCGCGGGCGAGCAGCAGGGTCTGCTCGTCGCCGTTCATCAGCACGCGATGCCCGCCCAGCCGGACCAGCGCCTGGGTGCGCAGGTGGTGGAGATGGTTGTCCTCGGCGGTCCGCCGAGCGAGCTGCATGTAGTGCTCGGATTCGGTGAGGTCCCGCGACAGCGCGAGCATGCCGAGCACCTGCAGCGCCTGGCAGACGACGAACGGCTGCTCGGTCGCCTCGGCCACTTTCCAGGCTTGGCGCGCGAGCCGCTCCGCCGTGCCCGCCCGGCCGGGAACGTCCAGCCAGAGGTTCGCTTCGACGGCGTCGAGCGCGGCCTGCTGAGCCGGTGAGATCGCCGAACCGAGAGGAGCGCGGGCGCGTTCGATCTGGGCCAGGCATTCGTCGTGCCGTCCGGCGATGTAGGCGGCCCAGGCCAGCTGGGTATGCAGTTTCGCGGCCCGTTCGAGGGTGCCGATCTCCCCGAACGCGGCGGAAAGCTCGACGGCGCGGTCGAACTGACCGGTCTGCCCGAGCGCGAGCACCAGCGTCTCCAGCACCTCGGCCCGATCACCCGTGTCGGCCCCGGCGAGCAGGTCGACGGCCTTGGTGAGCATCGTGACCGCGGAGTCGGCGGCGCCCGCGTCGAGGGCACGGCGACCGGTTTCGGCGAACAGGCGGCCTGCCGCCTGTTCGTCCAATGCGGTCAGCCGGAGCGACGCGACGAGCGCGCACAGGTCGCCCGGCAGCCCCGGGTACAGCTTTTCGACGGCGTCGGCGGCCTGACGGGCGAGCGCCGCCTTCCGTGCCGGCGTCTGGCGCGCCAGCAGCGCTTCCGCGGTCAGCGGATGACGGAAGGCGTACCAGCCGGGCGTCGTCTCGTCGGTGGTCACCAGGTTCGCCGAGACCGCGGCGCTCAGGTGGTTGTGCAGGGTCCGGTCGTTGGTTCCGGTGACCGTCTGGACCACCGTCAGCGGGAAGCGGCGGCCGATGATCGCCGCGACCGACAGTAGTTCACCCGCCTGCTCGCCGAGTTGCTCCATCCGGACGCCGATACTGGTCACCAGGGCGGCGGGAACGCGAGCGCGAAGCTCGCCGATGACGCGCCAGCCGTCGCGGCCCTCGACCAGCAGTCCGTCGTTCACCATGCCGTGGAGCAGTTCCTCGACGATGAACGGAAGGCCGGCGCTGTTGCGCCACAACAGTTCCGCCGCGGCCGAGGGAAGCCGTCCCGGCTCGGTCTCGAGGCAGGCGGCGGCGAGGGCACGGGTGTCCGAGAGGCCGAGCCTGCCCAGTTCGACGACGGCGCAGCTCATCCGCTGCGCGCCGGAGGTCGCCAGGCGCAGGGCGTCGGAGGGCTCGTTGCGGAGCGTGCCGACGAACAGGGCCTGCGCCGCGGGCAGGTTGTCGACGAGGTATTCGAGAATGAACAGCGTCTCCGCGTCGGCGTCCTGGAGATCGTCGAGAACCAGGAGCGCGCCGCGGTCGCGGCTGGTGACGGCCAGCAGTCGGAACACCGCTTCGGCGAGCACCATCAGGGAACCCGACTCCCGCGGCCGGTCACCCCGGCCCCAGTCGGGGACGAGCTGGGCGAGCACGGGGAGGAACGGGTCCAGTTCGGCGGCCGACGGCGGGCCGCCGCCGCGGAAATGCGACCACAGTGCCTGGGCCAGCGGCCGGAACGGGACGAGCGGGCCGATCGAACTGGCCCGGCCCTGCAACACCGGGATGTCGGCGGCGACCGCTCGTGAGGCGGCCTCGATGGCGAGCCGTGATTTGCCGATGCCGCCTTCGCCCACGAGGAAGATCGCGCCGCCGCGACCCGCGATGGCGCGATCGAGAGCTCCGGAGAGCTCTGCCAGTTCGGCGTCGCGGCCGATCACTCGCGACGAACGGATCCCCACCGCGGTGACTATAGCGAGCGGATTTCCCCGTCACGGCCAATAAATGATCACGAAGGCGGGCGGCGCGTACCCGCCTTCGTGATCATGTCTCAGATCCAGCCGCCGGTGAAGACGCTGACGACGGACGGCGAACCGGGGTCCGTGGACAGGGTGGCGAGCGGGTTGGCGCTCAGCCGCGGCTTGCCGCCCGCCAGCGCGTGGTTGCGCGAGCCGACCTCGAGGGCGCGCGGCAGGTTCACGGCGCCGAGGACGTCTTCGGTGGCGGGCAGATCTCTTTCGTACATGCGGGTTTTCTCCTCATACTCGATTTACCGGCGGAACAACGGTGGCCGCGGGATGCGGCCGGTCGGGGCGGAGCAGGAGCGCGGAGGGGACGCGGTCACCGAATCCCAGCCGCAGCAGGCCGTAGCCGATTCCCGCCAGGCCGCTCAGCAGCCCGGGCGAGGGGACCGCGCCGGGGGTCCCGCAGCGGGCACCGCGCTGGTCGATGGCGGCGAGCAGATGACCGGTCCGGCGGCGTACCGCGGCGGCGGCGCCAGTGTGCCCGTTCTCCGCCAGCACGCACAACACGTCCAACACTCCGGACTCGCCGTGGCAGAGGCTGAGATCCTTCAGCGGTGCCCCGTCGGCCAGCCGTTTGATCGTCCGGTCGAGGTCTCTGGCATACCCGGGATCGGGCAGGTGGGCGGCAAGGCCGAGCGCGTCGCCCGCGAGACCGTCGCACCAGCCGCCGGTGCTTTCCGCCCGATCGTCCGCCTTTCCGGGCGGTTCTTCGCGGAAACGGTCGTGTGCCCGCAGTACCCAGTCGATCCCGGCCGAACCACGGGCGAACGACCTTTCTTGTGGACGTTCGCGGCCGAGCAGTTCCCCGGCGTACCGGTCGGCCCGTGCCAGTGCCGACTCCAGTCCTGTTTGGACATACACCGACCGCATCGACGCGACACCGCCCGCCAGCCCCGTCGTGAACCCGGAGGGCGTTTCGGGAGTCGCGTCCGGCATCAGGTCGACGGCCTGCTCGATGAGATCGCCGGCGGGAAGGCCGACCAGCGTGCTGAGCCGCGCGATCGTGTACGCGACGCCGCCGAGCCCGAGAAGGCCGCCGCAGCCGGCGGTGGCGGCCAGCTCGCGGTCGGCGCGGAGCGTGGCGAAGAGGCCGGGGAGTGGGGTGATCGCGTACGCGGCCAGGTCGCGGTATCGCGCGATCCCGGTCAGTTCGGCGAGTTGGGCGAGGAACAACGCGACACCGCAGTAGCCCTCCCCGAGCCCGGCGCCCATCGGCAGCACGGTCCAGTAGCGGTCGTCGACGAGTTCGATCCCGAGCCAGTTGGAGCGGTGTTCGTCGGAGAAGGCGTTGGCGACGATCTGGTCGGCGATGCCGCAAGCGGTGACCAGCAGCCGTTCCGGGTCGGGCGCCTGGTTCGGTGCCGCCGTCTCCGCGGTTTCGGAGCCGCCGTGGTGGCCCTCGGTCACCGTGCTGAGGGCGAGGGTGGCCGAGATCAGCCATTCCTGGTCGCGTTGGTCGAGCGGGTCCATTTCGGCGAGCTTCGCCTGCACGGTCGCCAGCGACGGCCGGTCGACCACTCCGTCGACGCTTTCGCCGCGTGAATCCAGCAGCGACGTCGAGCCGGGGTGCGAGGTGAACATCGGCACGTCGCCCGCCCAGAGGTCGTCCCGCTCGTGGGGCACGAGGCGGAGCAGCTTCTCCTCGTCGGCGGAATCCTGTTCGAGCAGGTCGAACGCGTGGTCGCGGTCGGCGGCGTCGCGAAGCAGGTCGGGATGGGTGGTCTCGTCCAGCAGCCGGAAGTAGAAGTTCGTCGGCCGGATCAGCACCCGGATGGGATCCTCGGCGCAGCGCCGGAGATGCTCGGCGAGTTCGTCCCGGCCGGTCGAGATCGCGTCGTAGCCGAGCCGGAATCCGGCCAGCAGCGCGGCGCTGTGCTCGGTGGGGGTGATGTCGCGGCCGTCGAGACGCGGCAGGTTGTTCCCGCCCGCGAGTTCGCCGGGCACCCGCACCAGCCGCATGCGGTCGGTGCCCGGATCGGCCCAATCCACGCGGTCGGTGGGCAGCTTGCCGCCGCGGCCGGCGAGGCCGGAGATGTCGACGGCGCCGTCTTCGCCGGCGAAGAGCTGGGGGAGCAGCAGCGTGCGCTGCACCGATCGTGCCAGCATCGCGGCCGCGGGGTCACCCTCCGGCGGATCGGGTGGCGACGGCTGGAACAGCGTCTCGATGTCGATCAGCACCGGCTGGTCCCCGCAGGCGATGATGTTCTCGTAGTGGACGTCGGTGGCGTCGAGCGCGTACAGGAGCGCCAGGAGGATGCCCTGCCGCCGGTAGAAGCGGTCGACGTCGCCGATGTCGGCGCACGGCCGGTGCTCGACGAACCGGAGCCAGCCGTAGTCGCCACGCGGCAACGCGTCCGCGGTCCGGAGTTCGAGACCGGGCAGCCGTTTGTTCAGGTGCTCGACGACGTCGGTGAACCGTTCGTGCAGGATCAGCGGCCGGGGTTTGTAGATCACCTTGGCACCGCTGGAGAACCGGAGCAGTTTGACCGAACGCCCGCGTGCGTGCGAGTCACCGATACCGCCCGCGACCTCGACGAGTGTGCCGAGTTCGCCGTCGGCGACCGAGCAGGGCAGCAAGGTCGCGTCGCCCGAGAACCGGGCCAGCGTTTCGGCGTTGGCTTCGGCGGCGTGCAGGCACGCCTGGGCGACGAGGCGGGCCAGCACCGGGTACTCGCCGAACAACCGGACGAGTCCGGCCGGAGTGGCTTGCCGTCGCACGAAATCGGAGAAGCGCTCTTCGGGCGTTTCGCCCCGGAGGTGTCCGGCCTTGCGGTCGCGGTGGAGTTCGAGGACCAGTGTCCGGACCGCGAGGTTGAGCAGATGCTGGTCGAGTTGAGCCGCGAAACCCCGGCGGAGGGCCTCGACATCGGCGCCGGGGAGATCGTCCGGGACGGCGTCACGCAAGGTGGCGTGGACGAGCGACCTGAAGACCCCGGCGAACTCGACACGCCAGTCACCGGCTGGGGGACGCTCCGGCGGAAGCGTGGTGATGGCGTGTTCGGCGAAGTCCGCCCATGCGGGCTTGTCCGCTGTCCGTTCGCGCGGGGTCTGGCCATGTACCCACCACCTCGGCGGCAGGGACGGCGCGGCTGGTCGGGGCGTCACGGAAGTCATGGTTTCAGCCCGGCGTCGCACGCACATGGGTACCGCACCCCCACATTCAGCGCACGCACGAAGATGTCCGGAGAGTGACGGACGAGGGAGTCTTCAGCGGAATATGGGGTCCAGGCACCCATGCGCGGGGACCGGTCCCGGCCGCACCATGGTCGGGTGGCGCGGAACTCGGGCGCGGGCCGGTTACTGGGGGTCCGGCCCGCGTCCGCCCGGAACCCTTGAGAATTGACGCACTTTCCTTTTCAGTGGTTAAAAACCGGAACCCGGTAAAGAGACACGGTCGTGTCCCTTTACCGGGTCGCAAACACGAGGGGCCGACCCGCGCCAACAGATTGGCCCCCGTCAAACCCTGTGCTTAGAGCGTCAGACCAGCCATCCGAGCACGTGGGCCAGGTGCGCGAGCAGACCCGAGATCAGGTCGTGGCCGTGGTGCACGTGCTGGGTGAACATCTGCATTGAGGGGCTCCTTGTATCGGATTTCGTGTTCGGTTGTGCTCTCGCGAGGAGCGATCGAAGATTTTCACCACGTTGGCACGCTGTCAAAAAACGATTTCCCGGGCCGTCGGCGGGTCGTGAATCTTCCTACGATAAACACGTAAGTCTTTCGTGTTTTGCGCCAGGGGTGGGCCTCGCGGGCGATGACACTGTGCGTAGCGAGCTCCAGGTTGGCCGATGTGGAATCTAAGCCTCCGCTACGGCAAGTGGGCGGGCGCGTGACACGAATCGGTGATCCACACGCCACGAATGGTGAGTCGGCGAGAATCACCGATACGGGTGACGACACTCCGCGTCCGATAGCACGAAGGAAGACGCTTCGCTCCGGCCGATTGCGGGACGGTGATCGCTCACGCACTCACCGGAAATGGGGTTTTCCCGTGTTTCGTCGAACAATCGCGACCGTCTCCGTCGCGCTGGCGACAGCGTTCGGGCTGACCGTGGCGGCGGATTCGGCCGCGGCCGGCACCGTCACCCAGACCTTCGCCTGTCATCCGAGGCTTGCCAGCCAGACCGTGCACGTGACCGTCACCGCGCCCGCCACCGTGAAAAAGAACGTGGAGGCTGCCGTTTCCGTCAAGGTCGAAAACGTCCAGCCTTATCCGGGGCCGGGTTCAGGTAGGCCCTATACCTCAGGCCGGCTCGTTTTGGGCGGCGCAGGCAGCGGCACCGTCAACTTCTACCTGAGCTCGCCGACCGTCCTCGAGCCGGGCGATCCGTGGATCATGCAGGGGACGGCGAAAGTCACTTTCACCAGTACGGGAACGGGCACCCTCGCCTCGAACGGATACGGCGTTCCTCCGTACTACAACTGCGGGCAGGCCGATCCGCCCGTGGCCGAGACCGTGACCGTGCAGCCTTGAGTGGAAAGGACCTCCCCATGTTCCGTCGAAAGATCGCGGCCGTCGCCATCGCGGTGGCCACCGGGTTCGGCTTGACCGTGACGGCGGGTACCGCCTCCGCCGGTACTGTGACCCAGACCTGCCGCCCATACAGCGGTCCGAGAACGGTGAACGTGACGATCACCGCGCCGGCAACCGCGACCAGCGGGGTGCCTGTGCCGGTCTTCGTCAAGATCGACGGCGTAGAGCCATGGCCGAATGCGGATTTGTCGGCGGGGTCGGCCCGGTTGGTCGGCTTCCTGCGACAGGGAGGGGCGGGCACCGGCGAGGTCAAGATCGACGTGCTGAACAACCCGGCCAGGATCACGACCGGTGGTCACTTCAGCGTCGAGGGCACCCAGCAGGTCACCTTCTCGACTCCCGGCACCGTCACCCTCGGGCTCCACCGCTTCGGCAAGCCGCTCACCTACTGGTGGTGCGCCTTGCCCGCGGACGAGCAGCCGCCGGTGGCCGCGACCGTGACGGTGAACTGACCGCGCTTCGGTTTCCCACCCGGGCTCCGGCGGCGCGAATTCGCGCCGCCGGAGCCCGGCTTCGTGGGCTACCGCTTGATGTAGAGGTCCCACGACCAGGTCGACGCGGAGCAGAAGTAGGCCGACCATCGGCCACTCTGCTGGCCGGAGTGGCCGTTGAGCCGGCAGTCGCCCTCTGTCGACCAGCTGGACTCGTAGTAGTACCTCGGATCGACACCCGCGCCGGCAGGCTGCGCGAACGCGATCGTCGACGCCATTGCGCCAAGGACAGCGGCGGTCGCCGCGATCTTCTTCTTCACTTGTGAAGCCCCAGTTCTCTTCTTGGAACACGTGCGTGCACAAACAATCATGAATCGGACTCGCTTGTCAGCCGAACGGCCGAGTTCACCTCCACGCCCGTGTCGGCAATGGCGACCCACTGCACTCGGGAGGGTGAAGACACGTGCCCGATCGGGTGATCTACGCTCTTGGCCGAGTGGCCGCCTTCGTCCCGCGCGGCCGAAGCGATGGGGCAGGGGGGTGCGGTGGCGCTCGCGCAGGTCGAACAGACGGTTCCGCCGGGAGCGGCGTCGGCCGGGCCACGTGCCCAGCGTCGGGATATCCAGGGGTTGCGCGCGCTGGCGGTCGGTTTGGTGATCGTCTACCACCTCCGGCCGGAATGGTTGCCTGGGGGCTTCGTCGGTGTCGACGTCTTCTTCGTCATCTCCGGCTACCTGATCATCGGCACCCTCGCCGGCGAACTGCGCCGCACCGGCACCATCCGCCTGCGCGAGTTCTACGCTCGCCGTATCCGGCGCCTGTTGCCCGCCGCGTCGGTCGTCCTCCTGAGCACCGTGTTCGTGACCTGGCTGGTCCTGCCGATCTCACGCTGGCCCGCCATCATGAGCGACGTCCTGACCTCCGCGCTGAACGTCCAGAACTGGGCGCTGGCCGCTCAGTCCGCCGACTACGCCCATGCCACCGCCGCCGCGTCGCCGGTCCAGCATTTCTGGTCGCTCAGCGTCGAAGAGCAGTTCTACCTGTTCATCCCCCTGGTCCTGCTCGTCTGTGCTCGCCTGGCCCACCGCGCCGGGCCGAAGGCCGCCCGTCAGGCCGTCATCGCGGTCGCCCTCGTCACCGCCGCGTCTTTCGTGTTCTCGGTGGTTTACAGCGAGCTCGACCACGGCCGCGCCTATTTCGTGACGCCCACCCGGATGTGGGAACTCGGGCTCGGCGGCCTCGCCGCGATGACCGTGCATCGCGTCCGGCTCAAGGGTGGGGCCCGGCTGCTCTTCGGCTGGGGCGGGATGGTCGCGGTCCTGCTCGGTTCGTTCGTGCTGACCACCGCGATGGCGTTTCCCGGCTACCTCGCCCTCCTCCCGACGCTGGGCACCGTCGGCTTGTTGCTGGCCGGGACCGTCGCCGCCGACCAGCGAGTGGCACGCCCGGAAGTCTCGGTCGTGCTAGGGCTCCAGCCGCTGCGCTATCTCGGCGACATCTCCTACAGCCTGTACCTCTGGCACTGGCCGGTGATCGTGGTGGTCCTGCAGCTCGCGGGCAGCACGGAACTGACGCGGCGGCAGGCGGTGGGTGTCTTCGTGCTCAGTCTGGCGCTGGCGATGGTGTCCAAACACCTGGTCGAAGACGCCTTCCGCGGCGGGAGGACCACGCCCTTCCGCCGCCGCACACCCCGGCTCCGCGGCGCATACCTGCTCGGAGCGGCCTTGGTCGCGGTCACGGCGGTCGCCGCGACGGTACCGTGGCAGTACGCCTCGGCGGAGCTCGAGCGCCTCGCGTCGGCCGCCAGACTCGATGAAAGTCACCCGGGCGCCCTCGCGCTCGACAAGGACAACCCGAGAGCGGCACCGGACGGTGTCCCGCTGACTCCTGACCCGGCAGTGGCGACGCAGGACTGGCCGCTGAGGGACCTGTCCGTCAACTGCAGCGTGTACGACATCGAGAACTGGCCGCCCACCGGTGACAAGTGCATCTACGGCGCGGCGACCGCGCCGAAGACGATCGTGCTGGTCGGCGACTCGCACGCGGCGATGTTCAGTACCGTTTTCGCGCGGTTCGTGCGCGAGCATCCTGAGTGGCGGGTGAAGATGATGCTGCGTAACGGCTGCCCCTTCACCTCCGTCGCACCGGCCGGTCTCACCGTCTGCTCCGACCAGAACGAACTCGAACTCGCCGGAATCCTCGCCATGAGGCCGGAACTCGTGGTGACCTCCGCGATGTCTCCCGAGTCCTATGACAAGGACCTGAAATGGCGTTGGGAGTCGCGTGCGCAGACCGTGGACGGTTACGAGACCATGTTGCGGCGTATCTCGGACGCCGGTATCCGAACCGGCGTGATCCGCGATGTGCCCAGGCCGGCCGAGAACATCCCGCGTTGCCTGGAAATCAACCCCGGACGGCACACGGAATGCGACACGCCCTTTGGTGACGCGTTCGGCCAGGACAAGGACCCGTTGGTGGAGGCCGCCGAACGCGTGCCACGCACGACGGTCGTCGACCTGACGCCCTGGCTCTGCGTCGGCGGCGTGTGCCCGGCTGTCGTCGGCAACGTCGTGGTGTACCGGGACAATCACCTCACGGACTCGTACGTGCGGACGCTCTACGCGCCTCTGATCGCGGGACTCGGCCTGGTGTGACCGGGCGCGAGCCCTGGGATTCGGCGGGCAACGGGGAGACCGACGTTCACGTACTGGGTCGAGGAGTCCCGCTCCTGCTGTGACGCCTGTGGCTCGCAGCGGTCGAACGTCGACGGTGTTGCGGTTACCCGACCAATGCCACGGTCGGTCGTCGTCGTGTCCGCCGCCGCGTTTGTCCCCCACGGTGCCGAGAAACTCCCTGGTCGAAAGAGCGTTCAGGCACACCTTCCAGGGCGGATCCGACGGCACGCGACACGGGCATGTTTACAATGTATGCTCGGCCTGGCTGATGGACCTTGTGCGCGCCTTCGTGCGGAGCCGGAAAGGGCGATCGCCATGACAATGAATCGTTCTGCCTCCATTGCGCCTGCCGAGCTGGCCACGTGGCGGAGCAAGAGCACGGGGGACGTTCTCGTGTCCGCAGACCCCGGCTTCGACCAGATCGTCGCAGAGGACGTGGTCGTGGCCACGCCCGCGGTGATCGTGCGTCCTGCCACAGCGGGTGATGTCGGCCTGGCGGTCAGCTTCGCCACCAGGCATGGCCTGCCGGTGTCCGTGCGCGGCGGTGGGCACGGACCCTTCGCTGTCAGCGATGGCGATTTGCTGATCCTGCTCACATCGCTCGACGAGGTTCGGGTCCACGACGACGGCCGAGTGGATGTCGGTGGTGGCGCGGTCTGGGGGCAGGTCGCCCACGCGCTACGGCCGCACGGGCTGGCCCTGAGTTCTGGGGACACCAGCTCGGTGGGGGTCGGGGGCCTCACGCTCACCGGCGGCGTCGGATGGCTCGTGCGCCGCCACGGTCTGGCCTTGGACAACCTGGTCGCCGCCGAGATCGTCACCGCGTCCGGCCAGGTTCTGGCCATCGATGCCGAGCACCACGCCGATCTCTTCTGGGCGATCCGCGGTGGCGGTGGCAACTTCGGCATCGTCACCCGGTTCACGTTCCAGGCCCATCCTCTGCCCGGCACCGTCTACTACGGCACGATCACGACGACCAAGCCGTCTGACGCCACGGGGATGGCCGAGCTGCTCGGCCGATGGCGCGACGTTCTGCACGCTGCCGACGAGCGGTTGAACTCCACCGTCTTCGTCATGCCTGCCGAGGGGCGCTCCCCGGCGAACTGCCAGTTCTTCGTCCTCTGGGGTGGCGACAACGAGGACGAGGCCCGGGCGGCGATCGCCCCGCTGCTGGAGCTCCCCGGAATCCTCCACACCAGCTTCGACCTTCGCCCCTACGTGTCGGTGCTTGAAGACGGCGGTGAGCCCGAGGCGTTGGAGGACATCCTGGAGAGTGTCTCCGTCGACGCGCCTGAGCCCGAGGCGTACGTCGACGATGTCGTGTCGGAGGAGCACAACGCATTCGTCGTTCTCGACGACGGGGTGATCGCGAGCCTCGCCGAGTTGAGCGAGCAGGCGCCGGGATCGATCCTGAGCATTCGCAGCATGATCGGAGCCGTCAACCGGGTCGTCCCCACCGAGACAGCGTTCGGCTGGCGCGATACGGAGGCCCTGGCCATCTTCACCGGCATCCTGCCACCAGGTTCCGGACCGCAGGACATCGTGCGGATCGAGGAGCAGTGGTCGGCCATCAATGCCGGCCGCGGCGTCTACGGCAACTTCCGCGACCTGGTCGACGATCCGTTCACGCACCGCGTCTACGCACCTGTCAACACCGAGCGCCTGATCGAGACCAAGCGCCGTTGGGATCCGGAGAACGTCTTCGCGGGCAACCACAACATCAAACCGGGGCCCGCGCACGCCGACTACGCGTAGTCATAAGGGTGCGCCACCTGGTCGGCCCATTCAGCCTCTCGTGCGGCGCGTGTCCGGCGTTCCTTGAGGCGCTCGTTCCTCGAGAGATGCGTTCGAGTGGCCGCCCATTCACGACAGATGACGGGGAAGTGGGTCTTCACACCCCGTCCACCACGCGGCGGCAGCGGGTCGGCCGGCTCCGCCAATGGTAGGAATGCCTGGTGACCGAACCGAATTTGATCGAAGCAGCCGCCGAAGAGGCAGTCACCCTCACCAGTGAACTGATCCGCATCGACACCACCAACACGGGCGACCCCGACACGCTGGTCGGTGAACGCGCCGCCGCGGAGTACGTCGCCGAGAAGCTCACCGACGCGGGCTACGAGATCACCTACGTCGAGTCCGGCGGCAAGGACCGCCACAACGTGATCGTCCGGCTGCCGGGCGCGGACCCGTCGCGCGGCGCGCTCCTGATTCACGGTCATCTCGACGCCGTTCCCGCCGACGCCTCGGAGTGGTCGGTGCACCCGTTCTCCGGCGCGATCCAGGACGACTACGTCTGGGGTCGCGGCGCGGTGGACATGAAGGACATGTGCGGCATGGCGCTCGCGCTGGCCCGCCACTACAAGATCAACGGCATCGTTCCGCCGCGCGACCTGGTTTTCGCGTTCCTCGCCGACGAAGAGGCGGGCGGCAAGTACGGCGCGCAGTGGCTGGTCGAGAACCGGCCCGAGCTGTTCGAAGGCGTCACCGAGGCGATCAGCGAGGTCGGCGGCTTCTCGATCACGCTGAAGGACAACGTCCGCGCGTATCTCATCGAGACGGCGGAAAAGGGCATCCGCTGGATGAAGCTGCGGGTGCGCGGCACCGCTGGTCACGGCTCGATGATCCACCGCGACAACGCCGTCACGAAGCTGTCCGAGGCCGTCGCCAGGCTCGGCAACCACCGCTTCCCGCTGGTGATGACCGACTCCGTCCGCGAGTTCCTGGACGGCGTCACCGAGATCACCGGCTGGGACTTCCCCGAGGACGACATCGAGGGTTCCGTCGCGAAACTCGGCAACATCTCCCGAATGATCGGCGCGACCCTGCGCGACACGGCGAACCCGACGATGCTCACCGCGGGCTACAAGTCGAACGTCATCCCGTCCGTCGCGGAGGCTTCGGTCGATTGCCGGATCCTTCCCGGCAGGCTCGAAGCGTTCAACGCCGAACTGGAGGAGATCCTCGGGCCGGACATCGAGAAGGAGTGGATGGAGCTGCCGCCGGTCGAGACGACCTTTGACGGCGCCCTGGTCGACGCGATGACCAACGCGGTCCTCGCCGAGGACCCCGGCGCCCGCACGCTCCCGTACATGCTTTCCGGCGGCACCGACGCGAAATCGTTCCAGTCGCTCGGGATCCGCAACTTCGGGTTCGCCCCGCTGAAACTGCCCGCGGACCTCGACTTCTCCGCGCTGTTCCACGGGGTCGACGAGCGTGTCCCGGTCGACGCGCTGAAGTTCGGCGTGCGGGTGCTCGACCGCTTCCTCCGCTCTGCCTGATGCCCGGTCTGCTGGCCGCCGATGGGACACCCCTGCATTTCGACCGCTGGGGTGATCCGTCGGCGCCGGTGACCGTGGTCCTCCTGCACGGGTACGCCCTCGACAGGCGAAGCTGGCGTGCCATCGCGCCGGTGCTGGCCGAGGCGTCCCCGGAGGAATCGCTGGCCGTAGTGGCCTACGACCAGCGTGGCCACGGAGAATCCGGTGAGGTCCGGGCCTCGTCGGCGACCATGGGGAAACTCGCCGACGATCTGGCCGAAGTTCTGGACAGAGTGGTCCCCGACGGCAAGGTGGTCCTGGTCGGCCATGACATGGGCGGGCTCGCGATCCTGTCGCTCGCCCAGCGCCATCCGGACGTCTTCGCGGCGCGGGTGGCGGGACTCGGATTGCTCGCCATGTCGGCGGGCGGCGTCACACCGGACGCGATCTGGCCGAACGCGCTCGGGAAACTCGGGCGGGACCTGGAGATCGTCTTCGGGACGAAGCTGATCGGCCTGGTGCGGGAGCATACGAGCAAGGCGGTGACCGCCGGGCTGCGGTGGTGGCTTTTCGGCGACGACCCGGTGCCCGCCGACGTCGAGCTGACCGTGCGGATGATCCGCGGCAACTGGCCACAGACGGTGTCCGCGTTCCGCCCCGCGCTGGACGCCTACACCCGGGAGTCGGCGTTGTCGCAGGTCGGGGGGGTGCCGGTGACGGCGATCGTGGGGGAGCGCGACAAGCTAGTGCCGACGGCGGACGTCGAGGAGCTGGCGGGCGCGGTGGAGAACGGTACGGCCGTGGTGCTGCCCGGAGTCGGGCATGTCGTGCCGCTCGAGGCGGCTCCGCAGGTGATTCCCCGCCTTCTGGCGCTGGCGAACCATGCTCGCCGACAATCCTGACTTTCTTGACAAAATCTGTTTTCGGTGGCACCGTTTCGACATGTTCTCCGTTGCGGTGATCGAGGACGCGGAAGCGGCCGAAGTGTCGCTGGATCCGGTCCGGGCCAGGCTGCTCGCCGAACTCGCCGAACCGGCATCGGCCACGATGCTGGCCGGGCGGGTGGACCTGCCGAGACAGAAGGTGAACTACCACCTTCGCGCGCTGGAGAAGCACGGACTGGTCGAGCTCGTCGAGGAGCGGCGGAAGGGCAACGTCACCGAGCGCATGATGCGCGCGACGGCGTCGTCGTACGTCATCTCGCCGACGGCGCTCTCGGCCGTGCAACCCGATCCGGCCCAGTCACCGGACCGTCTGTCCGCACGGTGGCTGCTCGCCGTGGCGGGCAGGCTGGTGCGCGACGTCGGCCTGCTGATCACCGGATCGACCAAGGCGCGCAAACGGGTCGCGACCTTCGCGATCGACGGCGAGGTGCGGTTTTCTTCCGCCGCGGACCGGGCCGCGTTCGCCGAAGAGCTGACCGTCGCGATCACGAACCTGGTGAGCAAGTACCACGACGAAGGCGCCGAACAGGGCCGAGATCACCGGATCGTCGTCGCCGTCCACCCGAGCGTCCGCACCGAGCCCTAGGAGCGCTGAATGGGCCGCGAATTCGAGATCACCGACCGCGTCGAGGTCGACGCGACCCCGGAACAGGTCTGGGACGCCATCGCGACCGGGCCGGGGATCACGTCCTGGTTCATGGGGCGCAACGAGGTCGACGGAGGCGTCGGCGGCACCGTGAAGACCGCTTTCGGCGGCTTCGAACCCACCTCGGCGATCACGTCGTGGGACCCGCTGGAACGGCTCGTCTACGGCACGGAACCCGCGCCGGACGGGCGCTTCGTCGCCTACGAGTTCCTCATCGAGGGCCGGTCCGGCGGCAGTACCGTGCTGCGGACCGTGACGAGCGGTTTCCTGCCCGGCGACGACTGGGAAGACGAGTTCGAGGCGATGACCGCGGGCGGCGAGCTGTTCCTCCGCACCCTCGTCGAGTACCTCAACCGGTTCACCGGCCGGAAAGCGGTGCCGGTGACGGTGTTCGGGCCGATGATCGAGGACTGGGACAGTGCGTGGCTGACGCTCGGCCGTGAACTCGGCCTCGCCGGGCGCCCGCAGACAGGCGACCGGGTCCGCCTCTCCACCGGGCCGGTGTCCACTGTGGACGGCGAGGTCTACTTCACGAACGCGCAGACGGTCGGGATCCGGACCGCGGACGCCCTACTGAGGTTCGTCCGCGGCTTCACCGGGCCGA
The DNA here is from genome assembly GCF_900105055.1 of Amycolatopsis lurida. Lineage (NCBI taxonomy): Bacteria > Bacillati > Actinomycetota > Actinomycetes > Pseudonocardiales > Pseudonocardiaceae > Amycolatopsis > Amycolatopsis lurida. Next base: position 163,041 of record NZ_FNTA01000003.1, read on the forward strand.
TGTGCGCGATGCATCACCTGTTCGGCGATGTCGACTCCGCGGAACAGGACAAGCTCTGGGCCGAGTGGCTCGGCCGGGTGTTCAAGTGATGAAGGGGCTCTTCGTCGCACCTCGCGCGTCGTGAGTGGTAAGTGTCGTTCTAACGCTCTTTATCACTCACGACCCCCGTGCGCGCGGCGCCGTTCAGCTCAAGTGATGAGGCCGGGCAGGGGAGTGGCGGTGCGCTTGCGGCGCAACCACACCCTCCGCGTCCCATCGGAGTAGAGCCGGACGGTCGAGAGCTCCCAGCCGGCGAACTCGGCGTGGATCGACAGCTGTGTCGCCGCCGCACGCCGGGAAACACCGGGCGGAAGCTGCAACCGCCGGTACTCCCAATCCCCTTCGACCACCGCCTCGTCCACCACTGTCATGGCGTGATCACCTGGATCCCTTCTCCGATGGCCGAGCCGACGACCACACGGCCGCCCTGCTCGTCGACGGTGACCGAATCTGGCTGCCGCACGGTCGGGAACCGGTGCTTCTCGATCGGTTCTCCGCCGCGGACGTCGAACCCGACGACCTCGTTGCGTTCGGTGAGCGTGACCCAGGCGAGGCCGCGGGTGCGGTCGTAGGCGATGCCGTACACCCCGCCGGGTACGGGATAGCGCTGGCGCAGCAGCAACGGCGTTGTGGAGAACGCCAGCAGCGCCCCCGCCCGAGCATCGGTGACGAAGACACGTCCGAGATCGTCGGTGACGGCGTTGGCCGCGCCGTCGCCCGCCCGGAGGCCCTCGCCTATCTTGCCTTCGGCGAGGTCGACGGCGAACAGGGCGGTGCGGAGCTTGTCGAGCACGACCACGCCGTCGCCGGTGTTCAGCACGTCGTCGGCGCTGTAGATCTGGCCGGTGATGGTCCTCGGTCCCGCGTTCTTCGCCAGCACCTCGACGGCCTTGCGGTCCCGCACCGAGACCAGCGTCGCGTCACCGTCGGCGAGACCGGCGGAGGGCTGTCCCGCGACGGGGACAGTCTCCAGCGCGCCGCCGGGCAGCGAGACCTTCACCAGCAGGCTCTTGTCAGGGACGCTGGCGAGCACCTGGGATCGGGACACGGTGAGCCGCTCGGCGGGTCCGGGCAACGCCACGGTCGTCTTGGGGGCGTCAAGGGCGGCGAGATCGTAGATCCGCAGCGAAGGCGGCTCCGAAACCGCGACGACCAGCGTCTTGCTCGCCTCGTCGGTCACCAGCGCTTTCACGCCCGCCGTCGCGAACACCGCCCCCGCGGGCTTGACCGTCACCGCGGGGGAGACCGCCGCGGTCGCCGCGACGGGGTTCTGCACGATCTGCAAGGTGTCGTTCGGCGTGTCGTCCGCGCTACAGGACGAGAGCACCAGGACACCGGCGAGCGGGATCGCGATCCGGGAAACGGCGGACAGCCGACCCACGTTGGTGCCTCCACCTGCTACTCGTCGTACGGACCTGTCCAGCATCCTCCAGGAACTCCACCACGTCACGTCCGCGTCACCCAACAGTCACCTGATCCAGTATTCGAGACGGCTCACAGGCCGCGTTCCGGGTATCCGACCTCGATCGCGCTGACGTCGTCGAGCGCCGACCGGATGGCGGGCGGGAGCGTGATCTCCTCGGCCGTGAGCGAACCGGTCAGCTGACCGGTGTCACGGGCTCCGACCACGGGTGCGACCACGCCGGGCCGGTCTCGGACCCAGGCCAGCGCGACGGCCAGCGGCGAGGTCCCGAGGCCGTCGGCGGCCGTCGCGACCGCCTGCACGATCCGGGCCGCGCGATCGGTCCGGTGATGTTCGACATAGCCGGCGAAAACACTCGAAGCGCCGCGCGAATCGGCGGGTGTCCCGCTGCGGTATTTGCCGGTGAGCACGCCCCGGCCGAGCGGTGCCCACGGCAGGAGCCCGATGCCGTGGTGCTCCGCGGCCGGGACGACCTCCCGATCGACGCCGCGCTCCAGCAGCGAGTACTCGACCTGCGTCGAGACCAGCGGAGCGACGGCGGAACTGCGGGCCGCGGCGGTCGCGAGCTGCCAGCCCGAGTAGTTGGAGACGCCGACGTAGCGGACCTTGCCGCTGGTCACGGCGTACTCGAGGGTGGCGAGGGTCTCGTCGACCGGCACGGTGGTGTCCCACGCGTGCAGCTGCCACAGGTCGATGTGGTCGGTGCCGAGCCGTCGCAGCGAGCCGTCGAGCGCGCTCAAGAGCGCGCCGCGCGAGGCACCGCCACCGAACGGGCCGTCGGCGCGGCGGGCGACGGCCTTGGTCGCGAGCACGATGTCGTCCCGGGGAACGAGGTCGCCGAGCAGCGCCCCGAGGACGCGTTCGCTCTCGCCCTCGCCGTAGATGTCGGCGGTGTCGACCAGGGTGCCCCCGGCGTCGACGAACGCGACCAGCTGGCTGGCCGCCTCCTCCGAGTCGGTGTCGCCACCCCACGTCATGGTCCCGAGGGCCATCCGCGAGACCCGAAGTCCCGACCGGCCGAGCTGTCGCTTTTCCACGACGGGCGAGCCTAGCCGGAAGGCAAGTGCTGGACGCGGAGCAGGTGAGCGTGTCGTGATCGAGTACCACCGTGCGGGTCATCGCGGTGTCAACACCCTGAACGGAGGAGTGACTCTCCGGTGGATACATTCACGCCGTGCGACTCGGACTGAACTTGGGCTATTGGGGCGCGGGGAACGACGCGGCCAACCTGGCATTGGCGAAGAAGGCGGACGAACTGGACTACGCGGTCGTCTGGGCCGCGGAGGCCTACGGGTCGGACGCGCCGACAGTGCTCTCGTGGGTGGCGGCGCAGACCTCACGGATCGATGTGGGCAGCGCGGTGCTCCAGATCCCCGCGCGGACGCCGGCGATGACCGCGATGACCGCCGCGACCCTGGACACGCTTTCGGGCGGCCGGTTCCGGCTCGGCCTGGGTGTTTCCGGCCCGCAGGTCTCGGAGGGCTGGCACGGCGTGAAGTTCGCGGCACCGCTCGGCCGCACCCGCGAATACGTCGAGATCGTCCGCAAGGCGCTGAGCCGTGAGCGGGTCCGGTACGACGGCGACCACTTCCAGCTGCCCCTGCCCGGCGGTCCCGGCAAGGCGCTGACCCTGACCGTGCACCCCGTCCGCGAAGAGATCCCGGTGTACCTGGCCGCCATCGGCCCGAAGAACCTCGAACTGACCGGTGAGATCGCGAACGGCTGGCTGCCGGTGTTCTTCTCGCCAGAGCACGCCGGTGAGCAGCTGAAGCTCATCAAGGCCGGGGCGGACCAGGCCGGGCGCTCGCTCGACGGCTTCGACGTCGTCCCGTCCGTCCCGCTCGTGGTCGGCGAAGACTGGAAGGCCTGCGCCGACGCGGTCCGCGGGTACGCGGCGCTGTACATCGGCGGGATGGGCAGCCGGGAGAAGAACTTCTACAACCAGCTCGCCTGCCGGATGGGCTTCGAGCGCGAAGCCGCCGACGTCCAGCAGAAGTACCTGGGCAGGGATTACGAGGGCGCCATGGCGGCCGTCCCGCTGGAGTTCATCGACGCGACGTCGCTGCTGGGCCCCAAGGAGCGCATCGCCGAACGGATGCAGGCCTTCGCCGAGGCCGGCGCCACGACGCTGACCGTCGCGCCCGCCATGCCGGACGCGGAGGGCTCCGCACGCGCCCTCGAGGTCGCGGCCGAGGCGATCGAAACGGCCGGTGTCGCCTGATGGGCTGGTTCGAAGCGCTGGTCCTGGGTCTCGTCCAGGGCCTGACCGAGTTCTTGCCGATCTCCTCCAGCGCGCACCTGCGGATCACCGCCGCACTCGCCGGCTGGGACGACCCCGGCGCCGCATTCACCGCGGTGACCCAGATCGGTACCGAACTCGCGGTCATCCTGTACTTCTCGGCCAAGATCGGGAAGATCCTCCGCGCCTGGTTCTTCTCCATCTACAAGAAGGACTGGCGCCAGGACCCCGACGCCCGGCTGGGATGGCTGATCATCGTCGGCTCGCTGCCGATCGTGGTGCTGGGCCTGCTGTTGCAGGACGCCATCGACGAAACCTTCCGTGACCTGCGGATCACCGCGACCACACTGATCGTGTTCGGCCTGATCCTGCTGGTGGCCGACCGCATCGGGAAGCAGCAGCGCACCCTCGACCACCTGACGGTGCCCCACGGCCTCGGCTTCGGGTTCGCCCAGGCGCTGGCGCTGATCCCGGGCGTCTCCCGCTCCGGTGGCACGACCAGCGCCGGGTTGCTGCTCGGCTACACCCGTGCGGAGGCGGCGGAGTACTCGTTCCTCCTGGCGCTGCCCGCGGTGTTCGGCTCGGGGCTGTACAAGCTGACCGACATCGGCAAGGACGGTGCCCCGGCGCAGTGGGGGCCGACGATCCTGGCGACGCTGGTCGCGTTCGGTGTCGGGTACGCCGTCATCGCCTGGCTGATGTCCTACATCAAGACCAAGAGCTTCGTGCCGTTCGTGATCTACCGGCTCGTGCTCGGTGTCCTGCTGTTCGTGCTGATCTTCACCGGTGTCCTGGACCCCGGCGCGGGTCCGCACATCTGATCCCGCGCATCCAGAGGACGAAACGCGGGAGTGGGCAAAGCACGACACGTAGGGTGGGCCACGTGAGTACTGTGATCCTTTTGCGCCACGGCAAGTCCACGGCGAACGGTTCGGGCGTCCTGGCCGGGCGCACGCCCAAGGTCGGCCTGGACGACACCGGCCGGGCGCAGGCGGCCGCGCTCGTCGAGCGCCTGGCGCCGGTCCCCCTCGCCGAGCTGGTGGTGTCGCCGATGCTCCGCTGCCGCCAGACGGTCGCGAAGCTGGCCGAGGCGCGCGGTCTGGAGAAGCTCAAAGAGCCCGGTTTGTCCGAAGTGGACTACGGCGAATGGACCGGGCGCGCGCTCAAGGATCTGTTCAAGGAACCTCTGTGGCGCGTCGTGCAGGCGCATCCCTCGGCCGCGGTCTTCCCCGGCGGGGAAGGGCTCGCCGAGATGCAGGCGCGGGCGGTCGCCGCCGTTCGCGCGCACGACGCGAGGATCACCGCGAAGTACGGGGAGAACGCGGTATGGCTCTTATGCAGCCATGGCGATGTGATCAAGGCGATCCTCGCCGACGCGCTCGGCCAGCATCTCGATTCCTTCCAGCGGATCGTGGTCGATCCGGCGTCGGTTTCGGTCGTCCGGTACACCGAGACTCGTCCGTTCGTGTTGCGCGTCAACGACAACGGCGGCGACCTGGCCGGTGTCGCCCCACCCGAACCGAAGGCCAAAGCCAAACGAGGCAAGGGAAAACGCAGCTCCGACGCGGTGGTGGGCGGTACCACCGGAGCGTGACCACCGCCGTGGTGGCGTCACCGCCACGGACGGCATCCACCGGCCCCTCGCTGCCCGTAAGGTGGCCAGACCAGCAGATTCGACGACCCGGGAGCAACACCGATGATTTCGCAGGACAACCCGTTCGCCGCGCCGAGTGAGCTGCCCTACGCCCTTCCGCCGTTCGACCGGATCGCCGACGAACACTTCCTTCCCGCCTTCGAAGCGGGCTTGGCCGAGCACGCCGCCGAAATCGAGGAAATCGCCGGCTCTGCCGAGCCGCCGACGTTCGAGAACACCATCGTCGCGCTCGAGAAATCCGGCAGGTTGCTGTCCCGCGTCTCCAGCGTGTTCTTCAACCTCGCCGGGTCGAACGCGAACGACGAGATCCAGCGCGTGCAGGCCGAGATGGCACCGCGGCTGGCCGCGCACGCCGACGCCATCAACCTGAACCCCGCGCTGTTCGCCAGGATCAACTCCCTGTTCGAGCGCAGGGACGAACTCGGCCTCGACACCGAGTCGCTGCGCCTGCTGGAGCGGCACCACACCGACGTGCGCCGCGCCGGCGCAGGGCTTCCCGAAGCCGACCAGAAGCGCCTGCGTGAGCTGAACGAACAGATTTCGACGCTGTCGACCCGGTTCCAGCAGAACCTGCTCAAGGACACCAACGAACTGGCCGTGGTCGTCGACGACGTCGCGCAACTCGCGGGTCTCGGCGAGGACGAGATCGCGACGGCCGCCGAAACCGCAGGCGAGGAGGGCAAGTACGTCCTCAAGCTGACCCTGCCGACCGCGCAGGCCGCGCTGGCTTCGCTGGAAGACCGCGCGCTGCGCGAGCGGATCTTCACCGCATCGGTCTCTCGCGGCAACCGGGGCAACGAGTTCGACAACAACGAGATCGTGGCCCAGCTGGTCCGGTTGCGCGCCGAACGGGCCGCCGTGCTCGGCTTCCCGGACCACGCGTCGTACGTCATCGAGGACGAGACCGCGAAGACCGCCGAGGCCGCTGTCGGTCTCCTGGAGCGGCTCGCGCCCGTCGCGGTCGCCAACGCCAAAGCGGAGGCCGAAGAGCTGCAGCGGTACCTCGAAGCCGACATCCCCGGCGCGATCCTGCGGCCGTGGGACTGGGCGTTCTACGCCGAACGCGTCCGCAAGGACCGGTTCGAGGTCGACACCGCGGCGCTGCGCCCGTACTTCGAGCTGAACCGCGTGCTGACCGACGGCGTCTTCTTCGCCGCGTCCAAGCTGTACGGCCTGAGCTTCACCGAGCGGGAAGACCTGCCGAAGTACCACCCCGAGGTCCGGACCTTCGAGGTCTTCGACGCCGACGGCTCGGAACTCGGCCTGTTCCTGCTCGACTACTACGCCCGCGACTCGAAGCGCGGCGGCGCCTGGATGAACAACTTCGTCGACCAGACGAGGCTGCTGGGCACGAAGACGGTCGTGGTGAACGTGCTCAACGTCGCCAAGCCGCCGGCGGGGGAGCCGACCCTGCTGACCTTCGACGAGGTCGTCACCGCGTTCCACGAGTTCGGGCACGCACTGCACTCGCTGCTTTCGGATGTCGAATACCCGATGTTCTCGGGCACCAACGTCCCGCGTGACTTCGTCGAATACCCCTCGCAGGTCAACGAGATGTGGATGCTCTGGCCCGAGGTGCTGGCCAACTACGCCAAGCACCACGTGACCGGTGAGCCGCTTCCGCAGGAGCAGATCGACAAGCTCCTGGCGTCGCAGCAGTACGGCGAAGGCTTCTCGACCACCGAGTACCTCGCGGCGTCGCTTCTCGACCAGGCGTGGCACGCGCTGGGCACCGAGGACAACGTCGAGGACGTCCAGCGATTCGAGGCCGAGGCGCTGACCAAGGCCGGTGTCGCGCTGGAAGCCGTGCCGCCGCGCTACCGGACCACCTACTTCGCGCACATCTTCAGCGGCGGCTACAGCGCCGGGTACTACTCCTACATCTGGAGCGAGGTCCTCGACGCCGACACGGTCCAGTGGTTCCGCGAGAACGGCGGGCTCACCAGGGAGAACGGCGACCACTTCCGCCGTGAACTCCTCGGCCGGGGCGGCAGCGTCGACCCGATGGCGGCCTTCCGCGCGTTCCGCGGCCGCGACCCGGAGATCGAGCCGCTCCTGAAGCGGCGCGGCCTCGCGGGCGCCTGACCTCCTGACGGTTCCTCCGCCTGGACACCCCCGGTGTCCAGGCGGAGGAACCGCGCTCAGACGGCCAGTTCGGCGACGGCTGCGGCCACGTCGTCCACCTCCCGTTCGGTGTTGTAGTAGTGCGGGCTCAGCCGCAGGCACCAGTCGACGTTCTTGTCTCCGAAGTCGAACTGCGCGAACTCCCGGTAGCTGAGCGCCGAATTGATCCGGCGGGCGTCCATCGCCTCCTTGAAGGGCACCGCTTGCCAGCCCTTGATGGAGAACGTCACCAGCGCGCCCAGTTCCGGGCCCCGGTCGAGCACTTCGACGCCCGGGATGGCGCCGAGTCCGTCCCGCAGCCTTGCCGCGAGCGCGGGAGTGCGCCGTGAGATCGCCTCCAAACCGACCTCACGGGCGTATCTCGCGGCGGCGGCGCAGCCGAGCACGGTGGCGTAGGGGAATTCCCATTCTTCGAACCGGGAAGCGGACTTCGCGGGTTCGTACGCGCCGGGGGCGCTCCAGCGGGCACCGTGCATGTCGATGAACAACGGCTCATGGCCGGCGTCGAGGAACCTGTCGGAGACGTACAAGAAGCCCGAACCTCGCGGCCCGCGCAGGAATTTACGGCACGTCGAGGTGAGCAGGTCGGCGCCGATCTCTTCGACGTCGATGGGGTATTGGCCGATCGACTGGCAGGCGTCGACCAGGTAGAGCAGGCCGAGCTCCCGGCAATGCCGCCCGATCTCGGCGACCGGCTGGACGAGGCCCGAGTTGGTCGGGATATGCGTGGCGGCGACCAGCTTCGGCTTCCTCGTGCGCATCAGAGCCGCCATCGCTTCGACGTCCACACCGCCTTCCCGCGAGTCCGGCGCGTGCACGACCTCCACGCTGAACCGCTTCCGCAGCGACAGGAACGCGATCTGGTTGGAGATGAAGTCGTTGCGAGTGGTGAGCACGACGTCGCCGGGTTCGAACCGGATCGACGACAACGCCGTGGAGTAGGCGTGGGTGGCACTCGCCGCGAAGGCGATGTTGCGGGGCCTCGCGTTGATGAGCGCGGCGATTTCACGGTAGAAGCCTTCGACCTCGGCCGAACGGGCGGCGGCGGCTTCGTAGCCGCCGATTTCGGCTTCGAGATTCAGGTGATCGAGCATCGTCGCGAGTACCGGCTTCGCCAGCAGTCCGCAGCCCGCGTTGTTGAAGTGGACGACCTTCTCGGTGCCCGGGGTATCGGCTCGCAGGGCCCGGACGTCCAGTAGTGATTCCACCGATGAGCCAGTAGCACTATCATGTTGCGTCATGTCAGATAGTAGCACTTCCGCACTCGTCGCCCAGCTGCGTTTATTTGTCCGCACGGCGGCCGCGGGGGAGAGGTTGCCCAGCAGCCGGGAGCTCATCGAGCGCTATCGGGTCGGCCCGGGCACGGTCTCCCGTGCGATAGCCCTGCTGGCGGCGGAAGGCATCGTCGTGACCCGCCCCGGGAGCGGGACGTACGTGGCGAAGAAGCCGACAGGGGCAGGCGAGCCGCTCGACACGGCGTGGCAGACGGTCGCGCTCACCGACCGCAGCGTCGACACCACCTCCCTCACCGGCGCCCTCGGTCCCGCACCGGAGGACGCGATCCTTCTCGACGGCGGCTATCCGCACCGATCCCTGCAAGCGAGTCGCTTCCTGGGCGCGGCGCTGGCGCGGGCGGGCCGCCGCCCGGACGCCTGGGATCGCGCGCCGGCCGCCGGGCTGACCGCGCTGAGGTCGGTGTTCGCGGGGCCTGCCGGTGCGTCGCCGGACGACGTCCTGATCACCGCGGGCGGGCAGAGTGGGCTGTCCATGGCGTTCCGGGCGATCGCGGCGCCCGGAAGTCCGGTCCTCGTCGAATCGCCGACCTACCCGGGAGCGCTCGCCGCCGCTCGGGCGGCGGGCCTCCGGCCGGTGCCGGTTCCGCTCGACGACGAAGGGGTCCGTCCCGATCTGCTGGCCGAGGCATTCGCGATGACGGGCGCCAGGCTCTTCTACTGCCAGCCCACTTTCCACAACCCGACCGGCACGGTGCTCGCGGCCGAACGGCGCACGCGAGTACTGGACGTCGCCCGGGCGGCGGGCGCGTTCGTCCTGGAGGACGACTTCGCCCGGCATCTCTCCCATGGGGCGACCACACCACGTCCGCTGATCACCGACGATCGCGACGGCACGGTCGTCCACCTCACGTCGGTGACCAAGGCCAGCGCGCCGAGCCTTCGGATCGGCGCACTGATCGCGCGGGGGCCGGTCCTCGACCGGATGAAGGCGATCCGGCAGGTCGACGACTTCTTCGTCGCCCGTCCACTGCAGGAAGCCGCCCTCGAACTGCTCAGCGCACCATCCTGGGAACGGCACGTCCGGAGACTCGGAGCCGAACTCCGCGAACGATGCGCGAAAGCGGCCGCGGCGCTGGCTGCGAAGTGTCCTGAGTGGACCATCGCAAGGCTCCCCGAGGGCGGCCTGCACCTGTGGGTGCGGCTACCGGCGGGGAGCGACCCGAACGAGCTCGCCCGCACTGCACGCGAGCGAGGAGTCGTGGTCGGGGCGGGGGAGCGATTCTTCGCCACCGAGCCGGCGGGTCCCTTCCTGCGACTGAGCTTCGCCGCCGCGGCCGACATCGCCGAACTCACCGAAGGCATCCGGCGGCTCGACCCGAGTGTATAACGGCCTATACGGCGTGGCTTAAGCCAAAACCGCTTCAAGAAACAAGTAAACACCGCCGCCGACGACAACCCCGGCGGCCGTTCCGACCATGACCTCGGCCTTGCTGTGATCACCGAGTTCGACGCGGGACCAGCAGACCCAGCCCACGGGAAGGAACAGCAGTGCGAGCCAGGGGCCGTAGACGCGGATGAGCATCACGGCCGCCCCCGCCGCCACTATCGCATGCATCGAGATCTTGAACTTCAGCCCGAAGGTGATCGCGAGGGCGGCGACCAGACAGACGAGCTCGGCGGCCGCGAGCGCGACCATCTCGTGGGGCGCGTCACCCGCGATCAGCACGGCGAAGCCGGCGGCAAGCGAGCCGATGCAGACCGCGAACGGGACGAGCCGTCCGGCGCGGTCGGTGACGTGGTGGCTGTCCCACTTGCCTTTCCGGGCGCCGCGCACGATCACCGCCATCGGGATCAGCGAGCCGGAGACGCCGACGACGAGTCCCCACAGCGCGGTCTCGCCGAGGTGGTGGCCGGTGACCTTCCAGGCGACGACCAGCGGGAGACCGAGCACCCAGACCCAGGGAGCGAGCACCTCGGTCGCGATCCGCGCGAGGTGCCGGCGGCCCCCGGGGGCTTCCGTGGACAGGGTGGGCATGGCGGGTGTCTCCTCGGGGGATCGTGGCCGGAGCCGTTCCTGCCGGACTGATGCCCGGCAGGAACGGTGATCATCGTTCCAGACCGCGGCGTCCCGCTCGCGCGAGGATGTCGGCGGCCGCAGGATGGGCTCGGCCGGCTTCGTCGAAACTTTCCTTCGGCAGCACGGTGTTCCCGGCCGCGATCACCGTCTCCGGCGGGGTTTCGTAGCCGTCGGGACGGACATCCCAGAAGTTGCCGACGAAGGCGACGTTCTCCATCGGCGGACCCACCTGGAGCACGATCGGGGTGTCGGCCCGGCAGACGATGTTGCCGAGGACGGTGATCCACGCCGCGCCGTAGTCGGCGTACAGCCCGAAGTTGTACGAGGTGAGGACGTCGCGGATCACGTTCCCGCGGACCAGCGCCCCACTCGCGAACGACGAGCCTTGCGGGGCCGACAGGTAGATCCCGCCGCCGTCCATCAGCTTCCCCATGCTGCGTTCGACGAGGTTCGAGATCACCTGGGTGGCCTTGGCCTTCTCGCCGCCGGTGATCACGATGCCGTTGTGCGGGACGTCGTGGATCTCGTTGTGGGCCACGGTGGTCTCTTCGGACTCGACGACGAGGACTGCGGGGGAGCCGCGGTACTCGGTGCCGACGTGGTGGACGAGGTTGTCCTCGATGGAGACCCGGGTCGCGGAGTGGACGGCGATCCCGCTGCCCGAGATCTCGTCGAAGACATTCGCCCGGATGTCGATGTCGGTGCCGGCTTCGATCAGGAGTGCTCCCGCGCCGAGCCGGGTGAAGTGGTTGCCCTCCAAGGTGACCCGGCAGGCCGACGTGAGATCGACGTTGGCGGGCAGTTGGACCGGCTCCGCCGGCACATGGACATAGCCCACGTCGGCACCGAGGTCGATCTTCTGGAATTCGCCCCGCTCGTAGCGGGCGTTGCCGTGATAGTGCAGGTAGCCGCCGGTGCGGGTGGGGCCGGACCAGGCCGCGTCGGCGAAGGTGAAGCCACGCAACACGATGTCGTGCACGTGTCGTCCGCTGATGAGCGTCTCGAGCACCGGGGCGATGACTCCGCTCTTGCCGACCTCCTCGCCGGGGCGCGGACGGTAGTGCAGCACGTGGCCGTCCCGATCGGTACGGCTGACGGCGAAGGTTCCTGGTCCGGTCAGGAAGGCCACGTTGTTCTCAAGTACCGAAGGCGCGGCGAGACCGTCCCAGGTGCCGTCTCCGCCCGCGCCGTACCACTTGGAGTCGTAGAGGGATTTGGCGTGGTCGAACGCGGGCTGAGCCAGGGTGATGGTGGTGGAGCCGGCGTCACCGGTGATCGCGGTGACCGCGAGCCGGGCTTCGGACCACGGGTAGACGCCGGGGTACACGAACTCCAGGCCGGATGGGTCCGGCCACGATTGCGGCTCCGCGCTGTCCGTGACGTAACCAGTCGCTGTTTTCGTCACGTTTCCCGGGAGGCCCTCGGCGCGGGCCGCGCGGGCGGCAGGCCGGCCGTCCACGGTGAGCCGCCGAGGCGCGAGGTCGCCGATGGGCGCCGTCCAGACGCCGTCGTCGCCCTCCGTCCATCCGGTGATTTCGCGGCCGCCGCTCAGTTCGACCTTCGCCTGCTCCGGTGTTCCGTAGCCCTCCGCCTGGTAGATCACGCGAAAGCCGTTCGAACCGGAGTCACCCAGCGCGTCGTCGAAGACAAGGGGTTCCGCGAGGTGGTGGACACCTGCGCTGAAGGTGACGATGACGTCACCGGTCATTCCGGCGGTGACGGCGCGGACGGCCTTCTGGGCAGCTTTCGGGGTGGCGAACGGCCGGTCGGTGGAGCCGTCCCAGTCGTCTCGACCCTTGGTGGACACGAAGAACCTGATTTCAGGCATGCTGAAGCGCTCCTATGGGAGGTTTATAGGATATACTGAGGTTTATCAGCTAAACACGGACGAGTGACAAGCGTCAAGGGAGTGACGGGTGGTGGAAGACGACGCGCAGCCGGATCCGGAGCGTGCGATCGAGCTGCTGTGGGGGACACCCGAGCCGGAGCGGCCAGGGTTGAACCTCGGCCGGATCGTCGCGGCGGCCGTCGAAGTCGCGGACGCGGAAGGGCTGGCCGCCCTGTCGATGCGCAAGGTCGCGGAACGGTTCGGCACCACCACCATGTCGCTCTACCGGTACGTCCCCGGCAAGGCGGAGTTGGTCGAACTCATGCGCGACGCCGTGTACGGCAGGTTTCCGATGGAGTCTTCGGAGGGGCTCGGCTGGCGAGCCGGCCTCGAACGCTGGGCGCGGCGGGCATGGGAGATGCATCGCCGTCACCCGTGGCTGGTCCACAGTGGCGGGACCCGCCGTCTGCCCGGGCCGAACATCATGGCCGGATACGACCACGCGCTGGACGTGGCCTCACGGACCGGTCTGGCGCCGGCGCAGGTGATCGCGGTGGTGAACCTGGTGGGCGGATTCGTGGATTCCGTCGCGCGTCAGGCGGGGGAGACCGCGGAACTTCAGCGGCGTACCGGCGTGTCCCATGAGCGCTGGTGGAGCGAACGCGAGTCGCTCTTCGAGCGGTTGGACCGCTATCCGGCCTTGGAACGCCTGTGGCAGCACGGGGGAATGGACGCGCCGCTCGATCAGTTCGAATTCGGGCTGCAACGCACCCTCGACGGCGTGCAGGCGTTGATCGAAAGCCAAGAGCGTGAGGTAATGCGTGACGAAACTGGCGGGGGAGAGTGTGTCTCCTGTGGCAAGCCGCTGAACGGGGGAGGGCGGGGCAGGCCTCGGGACTACTGCTCGAGGGCTTGCCAGCAGCGCGCCTATCGCCGACGTCAGGCCGGGTCCTGATTCTCGAACGAGAGTCGTGGTCCGCCCGCGTGGGGCGGACCACGACCGGTCAGGTGAGCAGGTGGTCGAACTCGCCGTTCTTCGCGCCGAGAACGAAGGCCTTGATCTCGTGCGGTTCGAAAACAAGGACGGGGCTGTTCTCGCCGAGCTTCGAATCGCGCACGCCCACGTAGCCCTTTACGGAGTCGTTGACTTCGACGCAACCGGCCGAACCGGCGCTGTAGCTCGATTTCCACCAGCCGGAAAGGCCGAGCAGGGTGGGACGAGAAGAATCATTGTTCATTGAGTTCCCTTGCCAAGTTTTGAATGAAAGACCGTGTCCGCCCAGGATGCTCCGCTTGTGCCTGTAGTCGTTCGAATGTACTGCGAAACCGACGCAGGTCTTCGTTGTCCTCGTAATAGAGGCCTTCGCGTCGATTCTCGACGTACACGGTTCCTGGATCACCGCCGAATTCGGACGGGTAGTCCAAAAGAATGAACATGCCGTCCGAGGCGCCGTGGGCGCCCGCGGTGAAGGGAAGCACTTGAATGTCGATGTTCGGCCGTTCCGACAGCTCCATCAAGTGCTCCAGCTGATCACGCATGACCGCCGGTCCGCCTACCTGGCGGCGCAGGACGCTCTCGTCCAGGATCGACCAGATATGCGGTGCATCCCCAGGGCGGTCCAATATTTCTTGGCGCGCCATCCGCAAATCGACCATGGTCTCGAGTTCGGCCTTGTTGTTCCAGCGTCGACCTTCTCGCATGATGGCGAGCGCGTAGTCGCGGGTCTGGAACAAACCGGGCAGTACGACCAGGTCGACGGTGCTGATCCGGGCGGCACCGGTTTCCAGGCCCAAATAGAGGTTGAACCACTCGAATACCCCGTGGTCGAAGTTGATCCACCAATCCCGCCCGCGTTTCGCCCGTTTGATCAGGTCACGGAAGAACGGCGCCCGCTCGGGCACCCCGTAGTAATCGAGCAGAACTTCCAGGTCGGCGGGTGCCGGCAGATTTCGCGAGGTTTCGATATGTGCGATGACCGTCGTGGCCTTGCCGATGCGCTCGGCCGCGGCGGCCCGGTCGTAGCCCGCCGCTTCCCGGAGGCGCTTCATCTCGAGCGCGATCCAGCGCTTGATGGCGGTGGGGGTCAGCGTGCCCACGAACTGACCACCTCCTCAGTGTTTCGTCACGGAAAGTGACCCCAGTATCACCCGTATAGCGCAGAGTGTGCCAGTAGACGGTAGTGAATGTATAGCTCTACATTTAAGCCCTCTACATCAGGGCACTCTACATTGTAGAGCTGAACTCGCCACCGGGCGGGTCGAAACACGGGAGGGAGGCGGACGCGATGGGTGAGGCCGCGGTTGTCCGGCTCGCTCCCGGCTGGTCGGGGGAGAGGGGGTGTCCGGCGATGATCGAGATCGTGATGGTGGAGCGTGCTGACGCGATCCGCCACGTCTACAGCGGAGACAACGGTTGACCGAGGAGGGGTTCCGGTGCGTCCACGTATCAAAGACGAACATCGCCCGGTCCGGTTCGGCGACGGTTGGATCCGGATCGGCGGGGAGGTGTTCGGCATCGCCGCCGAGTTGAGGGACTCGGACGGTGCCGTGTGGGCGTTACTGGAACTCCTCGACGGAACTCGAACAGTGAGCCAGGTCGTCGCCGACCTGGCTCGTCTGATTCCCGGCACCTCTCCCGAAGACGTCACCGACGCCATCGAAAAGCTCGCCGAACTCGGGTATGTCGAGAACGCCGACGAGCCGACTTGTATCGCGCTGACCGAGCGGCAACTCGAACGTCATTCGAGAAGCAGGTCGCTGTACCGGTGGATCGATCTGACACGAAGAACGTCGAGCTGGGACTTCCAGGTCCTCCTGGCCCGGGCGCGGGTCGTGCTGGTCGGTGTGGGCGGCGTCGGGTGCACGGCGGCCTTGAGCCTGGTCATGTCCGGGGTGGGGCGGCTGCACTGTGTCGAACCCGACTTGGTCGAGCTTTCCAATCTGGGCCGCCAGATCCTTTACACCGAAGAACATCTGGGGCTGCCGAAGGTGGACGTGGCGGTGGAAAGGTTGCGTGCGGCCAATTCGGACGTCGAGGTCACCGGGGAGCCGACGCGGATCGAAAACGCGGCTTCGCTGCGGAGGCTGGCCGCCGGCTGTGACGTCTTGATCATGACCGCCGATCATCCCCCGGAGATCCGGACCTGGACCAACCAGGCGTGCGCCGCGACCGGCACGCCCTGGGTGTACGGGGGTTACCACGGCCCGCAGGTCAACCTGGGTGTCTACCGCCCGGGCGCGGGGCCGTGCTACGAGTGCGCACGGCTCGCCGAGCGTGATCGCGACGCGGCGCGGCCGCCGCTGGCGACGTGGCGTCCGGCCGCGAGCATCCCGGCGCACGCGGCCAATGCGGTGACAGCCGGTGTCGCGGGCAATCTGGTCGCACACGCGGTGATGCGCCTGATCACCAACGCGCCGAAGCTCGCGCTGAACTGTCAGTACGGCTTCAGCCTCGCGACAATGGACCACAGTTTCGTGACCAGCTTGGAACGGTCGCACGCGGAGTGCGGGACGTGCCTGGCCGCCGGGTGATCGAGTCAGGCGTCCTCGGCCAGTCGTCGTGACACGCTCTGGATCAGCCGGGCCGCCGCGTCACCGGACAGCGCTTCGGTGTGCAGCGTGCCGAACATGTGCTCGTACAAGGCGATCTCCTCCGGATCCCTGATCAAGTGCTCGCCTGCGAACAGTTCCACCACGACGAGTTCGGCGTCGTAGATGCGGAATCCGTGCAGCGGGGCGATCGGCATGGCCTTGTTGAACGGAAGGATCCGCAGGTCGACAGTGCGCAGGCCGGCCAGTGACTGGAGCCGGTCCAGCTGGCCGAGCTGAGTGTCGAGGTCACCTATCCGGATCCAGAGGGCGGCCTCGCCGATCACCAGCGGCAACGCCTTGCCGGGGTCGTGCAGTTGTGCTTGCCGTTCGATCCGAATGGCCACCATGCGTTCGATGTCGGCCTCCGCGGCGCCTCCCGTGCGTACCGGACCGGAGGGGAGTGCGAGCAATTCCCGCATGAAGCCGGGTGTCTGCACCAGTCCGGGAAGCAGTGCCGGTTGAAACGTGGCGACACGGCTCGCGCGCTGCTCGAGTGCGAGGACGGACCGCTGTTTGGTGGCGGCTCCGCCCGGCTTGCGGAACTCGTCAAGGAACGACACCGATTCCACTCGGGCACGTTTGAGCAGTTCGCGAATCGAGTCCTTTTGATCGTCGGCGTCCGCCGCGGTGAGCCAGTCGGTGATGTCGTCACCGGTCGGGAACTGGACGCCGGTTTCGATCTTGGACACTCGTGATTGGGGCCAGCCCAGGCTTTTGGCGAACTGATTGCCGGACAGGCCGGTGGCCGCCCGGAGCTCGCGGAGTCTCGTGGCGAGCCGGACGCGGTCGGAGCCGTGATGAGGCGGCGACGTGGGCATGATCTTCTTTCGCGGGGTCGAGGCGAAGCGGAGCTGCTGCTCGGTGCGTGATCATGCTACTCCCACGCAGCGCTAGAGCGCGAATAGTACACGAATAGACGCATCAGTTGAGCATAGCTGGCGAATAGAATCGAGCGAGATGAAGTGGCCGGACAAGGGGAGGGCCGATGTTCGCCAACTGGATCCAGATCGCCGAACTCGCACTGCTGCCACTGGGCTTGGGAATCGGCTATGCGGCGGGACGGACCTGCCACCGGGAGGAGCGGGCATCCTTCCGTGAGGGGGTCACGATCACCCATCCCGGCTTGGTCGCCGAATATCAGCGCCCGGTCCCGGACGTGGGGGCCGGCTGGAGATCTGCCCGGTAGGCCGAACCCAGGGGAGGGGGCACCTCATACGGGTCGAGCCTCCGGGTGGGGGAGGGCGACGGCAGGCCCCGAAACCCGCGCCGGGGCCTGCCGTCGACGCCCTTGCCGTGTAGAGGTGTATAACGCCCTATTCGACTTGGCGTCGAACAAGATCATTTCAACCGATTCGAAAAAACCCGCAGAGACTGTCGAACCTCCTGGTTAGGGTTTCCCGGTGATCACCGAGGTCTTGCTGGAACAGGCCGAAGAGGACGTTCGGACGCCTGTGCTCTTCGAGGGTTTTCTGGAACCCGGGGCACAGGCGGCCCAGTCGCTGCTCGTGCTGGGGAAGGTCGCCCGCATCCGGTTCTGGATGCCACCGTCCATGGTGAACCGGCTCATCGCCGAGTCCGATCCGGTGTTCACCGCGGACGGGACGACGCTGCGTGCGGAGGCCTTTTCTCCATGTTGCGGCGTGTACGCCAGGCTCGACCTGCCGGACGTGGGAGATCTCGGCGAAGGCTGTACGAACGTCGACCTGTCCGACGCGACGCGGACTGTCCTCGCAGGGGTCGTGGCCCAAGACCCTCTGCATCTGACCGTTCGTGGTGAGGGAATCCGCCTCCGCACGCTTGACGGGCAGAACGACGAGTCGCAGGTGCCGCTGCCGGATCGGTGGGTGGCGGGGTTCGCCGAAGTCGCCGCTGTCACGAAGGGCGCGGTGGAGAAGGCGAACCTGGACAAGGCGGAGACACGGAACTTCCTGAGGCGGATTCCGACCGTTGTCGGCAGGTCGTGGGCAGTTGTGTCCGGCCGCGGGCTCAGGATGACGTCGCGGCCGGGGCGCGACTCGATTCCGGCGACCGGACTGCATCGGCTGCGAGTGATCGAGCCGCTGATCCGGTTCGCCCAAGGGTTGACCGTCTACACGCGACCGGACAGCGAGGTCGCGACCTGGGTGCTGCGGCTGGAACGCGCGCGATTCACTGTCACGCTGTCCCCGGAGCCGTCTCGTGGCTTTTCGGGAGAAGGCGGCTGGCTGAACTCGCTTGCCGCCGGTCTCGAAGCACCGGAGCCGGTCCATGGTCGCGCCGGTCACGACGTCGTCGACGGCACGTGGTTTCCGCGCGAACTCCCGAGCGGGAACGCTCCGGCGAACGGCCGTCTGGCGAAGGCCCGCGAGCTCGTCGCCGCCGGAGCTGTCCGCTTGTTGCCCGGCGGTGGCTACGAGATCACGCGCGGCGCTTCTGTGCAGCGCGTCCGGCTTTCCCCGGCCGGGTGCACGTGTGCGTGGTGGGCCAAGCACCAGGAGACCCGGGGCCCGTGTTCGCACGTCCTGGCAGCCCGGATGTCATCGGCGGAGCCGTGACGCCGCCTTCGCCGCTTTCGAACTGCCTTTGAAACCCGCCAGCCAATCCTTCGTTTCGGCGCTGATCGTGCCGGCCCCGCGTTCGACGAGGTCCGCGGCGAGTTCCAGGAGCGCGAAGACACCGCGATGGGAGTGCTCCAGCTTCGGCAGCAAAGTGTCCAGTGTGGACAGAACTGCCACGGGATGTTCGTTCGCGATGATCGACAGCCGTGGAGCCAGCCGGGTCGCGACGAGAGTGGGGCCGAGCGTTCCCAATGCCGCGCCGAGCGCCCGGGGGCCGAGCAATCGGCGGTCGAGAAGAGTCAGCACGGCGTCCGTGCCCAGCTGTACGGCGGTGGGGCGTTTCAGCGCGAGGGTGATTGCTAGGAGCATCGTGCCGGGGAAGCCCGGGATCGAGGGGCTGTCCAGGATCGGGGGCAGTGCGGCCTTCTCCACGGGATGGCCGAATTCGGTGTCGTTGGAGAACAGGTTTTCGGCGACGGCGGCTTCCAAGTGGTCCCGGTCGTAAGGCGAGGCGACCGCTTCATGGCATTCGGTGAAGCCGAGCCACTCGGGGGCCGGGCCCTCGAAAAGTATGCCCAGCCAGGGAGCTTTCGGAGAGACCGCTTCCGGGGCCGGTCGGATGTCCAATGAGGTGAGGCCGTAGTCGTCGAGACCGGTTGTCGCCGTCCAGGCAAGCGGCGGTCCGGGTTCGCCGCGGAGCGCGGCGGCGGGGTCGGCGGATCTCGGGTGCCGGGCGCGGGCGGCGGCTAGGGCGATCCAGCCGGCTTCTTCGATGGGCGGTCCGCCGATGGCATAGCGGATGCTGTCGGCATACGGCCCGGTGAGTTCCGAGGCGAGCGCGAGAGCTGCTGGCCGGGTGTCCGGAGCGAGCCGGAGGAGGGCGTCGACCACGTCGTCTTCCGCCGCGTCGGGGTGGTCGAGCATGCGGGAGACGAACACGACGGGATCGAGCCAGCCGCCTTGGTGGGTGGCAGCGGAGACGGGGGTGGCGGTGCCTTCGAGCAGGGCGGTGACCCGGTGGTGGAGCGGGCGTCGCCAGCCGTCGACCTCGGGCGGGTGCGTCACGTCGCGGCCGGTGAGGCCGAGGACGAGGGTGGCGATCATCTTCGGCACGGCCGCGCTGTACCTCTGGTCGGTGATTCTGGTGGCGCGTTTCACCAGTGGTTTGAGGGCGTCCTGGAGTTCGCCCGCGACACGGTGGGCGCCTTCGAGAGCTGCCAGGAGAAGGTCGGCCTGGTCAGGGTCGGCCAGCAGGGAGGAGAGGGCTTCCGCGACCGCGGCCGGGGTGTCGGGGATTTCGAGCGGGATGGTCAAGGTCTTGCGCTGGTCCCACGGTGGCCGTGTGGGTTCCGGGTATTCGGCGGCCTCGATGGCGGGTGCCTCGTCGGGGGTGACGCCGAGCCGGGCGACGGCGACGGCGCGGACGCCGGAGGCCTCGTGGGTGAGTGCCGCTTCGAAGACCTCGTCGGCGAGATCGCTGAGTTCGGGCCGCCGGTCGGCGATGCGGCCGGCGAGTTTGAGCGCGAGTCCGGCGGTGGCCGCGCCGCGTCCGCCCGCTGCCGCGGGGAGGTGCTGGAGTGCGACTTCGTCGTCGAGTGTGCCTCTTTTGTCCACAAGGGACAGTGCTTTGACGGCGAAGGAGACGGTGCGCGGGAGGCCGCTTCCGCACAGCCGGGCGTAGCGGTGTTGTGCCTTCGTGCGCTCGTCCGGGGTTGGGGCGAGTGCTTCGTGGAGCGCGGCGTACCACTGGGCACGGAAGGCGGCGAAGTCGCGGGCGAGGATGTCGAGGGTGAGGTCGAGCAGTCTGGTTCGGTCGATTTCGCCGGTCTCGGTGAGTTCGAGCAGCGCGGTCGACCACTTGTCCTCGTCGCGGACGTACTTGTCGAAGGCGGCGAAGCTGGCGTCTCCGTTGCCTTCTATCGCGAGCAGTTCCCAGAGTTCGGTGAGGGCTTCCGGTTCGGTCCGGAGCCGCTGGGCCAGGGGTTCGCCGCGAAAACGTCCGGCCCAGCGGAACCAGCCGGCGTGGTACTCCGGTGTCCGGATGGGTTCGAGGTCGCCGTCGAGGATCATGCGGCGGATGGCTTCCCACGCGGTCTGGTGGCCGATCATGCGAAGGGCGATGGTCTTGCGTTCGGCGAGTGGCCGGTCTTGCAGGACGCGTTCGAGGATCGTGGGTGAGGCGATCCAGAGTTTGCGGAGCAGGGGGTCGCTTGCGGGGAGGACGGCCCAGAGCGCGGTGGCGGCTTGCTGACCCCTGAGCGGGTTGCGGACGCCGTAGGTGTTGGGCTCGATCTCGATGAACTCGCTGCTGTCCTTGAACGCGGCCAGGAGTTCGGGGATGAGGGCTTTCCGCTCGGCGCGGGAGAGCTGGAGGGTGCGGGTGAGGACTTCCGAGGGCTGGCCGGTGAGGAGCGCGTTCAGCTGCACGGGGCCAACTTAGCGGCCTGCCGGTCTCGTACGTGGTAAGTGCCGTTGTCTTGGGCACTTTCCGGTTCCTGGAGGGGCGCACGTGGCGATGACCCAGTCCGTGAAGGCCTCCTTGAGGGACTCTAGGTTCCTCAAGGAGGCCTTCACGGACTGGGCGGGGGATCGACCTTGCCGCTGTCGGGTCCGGTACCGGCGACTTAACGTGACTGTCCGGACGACACGGCCGCGTGGCCGCTGGTCAGTGCGGCGCAGAAGCTCGGGATGGGGCCGGGGCGGCAGTTCCGCTCCTAGAGGGCGGCGAGCCTGGCGAAGCCGTCGGAGCCGTGGCCGGTGTCGATCGCTCGCTGCACTTGGGCTCGGGCAGCGGTGAGGACGCCGTTGTCGAGGCCTTGCGCGCGGATCGCGTCGAGGATGTGGTCCATCGTCGCGGCGGTGGATTCGAGGGTGCCGGCGTCGCCGGAGTAGTTCTCGGCGTCGACCTGCTCGGCCAGCAGGTCGATCATGGCGGGGAAGAAGCCGAGCAGTGCCTTGGCGCGCGCGGCGATGTCGGTGGCGCCGATGTTCTCCGCCTTCGCGAGCGCGAGCATGTGGATCACTCCGCTCATGGAGGTCCAGAGCATGTCCTGCAGGGCCGCGTCGAACGCGGCGGCCTGGCCGGGGGAGTCGCCGACGTGCTGCGCGTTCTCGCCGAGCGCGGCCAGCGTGGGCCGGTGTGCTTCGTAGACGTCGGCGGGGCCGCTGAAGAACAGGGCCGCGTCCGGGCCGCCGATCGCGTCGGTGGTGGCCATGATCACGCCGTCGAGGTAGTCGATGCCGTGCTCGGCGGCCCAGGTCGCCATCGAGCTGGCTTGTCGTGGTGAGCCGCCGCTGAGGTTGACGAGGGTGCGGCCTTTGAGGGCGTCGGTGTCGAGGACCGACTGTGCCACGGCGTAGTCGCGGACGCAGACGATCACCAGCGGGCTTGCCTCGATCGCCTCCACGGCGGTCGTGGCGACGGCGGCGTCGAGGCCGTTTTCCTTGCCAGGAGTGCGATTCCACACGGTGGTGGAGTGCTCGGCGGCGGCGAACGCGGTGGCGAGGGCGTGGCCCATGGGGCCGAGTCCGAGGACGGTCACGGTGGTCATGGCGGCTAAGCTAAACCTTGACATTGACGTGAGAGTCAAGTCTGGAGTGCGGATGCGGATCGGGGAGCTCGCGCGGCGGACCGGCGTCAGCGAGCGTGCGCTGCGGTACTACGAGGAGCAGGGTCTGCTCACCCCGGAGCGGCGGCCGAGCGGCTATCGCGTTTACGGGGACGCCGACGTGGCGGCGGTGCGGCGGATCAGGATCCTGCTCGCGGCCGGGCTGAACACCGCGCAGATCCTGGAGATCCTGCCGTGCATCGTCGACGAGGACGGCTGGCTGACGCCTGAGTGCCCGGAGCTGGTCGAGGCGCTGCGGGAGCAGCGGAGCCGGATCGACGACGCGATCGGTGAGCTGGAGACCACCCGCGCGAATCTCGACACGATCATCGGCGGCGAAAAGGCGGCCGCGTCCCGGGGGACACGGCCGCCTTCGTGAGGTGGTTCAGGCTCAGATGAGGCCGAGCTTCTTCACCGCGTCGCGCTCTTCGGCCAGCTCGTTGACCGAAGCGTCGATGCGGGCGCGCGAGAAGTCGTCGATCTCCAGGCCCTGGACGATCTTGTACTCGCCGTTCGAGGCGGTGACCGGGAACGAGGAGATCAGGCCCTCCGGGACACCGTAGGAACCGTCGGACACGACCGCCGCCGAGGTCCAGTCGCCCTCGGGGGTGCCGTTGACCCAGGTGTACACGTGGTCGATCGCGGCGGAGGCCGCCGACGCCGCGGAGGACAGGCCACGGGCCTCGATGATCGCCGCGCCGCGCTTGGCGACGGTCGGGATGAAGTCGTCGGCCAGCCACTGCTGGTCGGTGATGACCTCGGTCGCGGGCTTGCCGGACACCTCGGCGTGCGCGATCGACGGGTACTGGGTCGCGGAGTGGTTGCCCCAGATCGCGACCTTCTTCAGTTCGGTCACCGGCACGCCCAGCTTCTTCGACAGCTGCGCGAGGGCGCGGTTGTGGTCGAGGCGGGTCATCGCGGTGAAGCGGTCGGCCGGGACGTCGGGCGCGTGCGCCTGCGCGATGAGGGCGTTGGTGTTGGCCGGGTTGCCGACCACGAGGACCTTGATGTCGCTCGCCGCGCCGGCGTTGATGGCCTCACCCTGCGGCTTGAAGATGCCACCGTTGGCCTCGAGCAGGTCGCCGCGCTCCATGCCCTTGGCGCGGGGACGGGCGCCGACGAGCAGGGCGACGTTCGCGCCCTCGAAGGCCTGCTTCGGGTCGTCGAAGATGTCGATGCCCGACAGCAGCGGGAACGCGCCGTCTTCGAGTTCCATCGCGGTGCCCTCAGCCGCCTTGACCGCCTGCGGGATCTCCAGGAGCCGCAGCTTCACCGGGGTGTCCGGGCCGAGCAGCTGACCGGACGCGATGCGGAAGAGCAGCGCGTAGCCGATCTGGCCGGCCGCACCGGTGACGGTGACGTTGACAGGGGCTTGGGTCATTGCGGTTCTCCAGCTTGAGGCGACATCGACTTGTACCGCGATGCTAGTCCTGTCCCGAGTCGCCGTTCGGGTGCGTCCAGTCACTGTTTTCTTGATCGATGCGGTCCGCGGCCGCGTCGCGCCGCCGGGTGACCCGGCTCACGCGCTCCGGCGCATCGGTACGCAGGGGAACGAGCGGTCGGAAACGCCGTGTCTCTTCGGAATCGTCAACGGCGAACCCGCGAAAGCCTTTTTCATATCGTGCGAAGTGAATGGTGTTTTCCGGGGACAACGGTGTTCCCCTGGGATGCGGAAAACGGTTACAGACCATAATCGCATTTCATGAACCGATTGCCGGGAGGTTTGCGTCCGATCGGCGGGCGGCATCGTGAAGATCGTTTCGCTAACATGAGTCCGCCCAGTTCCCCGCCCCCCGTGTGGAAGTTTTCGGGAAGGACCCCATGCTCAGCGCAATGGTTGCCGCCGTATCCCTTTTCTCGTCGATAATAACACCGAACAGCATGTCCCCGCCGCCGGGACCGCCGCCCGACCGCGTCGTCATCGACGTCGTCACCGTCAACGGTTCCGGATGTCCGCCGGGTTCTTCCGCGGTCGCCGTCGCCAAGGACAACACCGCGTTCACCGTCACCTACAGCGAATACACCGCCCAGGTCGGCGTCGGCGCGAAACCCACCGACTTCAGGAAGAACTGCCAGCTCAACCTCAACATCCACGTTCCGCAGGGATTCACCTACGGCATCGCCAGTGCCGATTACCGCGGTTTCGCCCACCTCGAATCCGGCGCGAAGGCGCTCCAGCGGGCGAATTACTACTTCCAGGGGAATTCGCCGACCGCGCATGTCAGTCATCCCGTCAACGGGCCGATTTCGGACAACTGGCAATTCCGTGACGAGGCCGAGGGTGGCGTCATCATCTACAAACCCTGCGGTGAGGATCGGAACCTCAACGTGAACACGGAACTGAGGGTCGGCGCCGGTTCGTCGGATCCGAAGAAGACCACCAGTTTCATCACGATGGATTCGACCGACGGCGCGTTCAAGACCACCTACCACTTCTCGTGGAAGACCTGCCCGACCTCCTGACCTCTGTTCCCGGGTGACGGCCTGCTTCCTGGTCCGGAAGAAGGCCGTCCCACCCATGCCCCGGCCAGGGTCTTGGCTGCCCTGAACGAGGGTTTCGCCGCTCGCCGCCGCCTGTCCGGCGGCGGCGAGCCATCTCGACGACCTCATTTTCGGCGGTCACCCCTGCTCGGTGACCGAAACCGTTTTCGCCCGATCGGCGGCCGACCCGGAGAAGAACGTCTCGCTGACATCGAATCCGGCCGGATCCGCCGTGTGGAAGCTTCGGGAAGGATCCCATGCTCAACGCGCTGGTTGCTGCCGTAACGCTTTTCACTTCGGCCATCACCCCGAACGCCTGGGTGCCGCCTCCGTTGCCGTCCGACAAAATAGTCATCGACGTCGTGACCGTCAACGGAACCGGATGCAGACCCGGTACGGCGGCCGTTTCCGTCTCACCGGACAACACCGCGTTCACCGTCACCTACAGCGAATACACCGCCCAGGTCGGCGTCGGCGCGAAACCCACCGATCTGCGCAAGAATTGCCAGCTCAATCTGTACGTCCACGTGCCGCAAGGATTCACCTACGGCATCGCGGGCACCGATTACCGCGGCTTCGCCTCTTTGGCCGCGGGAGCCACCGGGCTGGAACGGGCCAACTACTACTTCCAGGGCAATTCCCCGACGTCCTATGTGAATCACAGCCTCAAAGGCCCGTTCGAAGACAACTGGCAGTTCACCGACAACATCGAAGTCGGCGCCATCGTCTACAAACCCTGCGGTGAAGACCGGAACTTCAACATCAACACGGAACTGCGGGCCGGGGTCGGCACTTCCGATCCGAAGAAGACCACCAGTTTCGTCACGATGGATTCGACCGACGGTTCGATCAAGACCACGTATCACTTCTCGTGGAAGAACTGTCCCAAACCGAAGAGCTGACCCCTGACGGCTCGTGAGTGGTAAGGACGGTTCTAACCGTCCTTACCACTCACGACTTCCCGGAGGGCTCCGGATCGGTGGCCTCGACCCCGAACACGCGGCCCAGCGCGATCACCGTCTCGTCGAGGTGCCCGAGGCTGGTGAGTACCGAACGCGCCCGCGGATCGTCGATCCGGTCCGCCACCGGCGTGCCGTCGTCCCGGATCAGCGTCCCGTGCCCCGAAACGCCGGGGTCCCCGATCGCCTTCCTCAGGACCGCGGTGTTCTCCCGGATCCGTCCGGTGTACAGCAGCAGCCGGTCCGCTTCGTTGAGCAGGAGCCCGGGCTGGGACCGGGCCGCGACGTGGCGGGCGCGGAAGGCGATCGTCTCCACCGTCGTGAGTACGTGCCAGCCGTAGTCACGACGGCTGCTGAGATTCACCGGATGGGTGAGCGGCTCGATCGTCGTGCGGACCTTGTCCACCGCCCGGTCCAGGTCACGGGACTTCTCGATGACGCTCACGTTCTCGGCGCCGGACAGCAGCCCCGCCGCCTTCTCGACGAACTCGTCCAGTTCCTCCAGCAGTGCCGAGACGTCGTCCAGCATCACCGCCCGGGTTCGCACCGGCACGATCACCACCGCGGCCAGTACCCCGGCCGCCGCGCCCACGGCGGTCTCCGCGACCCGGATCCACAGCACCTCGATGCTGAACGTCCCCAGCAGGCTGTACAGCAGCCCGAGCATGCTGGTGATGAAGAACGCCATGATCACCTGCGACACCCGCGCCATGTAGACCATGCCGAACACGCACACCAGGATCAGCGCCAGCGTCGCCGGCACGCTGCCCGACACCAGCAGCGTCAGCACCAGCCCGCCCACGATGCCGATCAGTGTGCCGCCGAGCCGCCGGACACCTTTGACGAACGTCGCCCCCGCGGTCGACGAGCCGATGAACACCACGAACACGGTCAGCACGGCCCAGTACCACCGCTGGCTCGACACCAGCTCCCCGCCGAGCACGGCCAGCCCGCCGCCCACCACGGCCTGGATGGCGCTGCGTGTCTGGTTGTCGTAGGCGAACGCCGACGACTTCTCCTCCTCGGGGTCTTCGGGATCGTCGGCGGCATCGGAGACGTCGTGCTCGGCCACCCGCTGTGCGCGCACGTCGGCCAGCGCGAGTTCGGCGAGCGCGCGGCGGACGCCGTCGCCGGGCGCGGCGTGCTCGTCGATCCGGCTGCCTTCCACCAGCATCTTGCTGAACTCTTCGGTCTCGCTGATCAGCGGCAGCTCCCGCGGGTCGCGCTCGATCAGCGACCGGAAGCGCCGCATCCGCGCGATCAGATCGTCGCGGACGTCGTCGTCGAGGTCTTCGGCACAGGTGCGCTGCACCGTGATCGTCAGCCACTGCACCGCCAGCTCGACCTCGATCGCGCGACGGCGGAGCCGGTTCACCGAATCCGCTCCGGTCACCTCCGGGGCGGTGTCCTCGATGAGCAGGACGGACTCGTGCATGCGGGCGTTCGTCCTGCGGAGCCGTTTGCGGGTGCGCTCGCTGCCGCCCACCGCGAGGTGGTCCTCGGCCGCGCGCACCACCGCGGCCAGCCGGGCCCGGAACGCCCGCCGGATCCGGAGGAACTCCGCGTCGGTGTGCCTGCGCACCAGGACGAACCGCACCACCGCGTTGGCCGCGATCCCGATGGTCAGCGCCAGCAGCAGCGCCGGGACCTGCTTCAAATGCGTCTGCAGGAACATCGCGAAGAAGAACAGGAAGAACGACAGCGAGCCCAACGCGATCCCGCGCGAGCCGAACCGCTGGGCGTAGACCGCGACGAAGATCAGCAGGACGAACACGATGCTGTCGAGCGGCGGTACGGCCGAGCCGACGCTCGCCGCGGTGAGCGATGCCGCGCCGAGCACGAGCCCCAGCACCAGCGTCACCGCCTGCTTTCCCGGGGTCTCGTCGTTGACGGTGAAGGCGGAGGTCATCGCGGCGATCGCGGCGACGAGGGTGACCGTGAGCGGCTGGTGGAACGGCAGGATCCCCAGCACCGCGACGATGATGCTGAGGACGGCCGAGAAGCCGAGCCGGAGCCGGACCAGGCCTGGATCGGAGGCGACCAGACGGTCGGTCGTGGCCTGGGTGATGCGGGTGATCATCGGGCGAGCAGCTCTCCTTGGGCGAGGGTGACCCGCCGGGCGGTGGACGAGGTGACGCGAAGACGGTATCGGGCGTGCCGTGCCGGCCCGGCGAGGGCGAACGGCCGCGTCTGACGGCGCCACCGGAACTGCTCGCCTTCACGTTGGTCCAGCAGCGTCCAGTGCTCGCCGTCGTCGGACCCCTCCAGCACCCACGAGCGCGGGTCGCCCCGGCGGCTGCCCGAGGTCAGCGTGTACATCACCACCTCCCGCGATCCGTCCTCGACAGGGAACTCGATGACCGGTTCGCGCTCGGGGAAGGTGATCTCGGTCTTGGTGGTGTCGTCGAACAGTGGGCCGTCGGGCACCGTGATGTCCGTGAGCGGTCGCGGGTCGGCGGGCTCGGCGGGGGAGCGGCCCCACTCCGACGGCTGCTCACCCATCGTGAACCTCAGCACGGCGCCCTCGGCGAGGGCGGAATGCGCGAGTGTGCCGCTGTCGTGCGGACGTCCGTCGATCGTGAGCTCTTGGACGTACACGGTGTCGGTGGTGTTGCCGGGCGCCTCGACGACCAGGTCCTTCCCGTTCTCCAGATGGACGGTCGCCCTCGTGAACAGCGGCGCGCCGATCACGTACTCGGGGCTGCCCATCGCCAGCGGATAGAACCCGAGAGCGGCGAAGACGTACCAAGCGGACATCTCGCCGTTGTCCTCGTCGCCCGGATAGCCCTGGCCGAGATCGCTTCCGACGTAGAGCTTCCGCAGGACCTCCCGCACGATCCGCTGCGTCTTCGCAGGCGCGCCCGCGTAGTGATAGATCCAAGGGATGTGGTGCGACGGCTGGTTGGAATGTCCGTACTGTCCCATCCGGACGTCGCGGGCCTCGGTCATCTCGTGGATCAGCCCACCATAGGAACCGGGTTTGCGGCCGGTCTCCGGGGTCGCGAAGAAAGTGTCCAGTTTGGACTCCAGCGCTTCGGTGCCGCCGTGCAGCGCGGCGAGCCCGGCACCGTCGTGGGGCACGGAGAACGCGGTGTTCCAGGAGTTCGTCTCGGTGAAGTCGCCGCCCCACGCCTCGGGGTCGTAGCCCTCGGCCGCGAAATGACGGCTGCCGTCACGGTTGCGACCCTGGAAGAACCCGATCAGGTGGTCGAAGTGGTTCGCGTACTGCCGCGAACGCTGCCGGAAGTACGCGGCGTCGTCGTGGCGCCCGAGCGCTTCGGCGAAATTGGCCAGGCCGAAGTCGTTGATGCAGCCTTCCAGCGCCCAAGACAGACCTTCGTGGACCGACGTCGGCGTGAAGCCGAGGAAGATCGACTCGTGGAGGCCCTTGCGGCCGACGCTCTGCCCGCGCGGCGTCACCGTCGCGTTCTTCAGCGCCGCCTCGTAGGCGGCCTCGACGTCGAACCCGCGCACGCCTTTGAGGTAGGCGTCGGCGAACGCGACGTCGGAACTCGTGCCGGTCATGAGGTTGGCGTAGCCGGGGGAGGACCAGCGCGAGATCCAGCCGCCTTCCCGGTACTGCTGGACGAACCCGTCGATCATCTTCCCGCACCGGCCGGGCGTGAGCAGGGCGTACGCGGGCCACGTGGTGCGATAGGTGTCCCAGAAGCCGTTGTTGACGTACATCTCGCCGTCGACGACCTTCGCGCCGGTCCTGGTGCGCGTGCTGGGCCAGAGGCGGCGGATCACCGGGCTCGCGTGACGGACACCTTTCGGGGTGACTTCGTGCGCGGAGTTCGGATACAGAAACAGCCGGTAGAGGTTCGAGTAGAACGTGGTGCGCTGGTCCTCGGTCGCGCCCTCGATCTCAATCCGGTCCAGCACCCCGGCCCACTGCGCGCGGGCCTGGTCACGGACTTGCTCGAAGGTCATGCCCGCCGGAATTTCCTGGTCGAGGTTCCGTTTGGCCTGCGCGAGGCTGATCAGCGACGTCGCGATCCGCATCGTCACCTCGCCCGCGGCGAACTCCAGGAATCCGGTCACCGTGCGCCACACCGGGCGCCGGATCCTCGCGCCGCGTTCGGCCGGGACGTCGAACTCGGCGTGCACGAACATCCGCCGCGCCCCGGCCGACAACCGGCTGCGCACCCAGGTGTGGCCGGTGACCACACCGTTCGCCGCGTCGAGCCGCAACCCGCCCCGGTTGCGGGCGTTGTCGAACAACAGCCACCCGCGATCACCCGGGAAGGTGAAGCGGAACAGCGCCGCGTGATCCGCCGGGACGATGTCGGTGGTGACGCCGTTGGCGAACCGGACGCCGTAGTGATGCGGCCGGTCGATCTCGTCGTCATGGGAGAACGCGAGCGCGCGTTTGGTCCGGTCGGCCTCGACCGGACCGATCCCCGGCATGACCTGGAAGGTGTGCCGGTCGCCCATCCACGGACTCGGCTGATGCGACAGCGCGAACGCCTGCAGCGCCGGGCGGTTCGCGGCGTCGTTGTGCCGGTGGTAGCTGTAGATCCAGTTCGTGGCGGCCGCGTCGGTGACCGGGGTCCAGAAGTTGAAGCCGTGCGGGACCGCGGTCGCGGGGAAGTTGTTGCCCCGGGAGAACTTGTCGCTGGAATGCGTGCCGCGGGTGGTGCGGACGTGGTCGACCGGCTCACGGATTTCGACCGTGCGCTCGGTGATCCGGACGTCGTCCACCCAGCCCGCGCTCTCGCCGTCCGGTGGCTCGCTGACCAGGACGATCCGGGCGATCCGCCGTCCGGCGAAGTCGCCGAGCCGGCGGCGCACGAGATTCCACTGGTCCACGTACAGCGTCTTGTCCAACCCCTGCTCCGTGGCGCTGAACCCGGCCGGCGTCCCGTCGGAGAACTCGACATCCAGCGCCACGAAAGTGCCTCGGTAGCCGGTCCCGGCTTCGGGGAAGACCACATAGGACAGTTCGGTGTCGCCGGTGACCTCGACGTCCACTTCGAACACGGTCGCGCGCAGCGTGTTCTCGTAGCGGAGGGCGTGCGCGCCGGTGAACCCGACACCGGCCTTCGCGGTCGGCGACGACGCCGGGCCGGTGCCGACGCGCAGGGCCGGATCCACCGGCTGCGGATCACCCGTTTCGAAGGAGGAGAAGAACCCGGTGATCGTCACCAGGCCACCGTAACTCGGAGGCGTGAGCGCGGCTCGGTGTGCCGCATCCAGAGGACTAAACGCGTGAGGAAAGGAACTCCTCGAAAGTGCCCGAGCCGGTCGCGTTCTCCGGTGTCAGGTTGCCGCCCTCCCGGAACGCCCGCGCCGCCTTACCCGGCAGCCACAGCGACACGATCGGCTTCCGGCGTCCCACCGACCGCTGATACGCCTCCGCCAGGTCACGGGCGCTTCGCACCTCTGGGCCGCCGATGTCCGGCACCCGCCCCGACGGTTCGCCGGACACCAGCTCGACCAGCCTGTCCGCGACATCGGCGGTGCTGACCGGCTGGAACCGGAACCCCGACGGCATGAACGTCACCGGCAGCCGCCGCTGCGCCGACGACGCCCGCGCGACGAGCTCGTGGAACTGCGTCGCGCGCAGCACCGTCCACGGCAGACCGGACTCTTCGATCAGCTTCTCCGAGGCCAGCTTCTCGCCGTAGTAGAAGAATCGGATCACGTCGATACCGACGATCGAGATGTACACCAGATGCGGACCGCCTGCCCGTTTCGCCGCCTCGACCAGGTTCCGCGTCACCTGCTCGTCCCCGCGGCCCAGCGTCGACGCGCAATGGACGATCGCCGGGACACCCTCGACCGCCTCGGCGAGGCCGTCACCGGTCTTCAGATCGCACCGCGCCCATTCGTTCGGTTCCCCGGCGGGACGCGGTCGCCTGCTCATGATCCGGACCGGCCGACCTTCGGCCACCAGCCGCCGCACGACTTCGCGGCCGAGATCGCCGGTACCGCCGGTCACCAGAATCGGGTTCGTCACGTTGATCCTCCGTTCGCGAGAGCTTCCACCCTCAAGAACCGGCGGGCTGCCCGGAACGTGACAACTGTCCCGAAAGGAACGCGAGCTTCTCCGGATTCGCGACCGCGCGAAGCCCGCGGATCCGCCCGTCCACCACCTCGAACCCGAGGATGCCGTACAGGACGTCACCGGCCGTCGCGACCACGGCCGGACCGCCGTTGACCTCGAGGATCTCGATCGACACCTGTCCGACGCCGGCGAACATCCCGGCGTAGAGCCGCGCGACCTTCGCCGCGCCGTGCACCGGACGCCGGGCCGCGGTGGCCTTGCCGCCCCCATCCGACCACGCGGTGACGTCGGCGGTCAGCAGACTCTCCAAAGCGGGCAAATCGCCGTCCCGCGCCGCCGACAGGAAACTCTCGACCAGTTCCTCGAGCTGTCGCGGGTTCGAAACCCGTCGCTCGTCCGATCGGTCCAGTGCCCGTCGCGCGCGGCTGTGCAGCTGGCGCGAGTTGACCTCGGAGACGTCGAGGATCCCGGCGATCTCACGATGGCTGTAGGCGAAGGCCTCCTTCAACACGAACACCGCACGCTCGACCGGGCCGAGCTGCTCCAGCAACACCAGCATCGCCAGCGACACCGACTCCCGCTGCTCCGCCGTCTCCAGCGGTCCGAGCACGTCGTCCGAGGTCAGAACCGGTTCGGGCAACCATGGCCCGACGTAACGCTCCCGCTGAGCCCTGGCCGAGGTCAGCCGGTTCAGGCAGAGATTGGTGACCACCTTCGCCAGCCATGCACGCGGCGACGTGATCGACCCGCGTTCGGCGCCCGCCCACTTCGGGTAAGCGTCCTGAACGACGTCTTCCGCCTCCGCCGCAGAACCGAGCAGACGGTACGCCAGTCCGAACATGGCGGGTCGCAGCCGCTCGAATTCCGTGGCGTCGTCCATCTTCCTCTGCGAATCCCGTTTGTCCACTGTGGACACTCCAGTGTCGGGGTGCCGCTCTTCGGGAATTCCGTACCAGACCGGCGCTGACGTCCACTGCGACTGTATCGGCCCGAAGGGAGTGACGTCACGTACGTTAGCACTGGTCAGGGGCACTGTCGCCGGCAATCTCGCGGCCGGAATTCACGTAGGTACCGAAGGCACCGTGCCTACCACTCACGACCCGGCTATGATCGGGATATCGGGGTAGAAACGTGCCCGCCGTACCGGGCACGCGCATACGCGGTATCGAACGAACCGTCACTCCTTCACCGCGAAGGAGTACGTGATGCGTTCCCCTGTCCAAAGCCCCTCACTGGCCGGGAAATGGCCCGCGCTGGCCGGGCTCTCGGCCGTTTTCCTGGTCGAGATGCTCGACAACTCGATCCTCAACGTCGCGTTGCCGACCATCGGCCGTGAGCTCTCCGCCTCGACGACCACCCTGCAATGGGTGACCGGCGCCTACTCCGTCGTGTTCGGTGGCCTGATGCTGGCGTTCGGCGCGCTGGCCGACCGGGTGGGCAGGCGCAAGATCATGCTCACCGGGCTCGTCCTGCTCGGAGCGGCGAGCCTGGCCACGCCGCTCGTCACCGCCGCGTGGCAGCTCATCGCCGTCCGGGCGCTCATGGGTGTCGCGGCCGCGATGACGACCCCGGGCTCACTCGCCCTCGCGTTCCGCCTGTTCGACGAAGACGTGCTACGCGTCCGTGCGACCACCCTGATCTCGACCGTGGGCCTGATCGGCCTCGCCGTCGGCCCCACCGCCGGAGGGCTGGTGCTCACGGTCGCGCCGTGGCAGGCGCTGCTGCTGGTGAACGCGCCGATCGCCGTGCTCGCGTTCCTCGGCATCCGGGCCGGTATCCCCGCCGACGATCCCGCCGACCTGCACCGCGATCCGATCGACATCGCCGGCGCGGCGTTGGGAACCGCGACGATCGTCCTCGCACTGCTCGCCCCGACGCTTTTCGTGGAAGCGGGCACCGCCTCGGTTCTGCCCTGGGGCGCCACCGTGGCCGCGCTCGCCGCCGGAACCTGCTTCGTCATCCGCGAGAAGACCGCCCGGCACCCCTTGCTCGACCTGAAACTCATCGCCCGCCCGCTCGTGTCCAGTGGTCTGGCACTCAAAGCCGCGGCGGGGCTGGCGACCGCCGGGCTCGGGTACCTAGTGACCCTGCAACTCCAGTTCGGTCTCGGCTGGGCGCCCGCTCAGGCGGCGATGGGGATGCTGCCCCAGGTGGTGGTCCTCCTCGCCGGCGGCGCCCTCATCGGTCCGCTGATCACCCGCGTCGGTCTCACCAAGGCCGCCTGGCTCAGCGCCGCCGCGGTGGTGTGCGGGCTCGCCGTCTACACCGTGTTCGGCGGGCTCGGCTACGTCTGGATCGCCGCCGCGCTCGCCCTCGTCGCGGCGGGGATGCGCGTGGTCGGTGTCGTGGCGGGCACCAACGTCATGCGCGGCCTGCCCTCGAACCGGACCACCGTCGGAGCCGCGCTCGTCGACACCGCCGGCGAGGTCACGACCGGGATCGGGATCGCGCTCAGCGGCACCATCCTCGCGCTGGTCTTCCCCGGCGCGCTCGTGGCGGCCCAGCGATCAGGCGACTTCCAGAAGGCGCTCACCTTCGCAGGTCTCGCCCTCACCCTGCTGGCCGCCGTCCTCGTGGGATTCGGCATCCTCCGCGGCCGCAAGTAGGTGACGAATTGCGTGGGGGGCCGAAGTACGTGAAGGCCCCCTTCACTGCGTCTAGCGCAATGAAGGGGGCCTTCACGTACTTACCGGGGGACTACAGCTTCGCGCACTGCCCGGCGGCCGGGCCGCGGACGGTGTTCTGCAGGTCGTAGTCCGTCGGAGCGGGGGAGTTGGCCGCGCACGCCAGAGGTCCGCCGATCGTGCTGGCAGTCAGCACCGGCCCCTTGTTGCCCGTCAACGCCACCGGCCCGCCGATCTCGGTCAGTTCGATCGAGACCGTCCCGGTCGTCCCGGTGATCGCCACCGGGCCGCCCACCTTCGTCCGGTCCAGGACGACCTGCGCCGCGCCGGTCGCCGTCAGCGGCCCGGAGATCGAGCCGCCACGGACGATCAAGCTCGCACCCGCCGACACCGACACCGGACCGGAGATCGTCGCATCGTCCACGCAGGTCACCCCGTTCCGCACGGTCAGCGGACCCTTGCGCTCGCCGGTGATCGTCTGCGTGCATGCCGCGTCGGGCTTGCCCAGCACCTCGAATTCCGACAGCGACGCCTCCCCGCCCGTGGTCGCGGTGACCTCGAGCCGATAGTGGGCGTAGTGCGCCGGATTCGCGATCTTGAACGCCCTGGTCTGCTGACGCCACTGGAACGTCTGGTCGGTTCGCTGATCCGCGACCGCCCACGTCTTCCCGTCGTAGGAGCCCTTCAGCACCCAGCTCTTCGCGTCACCCGCGCCCTTGCCAGAAGTCAGCGTGTAGAACGAACCCGCCTCGTTCGTCGAGGGCACCTGGTACTGGATCGGCGCCTTGATCTTCGCCTCGGTCCGCGACGTGTTGTCGAAGAACGCGGCATCCCCACCGGAGACCGGCTTGGTCAGGTCGTGCACCGGAGTCGGCACCGCGTCGCCCTTGGTGATCGACTTCGGCGCGTCGTCCGGGCCGGTACCCCACGACGACGGGGTCGGGCCCATGTCGAAGTCCAGCGTGCCGCCGTTCGCGATCGCCGAATGCGGCAGCGACGTCGACGTCTGCGCCTTGCCGTTCACCTTCAGACCCTGCACGTAGACGTTCTTCGCGCTGTTCTTCGGCGCGTTGACCACGATCTTCTTGCCGCCGGGCAGGTTCACGGTCGCCTTGGTGAACAGCGGCGAGCCGATCGCGTAGTCCGAGCTGCCGACCTGCAGCGGGTAGAAGCCCAGCATGCCGAACAGCCACCAAGCCGACTGCTCGCCGTTGTCCTCGTCACCGCCGTAGCCCTGGCCGAGCTCGCTCCCGACGTACAACCTGGCCAGCGCCTCGCGGACCTTCGCCTGCGTCTTCGACGGCTGGCCCGCGTAGTCGTACATGTAGAGCGTGTGATGCGCGGCCTGGTTGGAATGCGCGTACATGCCCATCCGGACGTCCCGCGCCTCGGTCATCTCGTGGATGACACCGGGATAGGTGCCGAACTTGAGACCCTGCTCCGGCTTGGCGAAGAACTCGTCCAATTTGGACGCCAGCCCCGCCTTGCCGCCGAAGAGGTTCGCCAAGCCCTGCCCATCCTGCGGCACCGAGAACCGCATGCCGTAGGCGTTGGTCTCGGTGTAGTCGATACCCCAGACCTCCGGGTCGAACTCCTCCTTGCTCCGGGTGAACTTGCCCGCCGCGTCACGCCCCTGGAAGAAGCCGACACTCGGGTCGAACACGTTCACGTACTGGGTGGCCCGCTCGGTGAAGTACCCGTAGTTGTCCAGGTATTCCTGCTTGCGCGGATCGTTCGCCGGAGCCTCGTCGTGGAGCTTCTTCGACATGTTCGCGATCGCGTTGTCGTTGACATAACCCTCGATCGCCCACGAGAACCCGTGGTCCGCGGTGTTCGGTGCGTACCCGAGGAACGTGCCCTCGTCGATGCCCTTGCGGCCGACCGCGCCGTTCGGCGGGGTCACCGTGGCGTTCTTGATCGCCGAGTCGTAGGCCGACTGGACGTCGAAACCCTTGACTCCCTTGAGATAGGCGTCCGCGAACGCGGCATCCGAACTGGTCCCGGTCATCAGGTCCGCGTAACCGGGGGAGGACCAGCGCGAGATCCAGCCGCCGTCACGGTACTGCTGCACGAAACCGTCGACGAGCTTGCCGGTGGTGTCCGGGCTCAGCAGCGAATACGCCGACCACACCGTCCGATAGGTGTCCCAGAACCCGTTGTTGACGTAGAACTCGCCGTCGACCAGTTTCGCCCCGGTCTGCGTCGGAGTGTCCTGACCGGCCTTGGGCGACACCGGGCTCGCGTACTTCTTCACCGGCTTCTCGACCGTGCCGACGTTCTCGAAACCCGAGTTCGGGTACAGGAACAGGCGGTACAGGTTGGAGTACAGCGTGATCAGCTGGTCCTTCGAGGCACCTTCGACCTCGATGACCTTGAGCTTCTCGTCCCACGCGTTCTGCGCGGCGCCGGCCACGGACTCGAGCGTCGCGTTCGGGGCGAGCTCCTGCTCCATGTTCTTCTTCGCCTGGTCCACGCTGATCAGCGAGGTCGCGATCCGCATGTTCACCGTCTTGTCGGCGCCCGCGTCGAACTTCAGGTAGCCGAGGACGTTGTCCCGCTTCTGGTCACCCGAACCGGTCGACAGCTTCGAACCCGCGGTCACCGACTTGTCGAAGGTGGCGTAGACGAACATCCGGGTCGCGCCGGCCGAGAGTCCACTGCGGACGTCGCTGTACCCGGTGATGGACCGGCCGGCCGGGTCGAGCGTGAGCCCGCCGTTGTTGTTGACGTTGTCGAAGATCAGGTTCGAATCCGCTCCGGGGAACTTGAAGCGGTACAGCGCCGCGTGATCGGTCGGCGCGACCTCTGCCTTGATCCCGTTCTCGAAGTCGACGCCGTAGTAATGGGCCCGCGCCGTCTCGTTGGAATGCTTGAACGGCAGCTTCCGCGCCTCGCGGTCGGGATTCGGCACCCCGGACGCGGTGGAGGGCAGGAACTGGAAGGTCTGCCGGTCCGCCATCCACGGGCTCGGCGCGTGGCTCGCGGAGAACGCCTGCAGCGCCGGGAGGTTCTGCTCGTTGTTGCGCGAGTGGTACGAGTACATCCAGCTCAACGTGCCCGCGTCGGTCGTCGGGATCCAGAAGTTGAACCCGTGCGGAACCGCGGTGGCGGGCATGTTGTTCCCGCGCGAGAACGACCCGTTGGACAGTGACCCGCGCGTGGTCAGCACGTTGTCGGACGGGCGAAGGCTCGCCGGCGGCGTCGGCGTCGCCGAGACCTTGATGTCGTCCAGCCAGCCCTGCAGCGAACCCGGGCCGTCGGCGTTGTCGTAGCCGACGAGGATCCGGTCGATCGTCTTGCCCTTCGCGACCACGCCGATCTGCGAGCGCACCAGGTTCCACTGGTTGGTGTAGAGCACCTTGCTCGCGCCCTGGCCCTGCGGAGAGAGCCCGAAACCGTACTGGTCGACCGCGCCGAGCTGGCTCAGGTAGGTGCCATCGGTGAACGCCAGGTCCACCGCGACGTTCGTGCTCGGGTACTTGAGGTCGCCGCGGATGAACTCCGGCTGCACCTTGTACGACAGCTCCGAGGTCGCCGCCACCGGGATGTCGACGTCGAAGATCTTGTTGTACGACCAGCCGTGCCCCTGCGCCTTGTGGCTGCCGGAGTAGCGGAACGCGCGCAGACCGGTGAATCCGACCCGGTTCTTGCTGGTGTAGCCGCTGCCCGGGCCGCTGTCGGTGAAGCTGCGCATGTTCGGCAACGCCGGCGGGGCCGGGTCCTCGTTGGCCAGCAGCAGCTCCGAGAGCTGCAGGATCGGGCCGCCGTTGTTCTTGGTGACCTCGAGCCGGAAGAACTTGTACGCGGCGCTCGCGGTGGCGAGGCGGTACTCCTTCTTCTGGAACGGCTCGCTGAACTTCTGCCCGCTCTGCTTGTCCAGATCGGTCCAGGACTTACCGTCGGCGGATCCCTGGAGCGTCCAGTCCTGCGGGTTGCGGTTGTCGAAATCGTTCGCCGAGGACAGCGCGTACCGGGTGATCGACGTCGGCTCGGACAGCGTGATCTGCGCCCAGCCGGTCGGCGTCCAGGCCAGCCATTTGGTGTCGGTCGAGCCGTCGACGAGGTTCGCCACTCCCTCGTTGGGGGTGTTCTCGCTGTTGGCGGAGACCTCGGTGACCTTGCCGCGGATGTCACCGGGGATGGTGGTGGCGTTCGCGCCGTCGACACCGAAGGCCTTCGGCCGGCCGGACGGGTCGACGTCGACGGTGTCGCTCCACGTCGGCTCCGGTTCGCCCGGCTCGAACGAGGAGTAGAAGTCCGGTGGGGCCTCTTCGGCCGCGGCGGTGGCAGGGAGGGCTACCAGCCCGGACGCCACGACCGTGGCACTCAGAAGGCTGCAGACCCAAGGTCTGACGCTTCGGGGCATCGTTGCACCAATGCTTTCTCGCAGGGGAACCGGTGACGCCAAGAGAGAAAAGCTCGCGTGTGACATCGATGTCAAGACACCCGGACAAACCTGGCCCGAACTGGACAACCCGGATGCCCGGAAACCTGGTGGACAACCGACGGGGCCGGGGCCAGGGTGAAGACACGACTGAAGCCGATCCGGGAAACTGGGGTGGGGACATGCGGCGGTTGTCCATGCTCGGCGTGGCGGCGCTCATCACGGCAGGCTCGATACTCACGGCGCCGGCGGCCACCGCCGGCGAAACGACGCTCCGCCCGGTGCGCTCCTGCGCCGACCTGGTGCGGACCTATGACATCCCCGGCGCGGTCACGCACGTCGAGACCGCGACCGTGGTACCGGCGACGGCGACCGAACCGGAGAACTGCGACGTCCGCGGCCACGTCGAACCCGCGGTGCGGTTCCAGCTGCGGCTGCCGACCAAGACTTACGCGGGCCGGTACCTGCAGTTTGGCTGCGGCGGATTCTGCGGGGTGGTCAACACGCCTCCGTTCGCCGATTGCGGCTTCCCGCACGGCGGTGACGTCGCGGTCGCGGCCACCGATGACGGTCACGTCGGCAAGACCCCCGCGGTCGTCGATGACGGCAAGTGGGCCGAGAACGACCAGGCCGCGCGCGACGACTTCGCGTTCCGGGCGCCGCATGTGGTCTCGAAGGCGTCCAAGCGCCTGATCACGCACTTCTACGGTGCTCCGCCGAAGAAGTCGTACTTCAGCGGCTGCTCCGACGGTGGTCGCGAGGCGCTTCTGCTCGCGCAGCGCTATCCCCACGACTTCGACGGCATCGTCGCCGGCGCGCCCGCCGGGTACTGGGGGCCGCTGCTCGGCGTCTACCAGACCTGGCTCGCCAAGGTGAATACCGGCGCCGACGGCAAGCCGGTCCTGACCGAGGACAAACTCCCGGCCCTGCACGCCGCCGCACTGTCCTCTTGCGACAAGTCCGACGGGCTCGGCGACGGTGCCATCGACGATCCGCGTACCTGCCGCTTCGACCCGGCCACCATCGCCTGCCCGCCGGGCACCGACCACGCGGGCTGTCTCACCGCCGCGCAGGTCGGAGCCACCAAGAAGATCTACGCGCCGCCGACCGACGAACACGGCCGCAAGCTGTACCCGGGCGGCCAGACCGTCGGCTCCGAACTCTCCTGGTACGGCTGGATCATCCCGTCCCCGGAAACCGGCGGGATTCCGTTCGCGCACGCGCTCGCGGACAACTACCTGAAGTACATGGCGTACCCGATCGGGACACCGCATTCTTCGGTCGAGAAGTTCGCTTTCACCGCTCGTGAATTCGACAGACTGACCCCGGAAGGCGTCCGCTCCAACGCGATGGCTCCGGACCTGCGCGAGTTCCGGCGTGCGGGCGGGAAACTCGTGATTTGGCACGGCTGGGCGGACCAGGCGATCCCCGCCGCGGGCAGCATCGACTACTACGAGCGGCTCACCCGCGCCAACGGCGGCCCCGCCGCGACGCGGGACTGGGCGAGGCTGTTCATGGTGCCCGCGCTGTACCACTGCGCGACCGGTGACAAGCTGACCGAGTACGACCCGCTGAAGGAACTCGTCTCCTGGGTCGAGCGCGGAACCGCGCCGGACCGGACGATCGCCACCGGCCGCGACGCCGACGGCAAGGTCTTCCGCACGCGGCCGGTGTTCCCGTACCCGCTGCAAGCGAAGTACGACGGCACCGGAAGTGTCGACGACGCCGCGAACTTCGTGCCTGTTCCGCCTTCGCGGCCTTCGCACGATCTCGTGAACTGGGCGGGGAACGGCCTGTACGGGAAGGCTGGACCGGTCGCTCCCTGAGGTGTCTTGGCGCGTCTCGTGAGTGGCTAGGACGGTTAGAACCGTCCTCACCACTCACGAGTCAGGAAAGGACGCCGTCCAGCAGTCGAACCCGCCGGTCCGCGATCCGGTGTACCTCGTCGTCGTGCGTCGCCACGATGACCGCGGCACCCTCCTCGGCGCAGCGCCGCAGCAGCCGAAGCACCCGCGGCGTGCTCCCGGCGTCCAGATGCGCCGTCGGCTCGTCGGTGAGCAGGACGCGGGGACGCCCACTGACCGCCCTGGCGAGCGCGACTCGTTGCTGCTGCCCGAACGAGACCTCGAGCGGATAGCGGTCGCCGAGATCGCCGATCCCGAGTTCCTCCAGCAGCTCCGAAACCCGCGCGTGGATGTCTTTCGCGCTGGGTTTGGGGACGTCGGACCGGAGCCGCAGCGGCAGCGCCACGTTCTCCGCGATGGTCAGCTCGTTCGCGAGGCCGAGCGCCTGCGGCAGGACCGCGCAGGTGTGCCACGGCGGCGCACCCGCTATCGGGACGCCGTCCAGCAGGACACTGCCGGAATCGGGCGAGTCGAAACCGCACAGCAGTGCCAGCAGGGCGCTCTTGCCGGAACCCGACCGGCCGGACACGGTGACCAGTTCGCCCGCGGCCACCCGCAGTTCGAGCCCGCGCAGGACTTCGACGTCCCCGCTGGGATGGGGGAACCGGCGGCGCAACCCGACGGCCTCGAGGGCGGGTTCCGCCATCACGGCACGACCTCCCGTTCTTCGACTTCTTCCAGTCTGCCCTTGTGCATCCGCGCGACCCGGCTGCCGAGTTCGATGAGCCGGCCGTCGTGCGAGGCGACGATGACGGCGAAATCCTGATCCGCCAGGTACCTCAGGGTGTCGAGCACGCGGTCGGCGGAGCCTTCGTCCAATTGGGACGTCGGCTCGTCGGCGAGTACGACGGTCGAGCGGCGGGCCAGGGTGCAGCCGAAGGCGAGACGCTGCTGTTGCCCGCCCGACAGCGCGGAAATCCGCCAGCTGCCGGTCCCGCCGAGTCCCAGCTGCTCGAGGATGTCGTCGGGAAGGCATTCGGTCCCGGCCGATTCCGCCGCCGCGCGCAGATTGTCCGCGACGCTCAGATACGCGAGCAGGTTGTCGGTCGGGTTCTGGAACACCAGGCCGAGATGGTTTCGCCGCAGCGCCCGCCGGTCACGATGCCGCAGTTTGCCGGTTTCGCTGCCCTGGAAGGAGATCGTGCCCCGCACGGGCTGCTCGAAGAGGCCGAGCGTCCGCAGCAGGGTGGACTTGCCGGAGCCGGACGGCCCCGCCAGCACGGTGATCCCGCGCGCCGGGATGTCGAAGGTGACGTCTTCGACGCCGGTGACCGTGCCCGCCGGCGTCTGGTAGTCGACGCCGATCCCGCGCAGCCGGAAGATCGGTTTCTCAGGCACGGATCAACTCCGCGGTCCGGGCGGTGCGCACCGAGCGCATCGCGATCCAGCCCGCCAGCGCCACGACGAGCACACCGACGGCGAGCACGGTCAGGGCGAGCGGGGTCGGGTCGGGCAGCGCGGACTGCGGCGGGAGGAACGTCGCCGGATCGAACCGCGGCACCGAAAGCCCCGCGACCGAGACACCGCATACGACACCGATGACCACGGCGAGCCCGCTCAGGGTCCCCAGTTCCATCAGATGACTCGCCAGCAGGGCACGCGGCCGCATACCCATCCGCAGCACCAGAGCGCCGGCCAGCGCGTTCTGGCGCCGTCGGACCTCGACCGCGACCAGCAGCGACAGCACTGCCACCACGCCGAGCACGGCCCCGAGCAGGGCCATGAACGAGAACGTCCACGACACCACGTAGAACGGGAGCGCGTCGAGCGCGGACTCACGGGTGACGCGGTTGACCGCCGTCACCACCCCCACGGAGGCCAGCGCTTCAGTCACCTGCGTCATCGACGAGCTGGAGAGCACGCTCCACTTGGGCACGGTGCGCAACTGCGCCTCGGTGAGCGATTCCCGCGAGATCACGTAACCGGCCTTGGTGCCGATGATCGGGAACATCGGCAGTTCGCCGATCGCCTCGGCATCGGCGAGACCGGCGGGCAGCGTGGTCTTCTGGGCGGCGTCGTGTCCGATCCGGATGGCCGGGACACCGGCGCCCTGACCCGACAGACCGCTCAGCAGCCGGTCGACCTCGGCGCCGTCGAGCGGACCGAGCGTGGCGGCCTGCCTGAAGGTTCGCGGGTCCACGACCAGCACGACATTGCCGGTGCCGGTCAGCTCGCCGACGATCGTGGTGCTGCCGCTGACCGAGGCGGGCAGCGTGACCTTCCCGGTGCCGACGACGCTTTCGGTGTCGACCCTGGTCTCGGCCCCGACGAAGATGGCGGACTTCGTCTGCAGGGCCTCTTCCTGACCGCGCGCGATACCGATGCCGGTGGCCAGGGTCCCGATGGCGAGCGTGCCGATCACGAGTACACCGGTGACCGGTGCGCGGGCGCTGGCGAGCCGCCGGATCGCCAGCTGCAACGCGGGCCGGGACCACAGCCGGGCGCGATGCGACGCGTGCAGGGCGAGCCAGGCCAGTCGTGCGGCGACGAGCCCGACCGTGAGCACGACGAACACCG
Organism: Amycolatopsis lurida; assembly: GCF_900105055.1. Classification (NCBI taxonomy): domain Bacteria; kingdom Bacillati; phylum Actinomycetota; class Actinomycetes; order Pseudonocardiales; family Pseudonocardiaceae; genus Amycolatopsis; species Amycolatopsis lurida. The sequence continues at coordinate 206,275 of NZ_FNTA01000003.1, forward strand.
GATACGTGAGGGCGAGCGGGTCGACCTGGGGGAGCGGATTGCCGATCCGCGAACCCTTGCTGTAGTCGACGAGCCGGTTCCAGCCGAGCAGGGCGACACCTGCGGTGAGCAGTTCCCACGGGAAGAAGGCCAGGAACTTCACCTTCTTGCGCCCTCCGGAGCGGACGCGCCCGAGCTCGAACTCCCGATGGGTCCGGACGGAGATCACCCCGGCGAGCAGCGCGAGGGAGATGAGCAGGATCGCGGCCGCGACCAGCGATCCCCAGAACGTCGCGCCGTCGTCCAGTTCACCTGGTGGTCCGTAAAGCCCGAGCAACAACCGGGCGAGCACAGCGCCCGCCGCGCCACCGGCGACGATCGGAAGCCCGAGTTCGGCGACCGCGAGCAGCCCCAGCGCCCCGGGGCCGCTGCCCCGCGCGGACAGCAGTCTCAGCTGCGGGTGCCGCCGCTGGTACCACTGCAACGCGACGGTGCCGATCCCCGCGCAGCCGACGAGAATGCTGATGGCCGCGAGCGGCAGGATCGAGATCAGGACGTTCGATTCCGCCTGCTTGCTGATCTCGACCGAGCGCTCGAACGGCAGCGACCCGACGATCGCGTCACCGAGGCCGCGGGAGCCCAGATCCGCCTTGACCGCGGCGATGAGGGCCTTCGAACGTTCCTGCAGGTCTTCGGCTTCGCTCACCGTCTTGGGCGGAGCCTCGTAGAACGACATGTGCAGCGTCTTGATCGTCGGGATGCCCAGCGCGCGGACGGTGTCGTCGAAGGTCTTGCCGTCGTGGGCGAACATGACCGAGTCGAGCGGATCGTTGGCGAGCCTGCTGACGACGGCGTTCCGCTGCTGCGAGCACCACCAGCGCGGCGCCGGGTCGGGAAGGTCGCGGTACAGCCCGGTCACCGGAGGAATCGGGGTGCCCTTGATGCTCGGAGTGGCCCCTACCTTGATGTTCTCCGCTCCGGCGACGACGGTGCCGAGCAGGAAACCGGCGCCCGCGGATCCGCTCGCCACGTCGAGATGGCCCTGCGTGGCCTGGTCACGATGGGCGAGAACGACCTTGTAGTTGGGGTCACCGTTGAACTCGGTGCCGAAGAGGTACGGCGTGTAGCGGGAGGTGACCGGCGCGGAGAAGCCGTGCGCCGGGGCGTTCCGGCGGACCGAGTCGACGACCTGCGGAGCCACCGCTGCGGGCACGTTGTCCTTGCTGAAAACCGGCCCGTAATAGTCCGGGCACACCATGCCGGACTGATACGTCACGGCCGCGCCACCCGCGGCCGAGGCCTGCAGGACGGCCGCGGTTCCGAGGAAACACGCCAGCAAGGTGGTCACCGCGGCGATGATCAACGTCAGGGGACTGGTCAGTGCCGCCTTCGGAGCCGCTCGCCACGGCATTGTCACCCTGGGCCCGCCGGGAGCCCCCCACCTCACCCGCATGGATACGCACGCTACCGGTCACGACGCTCGGACGACAGGAAGAAATCACTGTTTGTTGCTGACGTGAAGTAAGGCCTGGTCCATTGTGGTGATACGGGTACGTGATCACTGACTGTCCGTCACCAATCGATCGATCGGCGTCACCTCACCCGCCTGACTCTCCGCCGAGAATGCGGTTTCTCCGATCGCCGCGACGATCATGTCGGTGATCCTGTCGACGTCGACGCGTTCGGCTTTCGGCAGGGGAGCGCCCACCGAGCGCCGCGAGGCCGCGGCGGCGCCGAGCAGCCGCGCGGCCAGGTGATACGAGCCGTCGGCCGCCTCCGCGCCGGCCAGGCCTTCGAGGCCGAGGGCGATCGCGCGGGGATCCTCGCTGTGCCGGGCGATCGCGAGACCGTCCAGGTGGAGCCGCTTCGCCGCCACGGCGTCTCCGCGTTGCTCGGCGATGAACCCGAGCTCCGCCAGGATCAGCGTGCTGCCCGCTTCGGACTCCACCCGGCGATGCCAGTCCAATATGGACAGCAGCCGCTGCTCCGCCTCTTCGAATAGCCCCTGCCGTCGGGCGCCGAGTGCGAGCCCTGTCTCGGCGTAGACCTCACCGGGTTTGAAACTGTGCTCCACGGCCAGCGTCCTGGCCCGTTCGTGGAACTCCTTCGCTTCTTCGAAGTCACCTGTGAGCAGCGCGGTCCGGCCCAGCCACGACAGTTTGTAGGAAACCTCCGGCCACAGCTCCAATTCCTCCGCGCGGCGAAGGCTTTCCCGATGGACGCGGGCGGCGTGGTCGTAGTCCCCGGCGATCGAAGCCAGCATGCCGATGACGAACGAGGCCTGCAACCAGCCCCAGCGTTCGCCGAGCCCGTCGAAGACGGCGGCGCTCTGCGCGGCGATGCGGCCGCCTCCGGTGAGGTCGCCCCCGGCGATCAGGTGGGCAGCCCTGTCGCTCAGCGCGGCGGCGGCGCTCCAGTCGTCACCTAGGTCGCGGGCGGTATCCAACGCGCCGAGGGTGAGCTTCTCCGCCCGGCACAGGTCGCCGACCGTGGACCACGCGTAGCCGAGGAACCACAATGTTCGCGCCCGCACGAGGGGATCGGTGATGCCCCATACGGTCTCTTCCGCCGCGCCTTCCGTGGCGGTGCCGTCGAGCACGGCGATCCCGGTTCGCCAGCCGAGCGCCTGCGCGTACTCGTCTCCGGTGGCGGCCTCGGTGCCGAGCACGAGATCCAGCGAGCGCTTGGCCTCGGTGAGCCGTCCGCGGAGGAACCAGAACCAGGCCGTCGCGTTCACCAGCCGCAACGCGAGCCGATGTTCTCCTTGCCGCAGCAGTGTTTCCAGCGCGCGCCGGATGTTGGCTCCTTCGGCGTCCAACCTGTCGAGCCAGCGCCGCTGCTCTCTCCCGCGCAGGCCCGTGTCCCCGCGTTCGGCCAGCTCGACGTGGAAACGGGCGTGCCGCAAGTACAGGTCGTCGAGTTCACCCGTCTGCTCGGCGTGGTCCAAGGCGAATGCCGATACGGACTCCAGCAGCCGGAACCGCGGTGCCCCCGACGTGCCAGGCCTGCTGACCACCAGCGACCTGTCGACGAGCCGCGACACGAGGTCCAGCACATCGCCGGCGGCGATCTCGCCGCCGGCGCAGACCGACTCCGCCGCGTCGAGCCCGCAGCCCTCGGCGTGGACGGCGAGCCTGCGCAGCACGATCTGTTCGGGCTCGCTCAACAGGCTCCAGCTCCAGTCGATCATCGCTCGGAGCGTCTGCTGGCGACGCGGCCCGCCTCGCCTGCCCGAGGACAGCAGGGCGAAGCGGTCGTCGAGGCGGGCGAAGAGTTCGTGCACACCCAGTGTCCGGACCCGGGTGGCGGCGAGTTCGAGCGCCAGCGGGATACCGTCGAGAGTGCGGCAGATCCGGGCGACCACGGCCGCGTTCTCCGCGTCGAGCGCGAACCCCGGCGCGGCCGCCGCGGCGCGGGCGGCGAACAGCCGGACGGCGCTCGACTCCCGCACGGCGGCGAAATCCGGCAGCTCGGGCAGCTCCAGCGGCGGCACCGCCCAGACGTTCTCTCCAGGCAACCCGAGCGGCTCCTGGCTGGTGGCGAGGACGCGGAGCCGGGGCGCCGTCGCGAGCAGCCTTTCCACCAGCGCGGCGACCGGTTCGACGATCTGTTCGCAGTTGTCCAGTACGAGCAGGATCTCCTTGTCCCGCAAGGCATCGGCCAGCGACTGGGTCAGCGTTCCGGTCGACGTCGCGTCCTCCCGGAGATCCAGTACGGCCGCCAGGACGACGGCGACGAGATCCTCGGGCGGGCACGTCGGGCACTCGACGTTGTCCAGACCCGCGAGCTCGACGAGCCAGGTGCCATCGCCCATCTGAAGCTTCGACGCGGCCTCGATGGCGAGCCTGGTCTTGCCCACACCGCCGGGCCCGGTCAGGGTGACCAGCCGCGCGTCGGTGACGAGCGCCACGACCTCCTTGACCGCTGTCGTGCGGCCGATCAGTTCGGTCAACGCCTCCGGCAGATTCCCGCGCACCGGCCGGGCGGCCCGGACCGGCTCGAGATCCGGACTGCGGGTGAGGATCGCCTGGTGCAACGCCGCGAGCTCCGGGCCCGGTTCGAGACCGGATTCGTCACGCAGGCGGACACGCAGTTCGGCGTAGGCTTCGAGAGCTTCGCTGTGCCGTCCGGCCGCGTACAGGGCACGCATCAGCAGGCCGCGGAGCCGTTCCCGGAGCGGATGGCGCGAGACGAGCCCGGCCAGCTCCCCGGTGAGGACGCCGTGTTCGCCGAGCGCCAGCCGGGCTTCTGCTCGCTCCTCCTCGGCGAGCAGCCTTTCCTCCTCCAGCCGCTGAGCGGCGGCGACGGCGAACGGCTCGTCCTCGAATCCGGCGTACGCGGGCCCTCGCCACAACGCCAGCGCATCCGCCAGCAAAGCGGCACGGGCGCGCGGGTCGACGGCGTCACGGGCACGGGCGGTGAGCGCGCGGAACCGATGGACGTCCAGGTCGCCCGGCTCGACGGCGAGGACATACCCGGCCGGCTGGTGCGTCACGAGTTCCCGCGCGCCGGGCTCGGCGCGCTCCAGCGCGCGACGCAGCTGGGAGACCTTCGTCTGCAGGGTGTTGCCCGGATTGCCCGGCGGATGCTCGCCCCACAGGTCGTCGGTCAACGACGACACCGACGCCGCCCTGCCGTCGCGGCTGAGCAGCCCCGCGAGCAGGAGGCGGACCTTCGCCTCGGGTACGACGACGGGCTCGCCCGCGGTCGTCCACACGGCGAGTGGTCCCAGCACTCCGAATCGCACGAAACCGACGTTAGCGCGGACCACCGACAGGATCGTGCGCGAGGCCGTGCGCGGACCCGCAGCGATCCGTGCGCGGCCCGCGTCACGGTGGTCCCATGAGCGAACACGGCAAGACCCCGGTGACGGTACTGGGGCTGGGCGCGATGGGAACCGCGCTCACAGAGGCACTACTGGCCGCGGGCCATCCGGTCACGGTGTGGAACAGGACCGCGGGCCGCGCCGAAGCGGTGGCGGCGAAGGGAGCTTCGGTCGCTTCGACCGTCTCGGAGGCCCTCGCGGCGAACCAGATCGTGATCGCCTGCCTGCTCGACTACGACTCGGTGCACGAGGTCCTCGACCCGGTGGCCGCCGAGCTCGCGGGCCGGCAGCTGATCAACCTGACCAACGGCACCCCCGGCCAAGCGCGCGAAATGGGTGCTTGGGCCGAAGAACTGGGCGCGGAGTACCTGGACGGCGGGATCATGGCCGTCCCGCCGATGATCGGCACCCCGGCGGCGTTCATCTTCTACAGCGGCTCGGGCACGGTCTTCGGCCGGGCACGCACCGCGCTCGACACCTTCGGCGGCGCCAACTACCTCGGCGCGGACCCGGGGCTGGCACCGCTGCACGACATCGCGCTGCTCAGCGGGATGTACGGGTACTTCATCGGCGTCATCCAGGCGTACGCGCTCGTCGGCTCGGCCGGGGTCAAGGCGCGGGAATTCGCGCCGCTGCTCCGAGCGTGGATCGACGCGATGAGCGGCTTCCTGGAGCGCTCCGCCGAGCAGATCGACGACGGCGACTACGTGACCGACGTCGTGTCGAACATCGGGATGCAGGCGGCCGCCTACCCGAATCTGGCGCAGGCGGCCAAGGACCAGGGCATCAGCGCCGAGTTGCTCACGCCGCTCCAGTCGCTGATGGACCGGCGAGTCGCCGACGGCCGCAGCGCCGAAGACCTGATCGGCGTCATCGAACTCCTCAAAAAGTAAAGGAAAACACAATGATCACACTGATCGGGCTCGGCCCGATGGGACAGGCCATGGTCCGGGTGCTCCTGGAGAACGGCCACGGAGTGACCGTCTGGAACCGCACCGCCGCCCGTGCGGACGACGTCGTCGCCGCGGGTGCGGTGCGCGCCGCGACCCCCGCGGACGCGGTTGCGGCGTCGGATCTGGTGCTGCTGAGCCTCACCGACTACGCCGCGATGTACGACATCCTTGGCAAGGCCGAGGATGCCTTGGCGGGCAAGGTGATCGTCAACCTCAGCTCGGACACCCCGGAGAAGACCCGCGAAGCCGCGGACTGGGTCAAGGCCAGGGGCGGGCAGTTCATCGCCGGTGGCGTGATGGTGCCCGCCGAACTGGTGGGCAAGGACGAGGCGTACGTCTTCTACAGCGGCCCGGCCGACGTCTTCGAGAAGCACCGCGAAACCCTGGCGCTGATCGGGCGACCGGACTTCCTCGGTGAGGACGTCCGGCTGGCGCAGCTGTTCTACCAGGCGCAGCTGGACATCTTCCTGACCTCGCTTTCGGTGTTCCTGCACGCGAGCGCGCTGGTCCGCTCGGCAGGCGTGCCCGCGCAGAAGTTCCTTCCGTACGCCAAGGACAACTTCACGATGATGGATTTCTACCTGGACGCCGCGGTCGAACAGATCGAGAACGGCGAGCACCCCGGCGACGACGCCAACGTGACCATGATGGGCGCGACGGCCGACCACATCGTCCAGGCGAGCCGGGACGCCGGGGTCGACTTGGCCTTGCCCGAGGCGGTCAAGTCGCACTACGACCGGGCGATCGCCGCCGGCCACGGGCGTAGCTCGTGGACGAGCCTCTTCGAGATCATCAAGGCGGACCGCAAGTAAGCGCCCGTGGCTCGTGAGTGGTTGGGACGGTTCTAACCGTCCTTACCACTCACGAGACTTGACCGGCGCCCGACCAACGGCAGTAGGTACTCGGCAGGTGTGAAGGTCGAGTTTCTCGGCTGAGCCGAGGGAAGCCTATGGGGCTAACGTGGCCTTCACGGACCGGCCCGCGGCCAATCTCACCCAGGGAGCTAGCGGTCCGTTTCGCTCACGACGCCCAGAATCTCCAGGAAGGCCTTCGCCGCCGGAGTGCTCGTGAAGCGGTTCCAGACGAGGTGCTCGATCCGCGCGGGCGCGTCCCGCACCGGCACGGTGACCACGTCGGTCAGGTTCGGCACGAATTTCGACGGCAGCAGCGCCACCCCCAATCCCTGATGGATCAGCCGCGCCATGAAGTCGGCGGCCGTCACCTCGAAGGCGACCTCCCGGGTCACTCCCGCCGCGGCGAAGGCCTGATCCGTCTGGGCGCGTCCCGCGGATCCGGCGGGGAAGTCGACGAACACCTCCGACGAGAGCCGCTTCAAGTCCACTTCGGACTCGACGGCGAGAGGGTGCCCGGGAGCCACCACGGCGATCAGATCGTCGCGGCCCAGTTCGCAGGTGGCCACGCCGTCCGGCCGGTCGGTCACCGGGAGGCCGAGGAACGCGACCTCGATCGCACCGTCCTTGATCTGCTCCACCAGCTGCCCGCTCGCCCCGACCCGCAGCCCGATCCGGACGTGCGGATACCGGCCGCGGAAGGTCTGCAGGGCGGCCGGGACGTCGACCGCCGCGACGGTCGGGATGACGCCGACGGTGAGCCGCCCGCGGATCTCGCCGACGGCCGCCGCGACCTCCGATCCGGCCCGCTCGGCGGCCTCGAGGCATTGCCGGGCGGCGGGCAGGAACGCCTCGCCGGCGGTGGTGAGCCGCACCCGGCGGCTTGTGCGCTCGAACAGCCGCGCGCCGAGTTCCCGTTCCAGCCGCGCGATCTGGTGGCTCAGCGCCGATTGCACGACGAGACACCGTTGCGCGGCACGCGTGAAACTGTTCGTCTCCGCCACGGCCACGACGTACCGCATCTGCTGAAGCTCCATGGATCCATCTTGAACCACGATGGATCAAGTGACAAACATGTGTTGGACTCATCGATCGTCGAGGTCGAAGCTAGAAAGCGTGAAAACGCTGACGACCACACCGCTCGCCGCAGGTCTCGCCGGGACGGCGATGACCGCCTTCGCCCCCATGGTCTGGGGGACGACTTACGTGGTCACCACCGAACTCCTCCCGCCGGGACATCCGCTTTTCGCGGGACTCATGCGCGCCTTGCCCGCCGGCCTGATCGTGCTCGCCATCACCCGTACCCTTCCGCGCGGCACCTGGTGGTTGAAGGCCGCAGCGCTCGGCGTCCTCAACATCGGGTTGTTCTTCCCCCTGCTGTTCGTCGCCGCCGAACGGCTGCCAGGCGGAGTCGCGGCCACGCTCGGCGCCGCCCAGCCGCTGCTCGTCGCGATCCTCGCCGTGGCCGTGTTGCGCCAGAGCCCTTCCGCGTGGCGGTTCGCCTGGGGGATCGTCGGGATCGTGGGTGTCGGCTTGGTGGTGATCGGACCCGCGGCGGGCTTCGACCTCGTCGGGGTGCTCGCCGGACTCGGCGGCGCGGGCACCATGGCGCTCGGCGTCACGCTCACCAAACGATGGGGACGCCCCGCTGACGTCGGGCCGACCGCGTTCGCCTCGTGGCAGCTCACCGCGGGCGGGTTGTTCCTGGTGCCGGTGACCTTCCTGGTCGAAGGCGCACCGCCCGCGATCGACCTGAACGCGGCCCTTGGCTACCTCTGGCTCGGAGCGATCGGCGGTCTGCTCGCCTACGTCCTCTGGTTCCGCGGCATCACGTCCTTGCCGGTCACCTCGGTCGCGGTCCTCGGCCTGCTCTCGCCGATGGTCGCCGCGGTGCTCGGCGCCGTGCTGCTCGGTCAGTCGCTCGGACCGATCCAGCTCGCCGGGTTCGCGCTCGCCCTGGCCTCGATCGTGGCAGGCCAGATCACCCCGAAGAGCAAGCAGGAAGGCGTTGTCCGATGAAGATCGCCGTCGTCGGAGCGTCGGGAATGGCGGGTTCCCGAATCGTCGCCGAGGCCGTTTCCCGCGGACACCACGTCACCGCCGTCTTTCGCCGCACTCCACCGGCAGTTCCGCATCCGGACGTGGAAGTCGTACGCGGCGACGTCACCGATACCGGCCACATGAGCGCGGTATTCGGGGGAGTCGATGCCGTCGTGGGCGCGACGAGACCCGCACCCGGCGCCGAAGACACGGTCGCCGCCACGGTCACGGCCCTGCTCGACGCCGCGGCGGGCACTCGCGTCCTGGTCGTCGGCGGCGCCGGACCGTTGCGGTCGCCGTCCGGCGGGCTGGTGATCGACGATCCGGCGTTCGTGCCGCCGGCGTGGCGGACCATCGCCTCCGCCAGTACGAGCCAACTCCGGGCATGCGAGGCCCACGCGGGCGACTGGGTGTATCTCAGTCCGCCCGCGATACTCGAGCCCGGGGTCAGGACCGGGGGTTACCGACGGGGAACGACGACCATCCTCACCGCGGAGGACGGATCGTCCGGGATATCGGCGGAGGATCTCGCGGTCGCCGTCGTGGACGAGCTCGAGAATCCGGGCCAGGACCGGCATTTCACCGTCGGGTACTGACGCTACAACCGCCACTTCAGCTCGGGCGGGTCTCCGGGCGAGGGCGTCTCCGGACTCCGTTCGGCCTCGATCTGGATCTCGATGTTGGTCTTGTGCGAGATCGGGTCCCAGATCTCCTCGATCGGCGCCAGCAGCGACTGGCTGACGCCCGCCCGGCGGGCACGCGCGGCGTACCACGCGAACCCGGCCAGGAAGAGGGGAAGGCTGAGAAACGCGGCCACCGGTGCCAAGAACTCCATGCGACGGACGATACAGTAACGTCGTGTATCCAGAAACGTTCTGTTACTGAATCGGACGGGCGATGACCAGGCTGACACGGGCCGAACAACAGCGGCGCACCCACGAGCACCTGCTGGAGGCGGGGCGTCAGGTCTTCCTGCGGCGCGGCTTCCTGGCGGCGACTGTCGAGGAGATCGCGGCCGACGCCGGGTACACCCGCGGCGCCGTCTACAAGCACTTCGGCGGCAAGGAAGGACTGTGGCTGGCGATCATCGAAGCCACCGCGGAAGGACACTTGGAGCGGTTGAGGAGGACTCTCGCCCTCGCCACCGGCCGGGACGACGTGATCGCGGCCCTGGCCCCTGTCGACGTGGTGGACAAGGATGCCGCCCAATGGAGCGCGGCGGCCGCGGAAGTGCTCGCCGCGACGGCGCAGCAACCGGAAACCGCCGCGCTCGTCGCCGCCGTCCAGCGGCGTCATGACGACGAGGTCGTCTCCCTGCTCGCCGAACATGCGCGGCGGCTCCGCCTCGAACCCGCCTTGCCGCTCCGGGATGCCGTGGTGATGCTGGGCGCTCTGGGCATCGGGCTCGCCCTGCGGCAGGCGGTCGCACCCGCCGCCGATCCCGCCGCCATCCTCACTCACGTGCTGGACTCGGTGTTCCCGCCCGAGGTGACATGAGAAGCTCGTGCGCGTGATCGATTCCTTCACCACCGCCGACCTCGTGGACGAGCACGGCGACCGGCTGCGCGTCTGCGACACCCAGTTCCGCCAGTTCGGCGGGCACCGGAAGTTCTCGGGCCCGATCCGGACCGTCTCCTGTCACGAGGACAACGGCCTGGTCAAGAAACTCCTGGCCACTCCCGGCGACGGCGCCGTCCTGGTGGTCGACGGTGGCGGCTCGCTGCACAGTGCGCTCACCGGCGACATGATCGCGAAGTCCGCCGTCGACCACGGCTGGTCCGGCATCGTCGTCCACGGCGCGGTACGGGACAGCGCCGAGCTCGCCGGGCTCCCGCTCGGAGTGAAGGCGCTCGGCACCAACCCGCGCAAGAGTTCCAAGGCGGGCGCCGGCGCTGTCGACGTCCCTGTCGGTTTCGGGGGAGTGACCTTCACTCCCGGCGACACGCTCTACGCCGATGACGACGGCGTCGTGGTCCTTCCCGCGGCCGGATCCTGAACCGGCTCAGACGACGATGACCCGGCGGCCGCGGGTGTGCCCGGCGTGGCTGTCGGCATGCGCCGCCGCGGCGTCGGCGAGCGAGTAGGCCTTCTCGACCGGGATGTGCAGCTTCCCCTGTGAGATGAGGTCGACGGCCTCGGCCAGCGCGTCCGGCACGCTCCCGGCCACGCCGGAAAAGCGGACACCGAGCTCCGGCGCGCCGAGATCGGCGATGGAGACGACCTTCGCCGGATCCCCGGTGAGCTCGACCAGTTCGGCGATCACCCCGGACCCGGCCAGATCCAGAGCGGCGTCGACGCGGCCGAGTCGCCGCACCCGTCCCACCCAGCCCTCGCCGTAGGTCGTGGCGAGCGCGCCCAGGCCGCGCAGGTACTCCTGGTTCGCGGCGCCCGCCGTGCCGATCACCGCGATGCCGCGTTCCCGCGCGATCTGCAGCACCGCGGACCCGACCCCGCCGGACGCGCCGCTGACCAGAAGATTCTCGCCAGGGCGCACCCCCACTTCGCGGATCAGCCGTAGCGCGGTCTCGACCACGGAGGGGTATCCGGCCGCCTCCTCGAAGCTCAACCCTTCGGGCATCACGGCCCACGCCGTCAGCACGGCGAACTCGGCATAGGTGCTCGCGCCCTCGCCGAACACGAAGTCCCCGATGTCTACTCCGGCGACACCTTCGCCGATCTCGTCCACCACTCCGGCGGCGTCCAGGCCCACGCCGGACGGCAACACGGTCGGATGCGCGCCGAGAACCTGGCCTTCACGGATTCTCCAGTCGACGGGGTTCACCCCGGCGGCCCGCACCGCGATGCGTACCTGGCCCGGGCCGGCGTGCGGATCTTCGGCGTCGACGAGCTGCAGGACTTCCGGACCACCGAACTCGGTGAAGATCACTTTCTTCATACGACCGACCGTAGCACTAACGGTTAGTGTTTTGGAACCGTTGTTGTTTTGGATCTGATAGCGTCACCGCATGACCGTGCCGACCGGACGTCGTGAGCGGAAGAAGGCCGCGACCCGTCAGAAGATCGCCGACACCGCGCTGCGGCTTTTCCTGGACCGCGGGTACGACGCGGTGGGTATCCGCGAGGTGGCCGCGGAGGCCGACGTAGCCGTCACGACGCTCTTCTCCCACTTCGCCTCGAAAGAGGCCTTGGTGTTCGGGCAGGACGCGGAGTTCGAGCGAGGCCTTGCCAGGGCGGTCACCGAACGGGCGCCGCACGAGCCACTCATTCCCGCGCTGCGCCGGGAGGTCCACGCGATGGTGCGTCACTGCACGGTCGACGGCGCCGCCCCGATCTGGCGCATGATCGACGAGTCGCCCCCGTTGCGGGAGTACGAGTACTCGATGCGGCTGCGTCACGCGGAGTCCCTGGCGGCGGCCATCGCGGCGGATCCGGGGTTCTCGCGGTCCGCGGCCGCCTGCCGGACGATCGCGAGGTTCGTGATCGACGCCTACTCGATCGGCCGGGAGGCGGCCGATCCCGAGGCCGCGGTGAACGAGATCTTCCGGATGATCGAAGCGGCCTGGGAAGCCGGTGGTCCCGGCCCATCACCAGCGGAGGGCTCGCCGTGCTGACACAGGTCGCGGAGGGTGTGCTGGTCCATCAGAGCGCGTTGCTGGAGAACAACACGGTCGTCGTGGAGGGCGGGGACGGAGTGTTGCTCGTCGACCCCGGCATCACGGGCAGCGAAATGGCCTGCCTCGCACAGGATCTCTCCGAGTCGGGCCGACCGGTGGTGGCGGGTTTCGCGACGCATCCCGACTGGGATCACGTGCTCTGGCACACCGAACTGGGTGACGCGCCTCGGTACGGCACCGCCCGTTGCGCGGAGTACCTGCGAGATCTGCGGTCGAACGTGGACTGGAAGACCGGCGTCGCCGAGGGGCTGCCGCCGGAAATCGCCGGGGAGGTGCCGCTGGAGCTGTTCGGCCTCATCACCGGTCTGCCCGCCGGAACCACCCGGATTCCTTGGGACGGCCCGCGCATCCGGATCATCGAGCATCCGGCCCACGCTCCCGGTCATGCGGCGCTGCTGATCGAGGAACGCGGAGTACTCGTCGCCGGCGACATGCTTTCCGACGTCCTGGTCCCGATGTTCGACGACAATGGGGACCCGGTCGAGGACTACCTGGCCGGGCTCCGGGTGATCGGAGACCTCGCGGGCGACGTCGATGTCGTCGTACCCGGCCACGGGGCCGTCGGCGGCGCCGGGGAAATGCGGGCTCGGATAGACCTGGACAGGGCGTATGTGCACGCCCTCCGCGACGGCCGGACTCCGAACGACCCGCGAATCGGCCCGTCGGCGAAACCCGGATGGGAATGGGTGAGCGATCTGCACGCCGGGCAATCCCAGAGGCTCGCCCGGAGGCAGCCATCAGCCTCTCGGCATGACGCAAAGTTCCCGTGACTCCCCGGACTTGAAGTCGTAGACGACGGGATTGCCGTACTCGTAGCCGGGCACGGAGTCGCAGTCCGAGCCGGACGCGGACGCGAGCTGGGCGATCACCGAGTAGTTGGCGGAGCTGTCCGAACAGTGGACCCGGACGGCGCTGGCGCTGAACGCGCCGTTGCTACCGGCGTCTTCGTCGGCCGAGATGCAATCCCCGGCCTGCGCGGAGAACGGGTCGGGGTCGACCTGGGGGACATTGGCACCGGACGAGCCGCCGCTCGTGGTGATCGCCACGGTCACCGCGATCGCCCCGCCGGTGACGACGACCGCCGCCGCGGCGATCCCGACGATCAGCCCGGTCTTCGGGGCCTTCTTCGGCGGCGCGACGGGATACTGCTGCCAGATCGGCGACTGTTGCTGAGGGTAGGTCACGTCATCAGGATCGGCCTCGCCGATGAAATTCCGATGACAGGCTTCACTTGCGGGCGACGAGCCGTTCCACCAGCCCGAGCTTGAACCGCTCCTGATGCTCCACGGCCAAGCCGAGACCGTCGATCTTGTCGAGCGGGCGGCGGAGGAAGTGCTCACCCGCCATCGGCACGGTGATCTTTTCGGCGATCCACTGCAGACCGCGGACGGCGCGCGACGAGCTCGCGATGTGGTCGAGCAGGATGAGCCTGCCTCCTGGCCGGAGCACCCTGGCCATCTCCCGCAACGCCTTGCCGTCGTCGGGGATGGCGCAGAGTCCGAGAGTGCAGACCACCGTGTCGAACGAGTCGGCGTCGAAGGGCAGGCCATGGGCATCGGCCCGCCGCAACGTCACCGGGTGGCCGAGGCGTTCGGCGCGGCCGCGGGCGATGGCGAGCATGCCGTCACTGAGATCGATACCGGTGAGCGTGACGCCGGCGGGATAGAGCGGCAGGTTCAGGCCGGTGCCGACGGCGACTTCGAGGACTTCGCCGGTGGCCTGGCCGCAAGCCCACGCACGGGAATCGCCGAAGAGCTTCCGGTCCAGGAACTGCATCTCCCGGTCGTAGTTACGGGATTTGGTGTCCCAGTATCGGTTCCAGCGGGCGGGCCGGGTCATGACGCTCCTTTCAGCAGCAGTGCTCACCGCGCCAGGCCTCGCGGCCTTCCTTGATCGCGACGGCGGCGATGACGAGCGCGACCAGCGGATCGGCCCCGTACCAGCCGAACAGGCTGTTGAGCAGCAGCCCGACGAGCAGCACACCGGAAAGATAGGTGCAGAGCAAGGTCTGCTTCGAGTCGGCGACGGCGCTCGCGGAGCCGAGTTCGCGCCCGGTGCGGCGCTGGGCATAGGACAGGAACGGCATCACGAGCAACGAAACCGCCGCCAGCACGATGCCGACAGGGGAGTGCTCGGCGGGGTCGGCGCCGAACAGGGTGCGGACCGATTCGACGGCGACGTACGCGGCCAGTGCGAAGAAGGACACCGCGATGACCTTGAGTGCGGCGCGTTCGCGGGCTTCGGGGTCCTTCCCGGAGAACTGCCAGGCCACCGCCGCGGCCGAGGCGACCTCGATCACCGAGTCCAGGCCGAAGCCGATCAGGGCCGTCGACGAGGCGATGGTGCCCGCCGAGATGGCGACGATCGCCTCGACGACGTTGTACGTGATCGTCGCGGCGACCAAGAGCCGGACCCGCCGGGAGAGCACGGCACGGCGATCCGGGGTCACTGCGGGCTTCGCGGCGCAGCAGCCGTCCGCGCAGGAACCACTCTCCGCACTCAACGGAGCACCTCGTCCACGCAGGGTTCGGCGGTGTCGACGGCCAGTACGACCTGGACGAGTTCCCGCAGGGCGCGGGCGAGATGCGCGTCCGCCAGCGAGTAACGGACCTGTCGGCCTTCGTAGGTGGCCACGACGAGTCCGCAACCCCGCAGGCAGGCGAGATGGTTCGACACGTTCGAGCGGCTCAGCCCGAGTTGCCCGGCCAGCAGCCCGGGATAGCTCACGCCATCGAGCAGGGCGACCAGGATCCGGCACCGGTTCGGGTCGGCGAGGGCGCGGCCGAGCCGGGCGAGCGCGGCGCCCTGGGTCTCACATGTCAGCACAGGCAGGACAGTACAGTGAACGCTGACATGTCAGCAAGGGCTGAATCATTGACCCGACGGAGTGTCCGGACGCGACCCTCTGTTTCGTCGCGGTCTGTCAAGCCATCGCCGAACACCGACGCCGGAGCGACCCGAAAGAGTCCGGTGTGGCCACTCCAACGGCCGCATCGCGGATACCCGGGGGAGTTCCGGCGGGGCTTCGTGTGACACCTCAGTACAATTGCCGGCCCGATTGCGTGGCCACCGTAGAACGTCGAGTGACCCTGTTCAAAGGCTTTGCAGGCAAGGGGGAATTCGGCATTCGGGTGGCCTTGTCGTATTACCTGAAAGTGCGCTTGTGCGGGAAAAACCCCTTGCTATGTTGATCGTGCGGGCCGCACTTCGGGGCATGACCGGCGCGCCGCGAATTGTGGATCTTGTTTGTTCACACGACTATCGAAGGGTGGACCTTGCTGTGACCGTGACCGAATCGGACACTTCCGCCGAAGGTGTCCAGGGGCCGGAAAATCCGCAGCTGAGCTTGGGCAGGGCCGCCGCGCGCAATCTGGCGACGACCACCAAATCCGTTCCCCAGATGCAGGGAATTTCGTCCCGGTGGCTGCTGAAATCGCTCGAATGGGTTCAGGTGAACGGTGGTGCCTACCGGGTCAACCGGAGGCTCAATTACTCGGTCGGCGACGGACGGGTGACCTTCTCGAAGGCCGGCGCCGAGGTCAGCGTGATCCCGGCGGAACTGGGAGAACTGAAGCCACTCAAGGGATATGACGACGAAGAAGTACTCACCGAACTCGCCCGCCGATTCGAGCAGCAGGAAGTGGCGGCAGGCGACGTACTCGTCGAATTCGGCCACCGGGCCGACCGGGTCTACCTCATCGCACACGGCAAGATCACCAAAACCGGCCCTGGTCCCTACGGAGACGAGACCGCGCTGGGCGTGGTCAAGGACGGCGACTACTTCGGCGCGCAAGCCCTCGTGGACGGTGACGGCATCTGGGAGTTCACCGCGAAGGCGGCCACCGCCTGCACCGTGCTCACCCTGTCCCGACTGGACTTCGAGCGCGTACTGGAGGAGTCCGAATCGCTGCAGGCGCAGATCGAGCAGGCGTCACAGGATTCCGGACGCGCCAACGACTTCGGCGAGGCCGAGATCGACATCTCGTCCGGGCACGATGGCGAGCCACTGCTCCCGGGCACGTTCGTCGACTACGAGACCTCGCCGCGCGAATACGAACTGAGCGTGGCCCAGACGGTGCTCCGGGTCCACAGCCGGGTGTCCGATCTCTACAACCAGCCGATGGACCAGACCGAGCAGCAGTTGCGGCTGACCATCGAGGCGCTGCGTGAGCGGCAAGAACACGAAATGATCAACAACACGGACTTCGGCCTGCTCCACAACGCCGACTTCACCCAGCGCATCGCGACCCGGACCGGTCCGCCCACTCCGGACGATTTCGACGATCTGCTCGCACTGGTGTGGAAGGAACCCGGCTTCTTCCTCGCGCATCCGCGCACGATCGCCGCGTTCAGCCGCGAATGCAGCAAACGCGGGATCTACCCGACCGGAACCGATCTCGGCGGCCACAAGGTGCCGTCCTGGCGCGGGGTGCCGATCCTGCCCTGCAACAAGATCCCGGTGAGCCAGACCAGTACGAGTTCCGTCCTGCTGATGCGCACCGGCGAGAAGAACCAGGGCGTCGTCGGCCTGCGTCAGATCGGCCTGCCGGACGAATACGAGCCCGGCCTGAACGTCCGGTTCATGGGGATCTCGGAGCAGGCGATCATCTCCTACCTCGTCAGCACCTACTACTCCGCGGCCGTACTCGTCCCGGACGCGCTGGCCGTCCTCGAAGCCGCCGAACTCGGCCGCGAAGGATGACCGCCACGACGCCGGAGGCCGACCGGCGGCTCAGCCTCGGCCCCGCCGCCGCACGCAACCTGGCGACGACCACCAAGACCCGGCCGCAGATGCAGAGCATCACGCCGCGCTGGCTGCTGAAGATGTTGCCCTGGGTCGAGGCGTCCGGCGGTACCTTCCGGGTCAACCGGCGGCTCACCTACGCGATCGGTGACGGGCGGGTGAGCTTCACCAACGTCGGCACCGAGGTCCGGGTCGTCCCGCAGGAACTCGCGGAATTGGCCCTGCTGCGGGGTTTCGACGACGAGGACACACTCACCGCGCTCGCCGACCGATTCGTGCAGCACGAGTACCAGCCCGGCGAGACCATCGTCGGCCACGGGACTCCGCTCGACGAGGTCGTGCTGGTCGCGCACGGCAAGATCGCCAAGGTGGTGCCGGGTGAGTACGGCGCCGAAGCCTCGGTCGGCAGCATGGCCGACGGTGACCACTTCGGTGACGAAATGCTCGCCGGCATCGACCGGAACTGGCCGTTCACCGCCAAGGCCGTCACCCCGGTGATCGTGCTGACCCTGCGTGCCGAAGACTTCGCCGACCTCAACGGCCGGTCCGAGGCGATGCGCCGCCATGTCCAGGACATGCTGGCGCATAAGGGAAAGCCGCAGAACGCCAAGGGCGAGGCCGAGATCGGGATGGCGTCGGGGCACGACGGCGAGCCCTTGCTTCCCGGCACGTTCGTCGACTACGAGATCTCGCCGCGCGAATACGACCTCGCCGTCGCGCAGACGTCGCTGCGGGTGCACACGCGGGTGACCGATCTCTACAACGGGCCGATGGACCAGTTCGACGAGCAACTCCGGCTGACCGTGGCGGCGCTGCGGGAGCGGCAGGAGTACGACCTGATCAACAACCGCGAGTTCGGACTCCTGCACAACGCCGACCTCAAGTCGCGGTTCCAGACCCGGTCGGGTCCGCCGACCCCCGACGACATGGACGAACTCGTCAGCCGTCGCCGCAAGACGAAGTTCTTCCTCGCCCATCCGAAGGCGATCGCCGCGTTCGGCAGGGAATGCACGCGCCGCGGCCTGTATCCGGAGGGCACCATGGTCGACGGGAAGGTGGTCGCCGCGTGGCGCGGCGTGCCGCTGCTGCCCTGCGACAAGATCCCGATCACCGACAGCGGCACGTCCGCGATCCTCGCGATGCGGACCGGTATCGAGGACAACGGCGTGATCGGGCTGCACCAGACCGGCCTGCCCGACGAGTACGAGCCGGGTCTGAACGTGCGTTTCGACGGCATCAACGAACAGGCGATCGCCAGCTACCTGGTCAGCACCTACTACTCGGCCGCCGTGCTCGTTCCGGACGCGCTCGGCGTTCTGGAGAACGTCGAGGTCGCGCGGTGACGACAACGAACAACAACGCTCCAGAAAGGACAACACACGTGACCATCGCCCGTACTCCCGTTCCTGCCAAGGTGTTGCGCACCGAGTACCAGAAATCGGTGGCGTCGTACTGGAACAAGGAGAAGGATCCGGTCAACCTGCGGCTGGGCGATGTGGACGGGCTCTACCACCACCACTACGGGATCGGCGAGGTCGACTGGTCGGTGCTGGAAGGCCCCGAGAACACTCGCGACGAGCGGATCATCGCCGAGATGCACCGGCTGGAGACCGCTCAGGCGGACGTCCTGCTCGATCACCTCGGCGACGTCAAACCGGACGACCGGCTCCTCGACGCCGGCTGCGGACGCGGCGGATCCAGCATCATGGCCAACGCGCGATTCGGCTGTCACGTCGACGGGATCTCCATCTCCGAGAAGCAGGTCGAGTTCGCCAATCACCAGGCGGAGATCAGGGGCGTCGCCGACCGGGTGCGCTACCACTTCCGCAACATGCTCGACACCGGCTTCGAAACCGGCTCGCGCAAGGCGATCTGGAACAACGAAAGCACGATGTACGTCGACCTCCACGAACTCTTCGCCGAGCACGCAAGGCAGCTGGAGTTCGGCGGGCGGTACGTCACCATCACGGGGTGCTACAACGACGTGACCGGTGGCCGGTCCAAGGCCGTCGCGCAGATCGACCAGCACTACACCTGCAACATCCATCCGCGCAGTGAGTACTTCAAGGCCATGACGGCGAACGGACTGGTGCCGATCTCGGTGGTGGATCTGACGCCGGACACGATCCCGTACTGGGAGCTGCGGGCGAAGTCGTCGGTGGCGACCGGGATCGAAGGACCGTTCTTGGACGCCTATCGCGAAGGCAGCTTCCACTACCTGCTGATCGCCGCCGACCGCGTCTGATCCCCGCGAGACCATCGGAGCGAAGCGATGACCGAACAGGGTGCGCTCGCCACACTGCTGGCCGGTCCGAGCGGGCTGGGCACGTCGGCCGCCCGGCTGGCGGCCCGGCTGACCGCTGTTCCTCAGGAGGCTCCGCCGCCTGAGGAACACGGTCTGGACCCGGCGTATGCCTACCGGCCGTGGGGCGACGGATCGGCGCCGCCGGTGTACTGCCCCGTCACCGAACGGATCAACGATCCACTCGCCCAAGAGGTCGACCGGCGGCTCGTCCGGTGGGCGGGGGAGTGCGGCTTCGGCGAGGAGGAGTGCGAGCAGATCGGGAAGGCGGGATTCGGCAGGCTCGTCATGCTCGCCCACCCGGACTGCGAGGATCCCGACAGGCTGCTGATCTCCGCGCGGCTCAACGCCGCGTGGTGGGCGGCCGACGACCTCTACGCCGACGACACCTCCCTCGGCGCCGTGCCTGCCGAGCTGCCGCCGAAGCTCGCGCTGGCGATGGCCGCGATGGACCCGGTGCCGTCGCTGGGCGAATTCAGCCGCGACCTCGACGAAACACTGCGGAACGACCGGGTTCTCGTGGCGCTGGGCTCGGCGACGGACTTCCTGCGGCGATCCGGGACCGCCGCGCAGGTCCAGCGAGTCTGCTACTCGACCTTCGCGATGTTCGTGAGCTGGACCGCCTACGCCGCGTGGCGCCACAGCGGGAAATACCCGCCGGCATGGGAGTACCTCGCGGCGCGGCAGCACGACAGCTTCTACACCTCGATGACGTTGATCGACGTCCTCGGTGGCTACGAACTGACTTCGAATCTGTACTACGACCCGCGGGTCCGGGAGGCGGCGATCCAAGCGGGGACGGCGTCCGTACTCGTCAACGACGTGCACTCGGTCACCAAGGACCTGGAGGACGAGTCGCCGCCCTGCAACGCGGTCCTGCTGATCGCCGACGACCGGAAATGCTCGATCGAAGAGGCCACGGCGATCACCGTCGAATTGCACAACGACGTCGTCCGGGACTTCCAATCCGCGTACGAAAAGCTGAGCACGGTCCCTTCCATCGAGCTGCAACGGTTCCTGCGCGGACTGCGTGGGTGGATGGGCGGCGGTTTCGAATGGCACTCGACGAGTCCCCGGTACCGGACGAAGCCCAGCGTTTAGTCCTCTGAATGCGGAAGGAGGCTAAACGACACCGGCTCCGATCAGCTGCTGCCAGATCACGCCTTGGTCCACGACCTCGACTTCGAGTTTCTCGGCCTTGGTGAGTTTGCTCGCCCCGACGTCGGCGCCGGTGATCAGCATGTCCGTGTTCGCCGAAACCGAGGACGCGATGGTCGCGCCCGCCCTCTCGCACAGCCGCTGGAAGGTCGGGCGCGGCACCTTCTCACCGGAGCGGGGGTCGCTGATCGAGCCGGTGACCACCACCGTCTTGCCTTCCAGTGGCGCACCGGCCGCGACGACCGGTGGGAGGTCTTCCTCGCGTACGTCCAGTGAGACTCCGGCTTCCCGCAGCCTCTCGAGCTCGGGACGCAGCCGGGTGAGATGCTCGATCAGGGACGCGGCGACCTTCGGGCCGATGTCCTCCACGGCGACGAGACCTTCCTCGCCGGCGTCTGCGACGGCTTCCAGCGAACCGAACCCTGCCCGGCACAGCCGCGCGGCGGTGCCCTCGGAGGCCATCGGGATCGCGAGCCCGATCAGCGCCCGGCGCAGGCCGACGGCCCGGCTCGCTTCGATCGACTCGATCATGCGGGTGGCGGAGATTTCGCCGATGCGGTCGAACTCCAGCAGCTTCTCCTTGGTGAGGCGGTAGAAGTCCGACGGGTGTTCGAGAATCCCGGCCTCGGCGAGCCGCTCGATCCAGACGCCGCCGATCGCGTCGATGTCCGCGGCCGCGCGAGACGCCCAGTGGATCAGCCGCCGGACGGTCTGGGCGGGGCAGGCGACGTTGGTGCAGAACAGTTCCCGGCTGTTGCCCTGTTCGGTCAGCGGTTCTTGGCACGACGGGCATACCGAGGGCGGCACGATCTCCCGCTCCTCGCCGGTGCGTTTGGCGGCGTCGAGGACGCCCGCCACGAAGGGGATCACGTCGCCCGCGCGGCGCACCAGCACGGTGTCGCCGATCTTGATGCCCCGGGCCTTGATGACCTCTTGGTTGGCCAGCGTCGCCCTGGTGACGGTGGTCCCGCCGACGAATACCGGTTCCAGCCACGCGACGGGCGCGATCTTGCCGGTCTTGCCGACGTCCCAGACGACATCGGCGAGCACGGTGGTCTTCTCCTCGGCGGCGAACTTGAACGCCAGCGCGCCGCGCGGTGAGCTGGACCTGGTCCCGGCGGCGGCGTACGCGTCGCGATCCGCCAGACGCAGCACGGCACCGTCGAGGTCGTAGTCGAGTTCGTTGCGCTGCTGCTCGATCGTCGTGATGACCGCCTGTGCCGCCTCGGCGTCCTCGCAGTGACGCATGTCGGCTGCGGCGAACCCGAGCGTCCGCAGCGCGCCGTCGAGATCGGTTTCCGCGCTTTCGGGCTCGGTGGAGAGATCGAAGGCGAAGAACTGGAGACGTCGTTCGGCGACCGTTGCCGGATCCTTGGCACGCAGCGTGCCCGCGGCGGCGTTGCGCGGGTTGATCAGCGGTTTGTCCGGGTGAACCTTGTTGTAGGCGGCGAAAGTGGAGCGCAGCATGACCGCTTCACCGCGGACCTCGACCCGGCCGGGGGCGTCGACCTTGTCCGGGACACCGTCGGTCAGTGCGCGGACGAGCATGGTCACGTCGTCGCCCGTGGTCCCGTCGCCGCGGGTGACCGCCCTGGCGAGCCGTCCGTTTTCGTAGACCAGCGCCAGCGACAGGCCGTCGAGCTTCGGCATGACGACCACCGGCTGCCCGGGGAACCGGGTGAAGAACGCCGCGACCTGCTCGGGCTTGGTCGCCTTCTCCAGCGACAACATCGGGCGCGAGTGCCGGATGGGCGCGTGCAGGATGGCGGGCGCGCCGACCTGGTCGAGCGGGTTCGGATCGGGAGCGAGCTCGGGGTTCGCCTCGATGAGCCCGCGCAATTCGTCTTCGATCGCGTCGTAGTCGGCGTCGGCGACCTTCGGCGAGCCTCGGTAGTAGGCGTCGCGAAGGACGACGATCTGATCGGCGAGTTCTTGGATGCGGTCCCGAGCGTTCACGGGGCAGAGATTACCCGGGACCACCGACAGAACACCGTCCGAAGAGGACTCGTGTCACGGGTTGATGGCCAGCACCAGGAACGCGGCCAGCAGGACCAGGTGCACCCCGCCCTGCAGCCGGGTCGCCCGGCCGGGGACGACGGTGAGCACGCTGACCGCGATCGTCAGCGCCAGCAGCACGATATGCGTGGCGCCGAGGCCCAGCATCAACGGTCCGTCCAGCCAGATCGACGCCAGCGCGATGGTCGGGATGGTGAGCCCGATGCTCGCGATCGCCGAACCGTAGGCGAGGTTCAGGCTGGTCTGCATCCGGTCGCGCCGTGCGGCCCGGGTCGCGGCCAGTGTCTCCGGCAGCAGCACCAGCATGGCGATCACGACGCCGACGAACGACTGCGGGAAGCCCGCGGCGCGGACCCCCGCTTCGATCGCGGGCGATTCGACCTTGGCCAGTCCGACGACGGCGACGAGCGCGACCAGCAGGAGCCCCAGGCTGGTCAGGGCCGCCTTGTTGGTCGGCGGTTCGGCGTGCTCCTCTTCTTTCACGGCGCCATCACTGTCGACCGGCAGGAAGAAGTCGCGGTGGCGCACGGTCTGCGTGAGCACGAAGAGTCCATAGAGCAGCAGCGACGCGACCGCGGCGAAGGTGAGCTGCGTGCCGTTGAAGGCCGGGCCGGGGGTGCTCGTGGTGAACGTGGGCAGCACGAGGGTGACGGAGGCGAGTGTCGCCACGGTGGCGAGCGCGCCGCCACTGCCTTCGGGATTGAAGTGCGTCTCGCCGTAGCGGCGGGCGCCGACCATGAGCGAGATGCCGGCGATGCCGTTCATCGTGATCATCACCGCGGCGAACACGGTGTCGCGGGCGAGGGTTCCGGCCTCGGGGCCGCCGGAGGACATCATCGTCACGATCAGCGCGACCTCGATGACCGTGACCGCGATCGCCAGCACGAGCGAGCCGAAGGGTTCCCCGACACGGTGAGCGACCACCTCGGCGTGGTGCACCGCGGCCAGCACCGTCCCGCCGAGCGCGAGCGCGACGATCGCCACGGGCACCGGGCCCAGGTCGCGGCCCCAGCTCAGCGCCAGCACGACTATGGCGAGGACCGGCATGACGGTGGTCCAAGACACGGGGAATCGTCTGCGCGAAGCGGCCATGACGCCACCTTCGCACACTCTGTGTGACGTCGCCCCTCCATAGGGGTCGCGGGGTGACGCAGTTCTTAGCCAGCACCGACTCCGTCGAGGAAGGTCTCGACGAGCAGGTCCACGGCGCGGCTGGTCACCGGAGGACGCGAAGTCCCGGCTGGCCTGGACAAGGGCAACTACGTCACGCCGACGTTGTTCGCCGACGTCGACAGCACGATGCGCATCGCCAAGGAGGAGATCTTCGGGCCGGTGTTGGTCGTCATTCCGTACGCCGACGAAGACGACGCGATCCGCATCGCCAACGATTCGGAGTACGGGCTCTCCGGCGGCGTCTGGTCCGCGGACGAGGAACGCGCGCTTGCCGTCGCCCGGCGAATGCGCACCGGGACCGTCACCGTCAACGGTGCGCCGATCGGCTTCGACGGCCCCTTCGGCGGCTACAAGGCCAGCGGAATCGGCCGTGAATACGGTGCCGCGGGCCTCGCCCAGTACGTGGAACTCAAGACCATCACGAAAGACGGGCGTCGGGGATCCTGACGGTGATCCGGTCGTCCGCGGCGACGATCCGCTGAAGGCGGAACCGGCATAGGGTGTAGAACATTTCACCCAGCTCTTCGGGGTCGATACGGCCTTCGAGGTCGCGCTTGCTCGCGTTGAGCACCCGGCTGATCACGGCCGAGGGCACCCGGCCCCCGAACTCGCCCATCAGCCAGACAGCGATTTCGCCGATCTCGTCCGTGATCGTGCGCTGCGCGGTCATCGGCCGTACCTCTTCGCGTCGGAGTGTCACGACACTCCGACGGACGACCGGAACACCCATGACGGGATACCCGCGAGATTGCTCTGCTCGGCCTAACCAGAGTCGGTTGCACCGAACCTTGCATCGGGCCGGGCCGATCTCCGGGAGAACCCCGATGTGATCGACAGCCGGGTGTGTCAGCCTCGAGGTTGACCATTGTGGACAGTCAGGAAGGAGGGCACACGCGTAGTGGCCCCAGCAAGTGATGAAGAGACCACGCGATGGATAGCGGAGTTGATGGCCCTCTGTGAGCTCTACCGATCCGCGGAGAGCGCGGGATCGGCAGAGGCGGTGTCACACGCGGGGTGGCACACCGGGGCCCGGATCGGGACGAGCACCGCGGACGGGCGGATGCTGGCCTACCACGATTCGGGTGTGGAGGCGGAGTGCGTCTTCCGGGAGGGAGAGCGCCCGCTGTTCAACATCATGAGCACCGGATACGGGAGCGACACCGGCGAGCGCGGGTTCGCGGTATGGAGCAGACGACCGGGCGTGCTCGGAGCGATCGACGACGGGGTGACGCGCCTGGAGGTGACCGACGCGGACGGTGACGTCGTCCGGGCCGCGATCGTGGCGCACACCTTCGCCGTGGACGTGGACCTGGGTCCGGTGCCCCAGACGATCGACGAAGTGTTCGCCCCATGGGAGCCGCCGGAGCTGACCGTCCGGGTGTACGGCGAGGGCGGCGCGCTGCGATACGAAGGTCCTCTGCTGACCGCGTGAAAATACGTGAAGGCCCCCTTCAGGAGAGGAAAGGGGGCTTTCACGTCCTTGTGAGGTCAGCCGTTCGGAGTGGTGATCACCGCGAACTTGGATCCCTGGCCGGCGATCCGCTCGCTGAGATCGGTGGTGATCGTCTCGATCGGCGCGTAGTTGTTCAGTTCCCCGGCCTGGCAGGGGCCCGACCGGGACTGCTGGTTGCCGACCAGGATGCCGAGCGCCGCGTGGTCGGCCTGGCTGAACAGCGGTCCGCCGCTGTCGCCCGGACGGGCGCAGAGGTCGGTGTTGATGCCGACGTCCGTGGAGAGCACACGTCCGCACCGGGTCCCGACGAGGTAGCCGGCGCCCGCGCCGCTGTCCACGGAATCGGGGTAGTTCACCGCGCTCGACGCCGTCCCGGAGGCGCAGACGACATACCCGGCCTTGATGTCGGCGAGCTTGCGGGCACTGGTGATGTACTCGTCGACCGAGGTGGCCTGCGCCCCGCACGGGGTGTCACCGTTGCTGTCCATGCCACCGTTGCGGCAGTACTTCAGCACGCGGTTGCGGCCGGTCTGGCCTTCGAGCCACTGCGTCGCCGCCGCGTCGTTCACGTACGGCAGGGCCGCGTAGTCGTACGGGTACGAGCTCTTCTCGATGCCGTGCTGCTGCAGGACGTCGTTGCCGTTGTGCTGCGTCGGCGTGTTGTTGGTCTTGGTCCGCATGCAGTGGCCGGCGGTGAGCACCCAGCCCTTGCCGGAGAAACCGCCACCGGTGGACCGCAGGTTGAAGCCGCTGGTGCAACCGCCCCACGTGCCGTTGTCGCGCTTCATGTCCAGCCGGATGCCGCCCCGCATCGGCCCGTAGTTCGTGCAGTAGAGCGGATGACAGAACCCCAGATCCACGTTCGCCGTGGACAGCGCGTTCGGGTTCTTCAGCACGCGAGAGACGACCATGCCGGATTCCGCCGCCGTGGCCTGGCCGGCGGAGTTCGTCTCGGCGGACGCGGTGCGCTTGGCCGCCTTTTCCTGCGCCACCCACTCGCGTTCCCAAAGCACGACACGGTTTTCGGACTCGCTCACCGAAGGCAGGTAGACCGCTTCCGGGCCGGCACCGACCTTGGCCGCGACACGTTCTTTCGCCGCCGTGAGCTGCTGCAACGAGTGCTGGACCTGTTGCGTGCGAACGGCGGACCGGACGGGCATCGCCCTCAGGTACGGCTCGGCCGCCGAGGGCTTGGTCATCGCCACGACCAGCTGCCCCTTGTCCTGATCGAGCCACATGCCGCCGTATTCGGTGCCCCGGTCGCGGCGCAGCAGTTCGTCCAGCTTGAGGCTGTCGGTCTGCAATTCCAGGCGCCGCAGCGCCTCCTGCTCGCTCACTCCGTAGTTCTCGACCAGATAGCGCATCGACTCCCGCACCGAAGCGGGGTCGAGCGAGGTGTGGAACGACCGCACGGTGTCGGCCGACGCCGGGCTGCCCAGTGCCGTGGCCGCTGCCAGCACCGAAACGGCCAGGGCCCCCAGTCTTCTAGCTCTCCGCACGAGATCTCCTCACATGTCGGGACTTCGCGATCATTCAACCGGAAGCCACCGCCTGGGTGGGGAGATTTTCCGACATCGCCGGGCCCCGTGCCCGCGAGGCGGCGGGCACGGGGCGCGATTCGGCTACAGACTCGGTTCTCGTCGCTGTTTTCCCTGCCGGGACTTGATGATCCAAGCGCCGAGGAGGGTCAGGAGACCGACGGAGGTCCCCGCCGACACCCCGATTTGCGGCGTGCTGATCCGGACGACGCCGACGACGATTCCGCCGCCGATCGTCAGCAGGAGGCACATCCGCAGGGTCGGTGCCCAGCCGGCGAGGACCGCCATCGCCAGGCAGAGCCAACTGTCGCGCGTCTGCTCTTTGCGATGGCGTCCCGGTGTCCTCAGCAGCGGCCGCGCCGCGCGGATCATTTCCGCGGACGTCGCCACTCGCCGAGGCGGCTTCTCGGCGTGTTCGATGACGACTTTGACCCGTTGGGGCGGCTCGTTGTCTGGTGTCTTCGTGTTGTCAGGCTGTAGGGTCACGACCGTCCTGTCCTTGTTCTAGCGAGCGGGCGAATGGACATCCGCGTGGCCTCCTGTGACAGCAGGGGGCCACGCGTGCGTTACCGGTTCTTGACCGGTGCGGCTGAAGACATCTTGGCGAAAGCAGACTGTGACCGTTCAGTAGTACAGCGTGTGTCGCGCTGAACGGTATGCACGCGTCGCTCAACGGTCTGGGTGACGCCGAAAACTACTCAAAGTAGTGGGTGGGGCCGAATGGACCAATGCCGCGTGGAGGCCTCCGCGGCCCGGAATCTTGCCTTCCCTCCGTCGAGCCAGGTCATCGCCGGATATGCGGTGACAGCGAAGGCTGCAGGTGGAGGTCGACATTGGCATCTTGGCACAGGCTGTTTTCGCATTGTGCGAAATGCTGATCGCAACCGTCGGGTTCGGTCGAACTTCGTCCAAGCTCGACGAGATTCGAGCAGTCGTGCTCACGCTGGGTTCACCCGATCAGGCGGCTCTTCGTCCGTTAGTCGCCCCGCTCGGCTTACCAACAGCGAGTGACTGCTCTGAACGGGTGGTCGCATTCCGCACACACTGCTCGCGGTGCCGTCGGCTCAGCTGAGCAGGAGGAGCGCGTAGTAGGCAAGGAAGTGTTCGACCATGTAAGAGCCGCCCGTGGTCTGCCCGAGTGAAGCGTGGGTATGGGCGTGCGTGGCTTCGAGTGCGGCGGGGATCCGGTCGTCGACGCCGGGGAGGGCGTCCGCGATGCGGTGCCAGCACCACGCCCGATGCAGGTTGAGACCGTGCAGGTGGGCGAGCTGTCCGTCGGAGGTGTCCGTCACGGTCGCCGGGGCGAAGAGGGTCGCGGGCTTCCGTTCCGCGATACCTGGCAGGAAACCGTCCAGCCAATCGGCGAATTCGGCCGCGGGCATCAGACGGGACATGAGCTCGGCTTCGGCGAGCGCGGGGGACAGGAAATCGGCCCCGGACGGTTCCCAGGAACCGGGGTAATCGCGGTCGGATCCGAACCACCGCCATGCGGTCTCGGTGATGAGGCCGTGCAGCCGCGGGTCGCCATGATCAGCGAGGTGTCTCGCGTACGGCAGAGCGCGGGACAACCCGAACGCGCCGTTGTCATGCACCCCGTACCGGATCGGGTAGGTGGCCTGGGGAAGCCAGTCGAGGTAGCGGTTCACGAAGACCGAACTCAACTCCTGTAGCCCCACCGACCAGCGTGCGGCGTCCGGGTCGTCCCAGGTGGAGGTTTCGAAGGTGAGTTCCAGCAACGCCGACCAGCCGTACGGGCGTTGGGTGTTGCGGTGTTCCTCAGGCGCGAAGTAAGCGGCCTCGCGCGCGAGTCTCTCGACGGTCAAGTGCTCGTCGGGAAGAGCGCGGATCTCCTTGGCGGGCACGAGTTCGGCGTGCTGGCGCAGTAAACGAACGAGCACCCAGAACATCTCCACGCAGGAATGCCAGTCGAAACTGCCGTAGAAACACGGGTGCGACAGCCGAGGGGACAGGATGGGCACGCCTTCGACATGCCAGTGACTCTCGTGGTGAGGATATTCGCGCACGACGTTCGAAAGCGCCGTCCTGGCCAACGCGCCGGCATTCGACTTCAGCAGCCGCTCGCGTTCGAAAACCCCATCGGTCATCGCACTGCCCCTCGTGAGTTCCGTGTCTGGATGGACGACACGACGCGGCCGGGATGTCGTCGCCCGCCCTCTGCCGCTCACGACGTTACGATGCCGGAGTGGACGAACGACCGATCACCACGGCGCAGCGCAACTTCCGGCGGGTCGCCGACAAGCTGGAAAGCATGGGGACCCAGGATCGTTTCACCTACATCTTCCGTTCCCGGTTGTGGAGTTCCTCCTCGGTCTCCGGGCCGGGCTCGGAGTCGGTCCAGACGCGGGAATTGAGCGACCGGTTACCGGATCTCCTCGATCGTTTCGGGGTGCGCACCCTGCTCGACCTGCCGTGCGGCGACTACGGCTGGCTCAGTGACGTGGGCCTTGAACTCGACCGGTACATCGGTGCCGACATCGTTCCCGATCTGGTCGAGATGAACGCCGAACGGTTCCGGGACGACCCGGTCCACGAGTTCCGGGTGCTCGATCTGACCGGTGATCCGCTGCCGTCGGCCGATCTCGTGCTGTGCCGGGATTGCCTGGTCCATCTGAGTTTCGCCGATATCCGGCGAGCCTTGCGCAACCTGCGGCGGAGTGGTTCCCGCTACCTGCTGACCACGACGTTCACCGAATTGCGGACCAACACCGACATCGTGACCGGCGACTGGCGGCCGTTGAATCTGTGCCGGGAGCCGTTCGGGTTCCCGGAACCGCTGGCCGTGCTGGTCGAGGGATGCACCGAGGAGGACGGCGCCTACGCCGACAAATCCTTGGGCTTGTGGGAGATCGCCGCGATCGTGGACTGATCGCGGCGGCTTCACCGAAGCGGGAAGTCGGCGCCGTGTTCCTCCTTCGGGCGCGGGCCGTGGATGCGCCGCTCGGCCTCGGAGATGGCGACGTCGTTGATGCTCGCCTCCCGGCGGCTCATGAGACCGTGCTCGTCGAACTCCCACAATTCGTTGCCGTGGCTACGCCATGACCTGCCGGCCCGGTCGTGCCATTCGTACTGGAAACGGACGGCGATCCGGTTCTCGGTGAACGCCCAAAGGTTCTTGCGCAGCGCGTAATCGAGTTCCCGCTCCCATTTGCCGGTCAGGAACGTGACGATCTCCTCGCGGCCTCGGACGAAGGTCTCCCGGTTCCGCCACACCGAGTCCGGCGTGTACGCCGACGCCACCTTGCGCGGATCCCGGGTGTTCCAGGCGTCCTCGGCCGCTTGGACCTTCCGCAGCGCCGTCTCGCGGGTGAACGGCGGATAGGGCGGGCGATCTTCGGTCATGTCGAACCTCCTCAGGTAGAGAACGTGCGTTCTCAACGTTCGTCGCCTACGATAGGGAACGCACGTTCTCGACGTCAAGGAGACCCGATGCCGGCCGCCGTCACCGCTGAGCAGAACCGCGTTGATCGTGAAGCGCTGCTCGACGCCGCTGAGCAACTCTTCTACGAGAACGGCATCCAGGCGGTCGGGATGGACCAGGTCCGGGCGGCGTCCGGCCTCTCGCTCAAGCGGATCTACCGGTTCTTCGAAGCCAAGGAAGACCTCGTGGTGGCGATGCTCAAACGTCGTGATCTGCGCTGGCGGGGCAGCCTGGCCGCCCATGTGGACCGCGTCGCGGATCCCCGCGAGCGGGTGCTCGCGGTCTTCGACTGGCTTGCCGAGTGGTTCGCCGAACCGGGTTTCCGCGGCTGCGCCTGGATCAACGCCCACGGCGAACTCGGCGCGTCGTCCGAGGCGGTGCTGGCCGAGGTGCGGGCGCACAAACAAGCGTTCCACGACCAGATCGACACCTGGGTGCGGGCAACGGGACTGCCGGTGACCGAACCGGTCTATCTGCTCGCCGAGGGGGCCATCGTGACGGCAGGAATCAGTGGTGACCCGGTGCCCGCCCGCCAGGCGCGCGAGGCGGTCGCGGCGTTGCTCGGAAGGCCGTCACCATGAAGGGACCGTCAGAACCTCGACGCGAGGGTAGCCTTTCTGGCGTTCGGAATGCCCGCGCTCGGTGGAGAACGGTCCCTTTGCGCGCCGAAGCCCAGCGGTATGGTCAGGCGAAAGCTACCGTGGCGGGAGCCGAATTACTGGACATCATCGGTCTGAGTGAAATCGACCGCCGGAACCGGTTCTATGACCGTCGCCGAAATCCGGCAGCGAACCGGGGTGCCGAGCCGGTAGCGGCATATTCGGCGGTGCGGCCGGAGGCGATGCTCCGGCCGAAGGAACGGGAGCTCGCGAGCGCGCGGCTGGTCGCCGACCGGTTGCTCGAGCGGTACCGGGCGACGTCCGGTGAACGACCGGTCGACTTTTCGCCGAATCCTCTTTCGTCGCGGTCCCGCATGGATCTTCTCGCGTCTCCACGCGGGTGAGGAGCCGGACGGTGGAACGGGGATACGATTCCCCACGCATCGGGTGATCCGATGGGTTCGTCTTCTACCGGTTCTCACCGGGTGACGAACCGGCGCTCGGTATATCGGTTCGCGGCGGTTCATCCCATTGGCTTCGGGCGCTTCACGGTGAGAGTCTTCGCCGGAAAGTCCTTTTTTCGAACTCGCTTGTATTTGCGCGTTTCGGCGATCAGCCGGGATCTGTCGCGCCGGCTGGAGGGCCCAGGACCGCGCCTGGGCCCTCCAGCCGGCGATCACCTGCAGAACACGTCGCGCCTCGGCAGCTTCCCCGACAGCAGGAAACTCGTCGTGGTGTTCAGCGCGCAGGCGTTGTCGCCGAGGACGTACACGCCGTGGCCGCTGCCTTCGACGGTCACCAGCCGCGACCGGTCTCCGAACTTCTGGTCGAGCAGTTGCCCACCCCGCAGCGGTGTCACCGGGTCTCGCCGGTTCTGGACTACCAGTACGTTCTGCGGCCCCTTGTCCTCAACCGCCACCGGCGGTTCGGCCGGCGCGTAAGGCCAGAACGCGCACGGCAGGATGTTCGCTCCGGCAGCGCCGTAGAGCGGGTACCGCTCACGGTCCTCGGCCACGCCACGCTGATAGGCGCGGATGTCCGAGGGCCACGCGACGTCGTTGCAGGTCACCGCGAGGAACACCGACCACGCGTTGTCCGCCGGCGACGGCGTGGCCGCCAGGGCCAGGCGTTTCGCTTCGGCGGCGACCCGTTCCGCCACTGCCTTGTCGCCGTCACGGACCGACTGCCACCACTGTGCCGTCTGCCCGTACCTCGTCTTCCCGTAAAGGCCCGCGAAGGTGGCCAGCCGGAACAAACGCCCGTCGAGGCCGTTCACCGCGGCCTTGTCGAGCTTCTCCGCGAGCGCGAAGTACGTCTTGCGCACCTCGGTGACCGTACGGCCGAGGCCGTACGACTCGTGCCGTGCCGCCACCCACTGCGCGAAATCCGGGAAGGTCTCCTCGGCGCCGAGCCCGAATCTGCGCATCCCGGCGCGGTCGAGGTGGGTGTCGCCGATGTTGCTGTCGAGCACCACCCGGTCGGACTTCTCGGGGAACAACGACGCGTACGCCGCACCGAGTGCGGAACCGTACGAATACCCCAGGAAGCTGGCCTTCTCCTCGCCGAGCGCGGCCCGGATCCGATCGAGGTCCCTCGCCATGTTCGCCGTGGATATATGCCGCAGCCTGCCGTCCTTGTCGTTGGCGGCGCATTGCGCGGCCACGCCTTTCGCGATCTTCGCCTGTTCTGCGACCGCCGCTTCGTCCACCGCGTACGGCGGAATGTTGCCCAGATACTCCTGCTCGGCGGTGAATCCGCAGCTCACCGGCGTCGAGTGCCCGATGCCCCTCGTGTCCATGCCGATCACGTCGTAGCCGTCAAGGACGCTCGCGGGCATGCCGTGCGAGGCGAGGTCCGCGGGAAACGACAGCCCCGGCCCACCCGGACCGCCGGGGTTCAGCATGAGCACGCCTCGCCGCGTCGCCGGTTTCGTGCTGGCCAGCCGCGAGATCATGACGTCGATCTGTTCGCCTTCCGGCCTCCGGTAGTCCAAGGGCACCGGCACCGTCGCGCACTGCAGCACGATGCCCGCGGGTATCTCCACGTCCTCGGGACACGCGGCCCACGTCAGGCCCGGCGCCGCCCCGGCGGGCGCCGCGAACAGTGGCGCCGTGAGGCCGAGGAGGACCGTCAGGGCCACAACTCGCTTCCGTCTCATCATCTTTCCCCGATCTTGGTGTGAGCACCGACGGGCGTATTCGAGACCGTGCCCTCGGGGCATCGTCAAGCCGCTTGACCATGCCCCTGGGGCACGGTGTCCAATGCGGGGGATGTCCTGGAGCACACGTGAGCTGGCGGAACTGGCCGGCACGACGCTGAAGACCGTCCGCTACTACCACCGGATCGGGTTGCTCGACGAGCCGGAAAGAGCGCACAACGGATACAAGCGGTACGGCGTCGAGCATCTGGTCCGGTTGCTGCGGATCCGACGGCTGGTGGACCTGGGTGTGCCGCTGTCCGAAATCCCGGCGATGGCGGACTCGGACGAGCGCGCGGAGCAGACGCTGCGCGCACTGGACGAGGAACTGCGGGCGAGTATCGAACGGCAGCAGCGGATGCGCGACGAGCTGGCGTTGATCCTGCGCCGCCGCAGCCTGGTGGACCTGCCACCGGGCTTCGACGGGGACGTCGAGGGCATGCCGGAAGAGGAACGTGCGTTGATGATGATCTTTTCGACCGTGCTGGACCCGGCCACGATGGCCACGCTGCGCGAGCTGCAATCGAAGTCCCGGCCTGCCGTGCAGACCGAGTTCGACGAGCTTCCCGAGGACGCCGACGACGCGACGCGGCAGCGTATCGCCGAAGACCTCGCGCCGATCGCCCGCGACCAGTACGAAGCCCAGCCGGAACTGCTGGACGCGAAGACGTGGAAAGCCCTCACCAAACCGGTCGTCCTCCGCGGGGTGGCGGATCTGTACAACCCGGCCCAGCTGGACGTCCTGCAGCGCGTGAACGTCCTACTCGATCTCAACCCACCGGAAGCGACGTCCTGACCATGGTCAAGAAACTCACCCGACGGTGGCAGCTCTCCAGGGTCAGGTCCGGTGACGGATCCGCGCTGGCCGAGTACCGCCGATGGCAGCTGTTCTCCCGTTCGCTGTTCTTCCTCGATCTCGAACCCCACGTGTACGCGGTCGACGTCCGGTACCTCGCCGACGCCAAAACCCGGAAGCAGCACGAAGACGCGGTCGGCAAGAGCCCCGCCGCGCTGTACCGGGACGGCGTCCAGGTCTTCCGGTCCAACCTGCCCGCGGCGTTCCCCGTGCCGGGAGGGGTCATCGAGGTCGCGACCAGTGCGGTCGGGCTGAAGCGCATGCACTTCGTCCCCGATCACGGCGGCGAGCGCACCTTGCGTCCTCACCCTCGTTCGCAGGAAGGACTGCGGGCGAGGTTCGGACGGCGGTTTCCCCGTACCAGTGCCGCGATCGGCGCGGTCTCGCTCGTGATCCTGCTGGTCGCGCTCGTCGTCGGCCTGCTCCAGGGCGCGGAGGCCGTCACCAAGATCCCCGTCGTCGCCGAACACGTCGGCACGTTCACTTCGCCGGTGCATCTGCCGCAGTGGGCGAAGATCACGCTCACGGTGGCGGGATTCTTCTCCGTGCTCGAACGCGCGCTGAGGCTCCGGTACAACCGGTTGATCGACTCCGTCACCTCTTGAGGGGGAAGGGGGATTCGACGTTCCGGCACGCGGGTACTCGGTGAGATCCACAAGGCACCGAGCGCGAGGAGGAAGCCGCATGCGGCGGACGGACCTGGAGACCGTGGACGTGCTGGGTGTCGCCTTCCCCAAACCGTCGCGGACGCTGGGGCGGGTCGCCCGGGGGCTGGCCGGGCTGGCACTTCTGCCGCTGGAGGGGATCCCGGGACGCGGACCGCGGCGGGCGGTCTGGTCGTGTCCAGGCAGGCTCTACATCGAGACCCACGGAGTGAAAGGACCCGACGGCGCCCGCGTCGCCCGGCGGGTGGAACGAGCACTGGCGGAGATCCCCGGTGTGCGATGGGCGCAGGTGAACGCGCCGACGTCCCGGGTGGTCGTCGCGGTCGGAGACCCGGAACCCAGGCGCCTGGAGCTGATCCGCGCGGTCGAACGAGCAGAGGCGGAGCCCGCTTCCGAAGCCGAGCGGGTCGAGGAGGAGGAACTCCATCATCCGGCGGACGGCACCACGGCGACCCGGCTGCCGTCCACGCTGGCCGCGGACGCCGCCGGTCTGATGCTGTCGGTGGCTTCGAAGGTCATGCCGTGGGCTCCGCTGCCGACCGAGGTCGCGGCACTGGCCTCACTCGTCGACCTGCATCCGCGGCTGCGTGACCTGGCGGACCGGAAGCTGCGCGGGCGGGAGAGGGCGGATTCGGCGACCTCCATCGGCGCGGCCCTGGTTCATGGCCTCGCCGCCCGCAGCGAGGGAACGGTACTGGACATCCTGGTCCGCGGTACCCAATGGCGGGAGGCCAAGGCGCACCAGCGGGCCTGGTGCGAGGCCGAGTCCAGGCTGGTCGGGCAGCGCGAACACGCCGGCGCGGACTCGGTGGTGAGCGAACGACCGTGGCCGCTTCCGGAAAGTGCCGCCGATCGTCACGCGCGCCGGTCCATCACCGCCGGAGCCGCGGCCGCCGCGGCCGCCCTGCCGTTCGTGGGCCCGAGGCGCGCCGCCGCGGTCGGGATATCCGCGCTGCCCAAGGCCCCGCCCAACGGCGCGGCCGCCTTTTCCGCCCAACTGGGCCAGGTCCTCGCCAGGCGCGGCGCGCTGGTGATGGACCGGTCCGTGCTGCGCGGGCTCGATCTGTTCGACACCGTCCTCATCGACACCACGGCGCTCGGTGCCGGGGCCAACGTACTCAGTGATCTGGTTCCCTTGCCCGGTGCCGACCCGGTGGACCTGACCGCCGCCGCTTTCGCCCTGTTCGACCCGGAGAAACCCGAGGTGGTCCGGCGAGACGGCGAGTGGACGCTAGGCCCGGTCGAAGACCTGGACGGTGGCGAGGGATTCCCCGAGCGCCGGCGGATGCTGGACCAAGGCGCCCGGATGGTGCTGGGGCTGGTCCGTGACGGGCGGCCGGCGGGGCTGCTCGCCGTCGCACAGGAGCGCTCGCCCGATGTGGACGCGTTGGCGTCGGCTGCCGAGACCGCCGGAATGCGGGTGGTCCAGACCGATGGTGGGGTGGTGCTCGACGCCGTCCGCGAACTCCAGGCGTGCGGACGGGTGGTCATGCTGGTGTCCGACGATCGCCGGGCGCTGGGGGCGTCCGACTGCGGAGTCGGCGTCCACGAGGACGGGACCCCGCCGCCGTGGGGCGCACATGTGCTGATCGGCCGCGACGTCGGCACGGCCGTCCTGCTCGTCGAAGCGATCACCGCCGCCAAGGCGGTCGTCCGTGATTCGACGATGTTCGCGACCGCGGCCAGTGGAATCGGTGGCGTGACCGCGCTCAGCGCCCGGCGCAGGCCCGCCGCGAGCGGCCTTCGCGCGGTGAACGCCGGGGCGCTCATGGCCTTCGGTGACGGGATCTGGCGCGCTCGCACACTCACCGGCGAGCGGAAGACCCCGTCCTCGGGACGCGTCGTGCCGCCGTGGCACCTGATGCCGCCGGACCTCGTGCTCGACCGGCTCGGTTCCGGCCCGCGTGGTCTGGACGAGCGCGAGGCCCGGCGGCGGGCGCCCGCCGATCGTGCGGGCGGCGAAGGCCACGCGGGCACGAGCATCGCGAAGGCCTTCATGGCCGAGCTCGCCAACCCCCTGACCCCGGTACTGGCCGGTGGTGCGGCGGTTTCGGCCGCGGTGGGCTCGCCGGTCGACGCCGCGCTGGTCGCAGGGATCGTCGGGGTGTCCGCGCTGATCGGCAGCGTGCAGCAGGTGCACACCGACCGCGCGCTCGCCGGGCTCTTCGAACGGTCCGCGACGGTGACCACCGTCCTACGCGACGGCGCCGAGCGGCAGATCGTCGCCGACGGGCTGGTGCGGGGTGATGTCGTGTCGCTGCGGTCCGGCGACGTCGTACCCGCGGACTGCCGGGTACTCGAAGCGACCGGCGCGGAACTCGACGAGTCGTCGCTGACGGGGGAGTCGTTGCCGGTGCCGAAGACTCCGGCGCCGGTCGTGGCCGCGGAAATCGCCGAGCGCGCGTCGATGCTGTACGAGGGCACCACGGTGGCCGCGGGCAAGGTGTCGGCGGTCGTCGTGGCCACCGGAGACGAGACGGAGGTCGGACGAGGCTTGGCCGCCGCACGGGGCGCCGCTCCGGAGACCGGCGTCGAAGCGCGGCTCGCTTCGCTCACCAAACAGGCCTTGCCGGTCGCGGTCGGCTCCGCGGCCGCCGTCGCGGGCGCCGGACTCATCCGTGGCGTGCCGCTGCGGCAGAGTGTCGGAGCGGCGGTGAATCTCGCGGTCGCGTCGGTGCCCGAAGGATTGCCGTTCCTGGTGAACGCGGCCCAGCTGGCGGCCGCCCGCAGGCTCGCCGAACACGGCGCGCTCGTCCGCAATCCGCGCACCATCGAAGCGCTCGGTCGCGTCGACGTCCTCTGTTTCGACAAGACCGG
Source organism: Amycolatopsis lurida (assembly GCF_900105055.1). NCBI lineage: Bacteria > Bacillati > Actinomycetota > Actinomycetes > Pseudonocardiales > Pseudonocardiaceae > Amycolatopsis > Amycolatopsis lurida. The sequence continues at coordinate 243,515 of NZ_FNTA01000003.1, forward strand.
CACCCTCACCGAAGGAAAGCTCAGCGTCAGCCGGATCGACGACGGGAGGACCACCGCCTCGGTGAGCCGGCTGCGCAAGAGCCACCGGGCGGTACTGACCGCGGCCGTCCGCGCGACACCTCGGGCGGAAAATCCCGAGGAGCTGCCGCATCACACGGATCAGGCCGTGCTCGAAGGCGGCATCAGCGCGGGTGTGGAGGTCGGCGGGTGGGAGAAGACAGGCGCCGTCCCGTTCGAGCCGTCACGGGGATTCCACGCCACCAACGGGAAACTCGGCGAACGGCACGTGGTGTGCGTCAAAGGGGCACCGGAGACAGTCCTTCCGCTGTGTACCCGGCACGGCGATCGGCCGATGGGCCCTGGTGTCCGGAGCAGGTTGGAGAAGCGGGTCGGCCGCCTGGCGGCCGCCGGGCACCGCGTCCTCGCCGTCGCCGAGCGGACGGTGTCCACAAAGGACCTTTCCGAAGACGACGTCGCGGATCTCCGATTGCTCGGCTTCGTCGCCTTGGCGGATCCAGTGCGTGACAGCGCGGCGCCGGCGGCAGAACGGTTGCGCGAAGCCGGAGTGCGGACGGTGATGATCACCGGCGATCATCCGGCCACCGGCGAGGCCGTCTCCGAGGAGATCACCGGCCGCAACGGCGATACCAAGGTACTCACCGGCGCGAGGATCGAGGAACTCGAAGACGAAGAGCTCGATCGGGAACTCGCCGACGTCGACGTGATCGCCCGGTGCAGCCCGGCGCAGAAGGTCCGGATCATCCAGGCCTACCAGCGTGGCGGCCGGGTCGTCGCGATGACCGGCGACGGTGCCAACGACGCGCCCGCCATCCGGCTCGCGGATGTCGGGATCGCGCTCGGGCAGCGGGGGACGGCCGCGGCGAGGGCGGCAGCGGACCTCGTGGTGACCGACGACCGGCTGGAGACGATCGTCGCCGCGCTGGTGGAAGGCCGGGCGATGTGGGCGTCGGTCCGGGAGGCGCTCGGCATCCTGCTCGGCGGGAACCTTGGCGAGATCGCCTTCACCGTGCTCGGCTCGGTCGTCACCGGACGCTCGCCGCTCACCGCCCGGCAGCTGCTGCTGATGAACCTCCTCACCGACCTGGCGCCCGCTCTGGCGATCGCGTTGAGCAGGCCGGACGGTGAGTCCGTGCCGGAGTTGCTGCGCGAGGGGCCCAGTGCGTCACTCGGGAACGCTCTCCGGCGCGACATCACCACGCGCGCGGTGACCACGACACTGGGGGCGTCCACCGCGTGGACCCTCGCGAGGCTGACCGGCAGGCGACGGCGCGCGAGCACGATCGCGCTCGTCTCCCTGATCGGTACCCAGCTCGGGCAGACGCTGGCCGTCGGCGGCCGGGACCGCACCGTCCTCGCCGCGGGCCTGGGTTCCGCCGCACTGCTGGCGATCCTGGTCCAGACTCCCGGGGTCAGCCGCTTCTTCGGCTGCACGCCGCTCGGGCCGGTCGGCTGGGGGATCGCGCTCGGCAGCGCCGGCGCGGCGACCGTCGGCGGCCTGCTCCTCGGATCTCAGGGGCTCGCACCTTCGCCCGAACTCGCGTGATTGAAGCCGACACTCGCGTGATTGGAGGCGTAACTCGTTGATCCGGCCCGAAACACGCGAGTTACGGCTTCAATCACGCGAGTTACGGCTCCATACACGCGTGATCCGGCTTCCGGCGCATCCGTCGGCATCTTGACAGTCCTCGGTGTCGTTCATACATTCATACAGGCGTTGTCAAACTGTATGAATGACGCTGGGAGTTGGTCGTATGCGACTCGGCAAGACCGCCGTCGTCCTCGGGGGCAGCGCCGCCGGACTCTGCACCGCGGGCGCGCTCGCCCCGTACTTCGACCGCGTGCTGGTGCTCGAACGCGACGAGCTCCCGGCCGAGGCCGAACACCGGCGCGGGGTTCCGCAGAGCAAGCACCCACATTTCCTCCTGAACTCGGGCCGCCGCGCGATCGGGGCGTTGTTCCCCGGCTTCGAGGACGACCTCATCGCCGCGGGCGGCCTGCATCTCATGCCGTCCATGGACGCCGCCTATCTCGACGGGAAGGGCTGGTCGGCGCGAAAACGCAGCACGATGACGATGATCTACAGCTCCCGGATCCTCATCGAGCGCGTGTTGCGGGACAAGGTCCGCGGGCTGTCGAACGTCGTGATCCGTGAGGGCGTCGCGGTCAGCGGGCTGACGACCCGGGACGGCGCCGTCACGGGCGTCGGCTTTTCCACGCGCGACGGCGAGGAGCACCTCGACGCCGACTTCGTGGTGGACGCGATGGGCCGTGGTTCCCCGGTCGGCGCCTGGCTGGTGGCGGCAGGCTGGCCGGAACCCGAAGTGCGGACCCTCGACGCCAAGGTCACCTACACCTCACGCTGGTACGACCTGCCCTCACCCGAGGAGCGGCCGCCGTCCTGGTGGTGGCGGCACCTGGTGATCATGCCGACGCCCGACAAGGGACCGCATCCGGACGAGCACGAGTTCCTGGTGAACTTCTTCCCGATCGAGGGCAACCGGGTCATCGCGTGCATGGGCTCGTGGGGTCTCGAGATGCCGCGCACCACCGAGGCGTTCGTCGAGTCGGCCCGCCGGGTGCGGGCGCCGCTGTTCGCGGCCGCGATGGACCGGTCCACCCCGACCTCCGAGGTGCACCTCACCCGGTCGACCGGCAACAAATGGCGGCGCTACGACCGGCTCCGCACCCCGCCGAAACGGCTGGCGTTCGTCGGCGACTCGATCTGCGCTTTCAACCCGTTCTACGCGCAGGGCATCAGTTCCGCCGCCGGTTCGGCGCTGCTGCTGCGCGAACGTCTCGCCCGCGCCGAGCGTCTCGACACCGATTTCTCGGCACGATTCCTCGTGGCCCAGCGCAAACTGCTCAACGTGCCGTGGAGCCTGGCGATGGCGAGGGACCAGGGCTACGCCTGTGCGGTGGGCACCGAGAAGGCGGGGGAGTGGAAGCGGCGTGCGCTCTCGGCGGTGTCCGGCCCGGCGTTCAGGCTCATCGTCGGCGCCGCGCGCGAGGACGATGTGGTCGACGAGCATTTCGCGAAGGTGTTCAACCTCGACGAGTCGCTGCGCGACATGATGACGAACCCGCGGGTGATCGCGGGGCTCGTGCGCTACCGGATCCGGGCGGCGCTGGGGCGGCACCGGATCCCGTTCGACTTCGACGCCCGCGCCGAGCCACCGGTCACGGACTATTCACCGGAAGGTGGCGCCGCCGAACCGGCGGTCGCCCGATGAACGCCGTATGCGGGGCGGACGCGGAAGCCGTCACCCGTGCCCTCGGTTTCGACTGCCACGACGTGTCCGCCTGGCTCTCGATCCGTCCACCGTGGACGGTGGGGCACTGGACGATGCCGTTGCTGGAATTGCTCGTCCTCGGCGGAGCCGTGTTCGCGCTGGTGCACGCCGTCCGCCGTCATCGGCAGGGCGATTCGGTCAATCTGGCGCTGTGGTGCGCTTCGCTGGTCTACCTCTTCGTCATCGAACCGCCCCTGTATTTCCCGGAATGGTTCGGCCTCGAGCGTCAGTACGGTTTCATCTTCGCCCACAACCGATTCACCGTGCAGTTCATGTGGGACCGGCTGCCGCTCTACATCGTGGCGTTCTATCCGATGATCAGCCAGCTCGCCTACGAACTCGTCCGGTCGCTGGGGATCTTCCGCGCACGGGGCGCGCTGGCCGGGTCGGTGGCGGTCGCTTTCGCCTGCCAGGTGTTCTACGAGGTCTTCGACCACCTCGGTCCCCAGCTGAAGTGGTGGGCCTGGAACGGGAACAACCGGATCGTCAATCATCCTGCGCTGGATTCCGTGCCCATGACCAGCATGCTGCTCTTCGCCTCCGTTTCGATGGGCGCCATGACCTATCTGGTGGTGCGGCTCGCCGGTGGTTCGAGGCGCGGGTGGCCGCTGGTGGCGCGCATCGTGGTGGCCGGCGTCCTCACGCCGCTGAGCATGGCGATCGCCGGGCTCCCATCGAGCCTCTTCGGCGGCAATGTGACCGCGCAAGCTTGGATTCTCGCCGTCGAGCTGGCGCTGCTGTGGGCGGCGGGAACCTGGATCTTCATCCGGCACCGCGGTACCGATGAGCCTCTCGCGCCTTTCGCCCGGTTCTATCCCGCCGTCTATCTGGGTGCGATGGCCGTGTTCTGGCTGGGTGCCGTCATCGAAAACGGCATCACGCCGGGGAGTGGACTCTACGTACTGGCCTGCTTCGTGGCCGCGGGCCTGATGCTCGCCGCGCTGTACCGCGTACGCCGCGCGGCCCCTGCCACCGTCTGAGATTCTCCGTTCGGGGAAGATGAGACGTATGGGGCACCACGGATGGCGGGGCAACCCGCCCGGAACCGAGCGCGAGGCACGCCGCCGGATCGTCGAGGCGGCGACCGCCTGCATCGACCGGGTCGGCCTCGCCAAGACCAGCCTCTCCGACGTCGCCGCCGAAGCGGGCGTCACCCGCCAGACCGTCTACCGCTACTTCCCGAGCCTCGCCGACATCCTCAGCGCGGTCGCGCTGGATCGGGTCGAGGAGTTCGCCGGGCGGATGGAACGGCATCTGGCCACGTTCGCCGACCCCGCCGAGGTCGCCGTGGAATCCGTGGTCTTCGGTGTCCGTGCGGTCCCCGACGAGCCGTACCTGGGGCTGCTCCTGAAAGCCGGCGAGGCCGACGTCTTCACCGTGGCGGTCACTTCTTCGCAGTCGTTCGCGCTCGGCGCGCGGATCCTCCGGAATGTGCCGGTCGACTGGACCGCGGTGGGGGTCACGACCGACGAGGACTTCGAGGGTCTCGCCGAAATGCTGATGCGGCTGTTCCTGTCGTTCCTGCAGTACCCCTCGACACCGGCGCACACCGACGAGCGGTTGCGGGCCCTCGTCCGCCGCTGGATCGGCCCGGCGCTGACCGCACGGCCATGACAATCGAACTCCGTGAAGTTTCAACGCGGATGGTAGTTATTCACCGACAATAGCCAAGGTTCTTGTCTGGTCTTCACGATCCTGCCACCCTCGCCGAAGACGATCATCGGCGAAAGGGGAGCGCATGGGATGGTGGTGGCAGGCGTTCTCCGACGTCGCACCGTGGTCGCTGCTCGCCGCCGCGGCCGGCGCCGTCGTCGCCGAATTCGTCGCGCGCCTTCGGCGAAATCGGCGCCGCCGGTCCGCGATCGCGCTGGATTTCGCTTTGCTGGCCTCGCTTTTCGCGGTACTTGCGATCGTGTTCGTACCGGCGCCGGTGCCAGGCCGAGGGTCGTCGGTGAGTCTGCACCTGCTGGGTGATGTCCTGCCGGTGTTCGACGGTCGGACGGATCTCGCCGTGGTCCAGCTGGCGGGCAACGTTCTGCTGCTGGCTCCGCTCGCGGTGCTGGCGCCGATGCGCTTCGACTGGACGAAGCCGGTGCCGCGGGTCGTTCTGGCGGCGTTCGCGGTGTCCGTATCGATCGAATGCCTTCAGGTCTGGCAGGGCGCCGGACGGGTGGGTTCGCTCGACGACGTCCTGTGCAACACGGCGGGCGCCGCGCTCGCGGCCTGGTGTGGAAGCCGGTGGCGAGGCCGGGCGACGGGCAGCGTCCGCGTGTGGCACCGCTCGGGAATCGAAGTCCGGCGTTCCGGTGCGGTGAACGCCCGCCGTGGGCAAAGGTTGATCGGCCAGGTGACCCTGAGCGATCTGCCGCCGCTTGCGGGCGGCGCGACTCTTGAGATCACCCTGTCCGAATCGGACGGTGGAGCGTTGCTCGTCTCCGCGCAGGCGTCAGTGGCGGCATGAGCCCCGTGCGCTACCTCGGCCGGACGCTCGCGAGGACGGCGTCCAGGCTGGGAAGCCACCGCTGCCGCGGATCCGGAGCCGAGAGCCATTCCGCGTGGGCCTCGGCTCGGCCGGAGTCGACGGGCAGGGGGAGCAGCGTGCCCCAGGCGAGGACTTCGACATGCGGCGGCAGGGAGTCCCGAGAAGGAAGCAGCCCGTCGGTCTCCGCGAGAATGGCCACCCGCGGACCCTGCTGCGTCAGTACCGCCATGGCGGGGCCTCCGCATCCGGTGTCGGCGAGCCTGCCGAGGACCTCGGCGCCGTTGATCTTGGGCAGGGTCACCGCGCAGATCCCGCCTTCCAGCACCAGGAACGGCTGCGTGCCTCGCCATTTGAGGGACCAGCCGAAGAGACGGCCGTAGAAGGCCTCGCCGCGGGGGCGGATCGAACGTGACTCGACCGGGAGCACTTGGTGGTCCAGCGACATCATCGGCGCCTTCCGAGCGGGGGTGGGGACGTGGTGCCCCGGGGACTGTGCACAGCCTAACGGCACTCAGTGCCACTAGCAAGTGGCTGCTACCGTCCGGCTATGAGCGATTCGCCGCGCCGAGCGCCGGTGACCAGAGCCGGCGCGACCCCCGACGGGAGGCGCCGTCTGCGTCGTGCGCTCGCCGCGGCGGCCGTGGACCTGTTCGTCGCCAAGGGGTACGAAGCCACGACGGTGGACGAGATCGCGGCCGCGGCGGGGGTGGGGCGCCGGACGTTCTTCCGGTATTTCGACGCCAAGGACGACGTGCTCTTCGCCAACCACGACGAGATCGTGGCCGAGATGGAGGAGACGTTCGCCGCCGCGGACCCGGATCGTGCTCCCGTCGAGGTGGCATGCGAGGCCGTCGGCCTGGTCCTCGACTCCTATGCCGCGGAACTCGACGTGTCGCTCAAGCGGTTCACTCTGACGCGGACGGTGCCTTCCCTGCGGGACAAGGAAGTCGCGACCGTTGACCGTTATCAGCGCGTGCTCGCCCGCTACCTGCGGGCGCGATTCACCGAACAGGGTGACGAGACGGCGAGCCTGCGAGCGGCCGTGGCCGCCGCGGCGATCGCGGCCGCCAACAACCACGTGCTCCGGCGCTGGCTGCGCAGTGGCGGACAGGACGACATCGCCGCCAGCGCGGCGGAGGCCTTCGCGCTGGTGATCGACGCGTTCAAGGTCCAGGACGCCGCGGCCGAAACGACCATGGTGGCGGTGATGACCACGTCGACGCCTCTGCGCACCGTCATCGCCAAGGTCAACGCCGCCTTGGCCGAACCCTGACCGTGGCACTGAGTGCCATTTCGCGAGTCGATCCGCGGGTAAGGTGATGCCTGATGATCGACCGACGACGCTTTCGGGTGTGGTGGGATGCCCTGCGCTACACGGCATTCGCCGGAACCGACGCCCCGCCGAAGCGCTCGGCGGGGTTGAACTGGCTGCGCGGGCTCGCGATCGTCGGTTGTGGGCTCTGGGCGGCTTTCGTCACATTCTCGACCGTTTCGGTGCCGCCGCCCGCGAAGACGTTCAACGTGCTCGTCACCGTGCTGCCCTGCCTGCTCGCGGTGCGTTCGCCGCTGTGGGGATGGCGCACGCTGATCGTCGGCATCGTGAGCACCCCGCTGACCTTGCCCGGCATCGCCGCTTCCTGGGGCTGGCCATGGGCGCCGGGTTTCGCGCTCACCGCGGCACTCGTCTTCTACCTGGTGGGGGAGAGCAACAATCAGCCGGAGCTCGCCTGGGCGGGACTGATCTCGTTCTGCGCCGCCACGCCGTTCCTCAGTGACTGGCGGGACGCGGCGCTTCTCGTGCTGCTGGGCGGAATCGCGTTCTTCCTCGGCAACACCGTGCGCCAGCGCAGGCTCGCCGAGGAAGAACGTGCCGCGCACCAGGAACGCAGGCTCGCAGAAGAGATGCGGGCGGCGCTGCTGGAGGAACGTGCGGGCATCGCGAGGGAACTGCACGACGTGGTCGCGCACCACATGTCCGTGCTCGCTCTGCGCGCCGACTCCGCGCGGTTCCGGTTCGCCGATCAGGACAAGGCCGATCGCGAAGCCGAAATCTGGCGGGAGTTCGCCGACCTCGCCGGAACCGCCCGCGAGGGCCTGACCGAGCTGCGCAGGCTGCTCGGGGTGCTCCGGTCGGAAGAGCACTCCGTGGCGCTGACGCCGCAGCCGGGGCTGGGCAAGGTCGCCGAACTCGTCGAAGGGGTCAAGGCCGCAGGCACCGAGTGCGAACTCGCGGTGCGTGGCGGCTTCGACCACGTTCCGGTCGGCGTCGCGTTGTCGGTGTTCCGGATCGTGCAGGAAGCCCTCAGCAACGCGATCCAGCACGCACCCGGATCGGCGGTCTCCGTCGAACTCGTGAGCGCGCCGGATTCGGTCCGGCTGCTCATCGAAAACGGGCCGGTGGACGGTCCGAAGAGGACGGACCAGGCAGGCGGCGGACACGGCTTGGTGGGGATGCGGGAACGGGCCGCTATGCTCGCGGCCGATCTCGAGGCGGGGGAGCGGCCGGACGGCGGCTTCCGTGTCGCCCTGACCGTTCCGCTCGACCGTGAGGGGTGTCCGCAACCATGATCTCGGTGGTCATCGCCGACGACCAGACCATGGTCAGGCAGAGCTTCCGTGCCGTGCTCGACGCACAGCACGACATCCGCGTGGTCGGAGAGGCCGCGGACGGGAACGCCGCCGTCGCACTGTGCGCCGAACTCGAACCGGACGTCGTGCTGATGGACGTCCGCATGCCCGAACTCGACGGTCTCGAAGCGACCCGGCGGATCCTGGCGGGGCGGCGGGAAGTCCGCGTGCTGATCCTCACCACCTTCGACATCGACGAGTACGTGTTCGGCGGGCTGCGAGCGGGTGCCAGTGGCTTCCTCCTGAAGGACTCGCCGCTGGACGACCTGGTGACCGCCGTCAGGGTGGTGTCCGCGGGCAACGCGTTGTTCGCGCCGACGATCACCCGGCGGTTGATCGGCGAGTTCACCCGGACACACGCGTCGGCGCACGCGGGCCGATCCCTCGTGGCCGAGCTGACCGCGCGGGAAACCGAAGTGCTCCGGCTGGTCGCGCGCGGCCTCTCGAACGCGGAGATCGCGGAAGCGCTGGTGATCGTGGAGCAGACGGCCAAATCCCATGTCAGCAGGGTTTTCGCCAAGCTCGGGGTGCGTGATCGCGCGCAGGCGGTCATGGTCGCGTACGAGGCGGGGCTCGTCGTGCCGGGAACCACGTCCTGATACCGGGGTAGGGGTACCGCCGGAAGCGGATACCGGGGTAGCGCCGCCAAGACGGCTCTCCGGGGTGACGTCTCCCGAGGCAGTTCCGGAGATCGTTTCCCCATGGACAGGTCAAGAGGGCGGCTCGCCGACCCCGCGCTGATCATCGTCGGCGGAGCGATGACCGTATTCGCCGCCGTGGCGATCGTCTGGTGGCTCTCGGATACGCCGCTCGGCGTGGATTCGGCGGTCTACCGGGCAGGCGGATTCGCCGTAGTGCACGGGGAAAGCCTGTATTCACCTCTGCTCGCGCTGCCCGGATGGGCGCCGGAGCTGCCCTTCACCTATCCGCCGTTCGCCGCGCTGCTGTTCACCTCGCTGACCGCGCTGCCCTCCCAGTTGTCGTGGGGTCTCCTCACGCTGGCCGCCGCGCCGTCCCTCTACTGCGCAGTCCGGCCGTTCGCCGACCGGGCCCACCTTCCGTTGTTGCTGATCGGCGCGTTCGCCCTGCAACCGGTATGGCAGACGATCGGCCTCGGACAGGTCAATCTCGTTCTCATGGCCGCCGTGGTCGCGGACATCTTCCTGCTGCGTGGCTCGCGCTGGAGCGGAATCACCATCGGGATCGTCGCGGCCGTCAAACTGATCCCGCTGATCTTCATCGTCCATCTCCTGGTGGTCAGGCGGACCGCGGACGCCGCCCGGGCGCTCACGGCCTTTCTCTGCGCGTCGGCGTTCGCTGCGGCCGTCCTGCCGTCGGACTCCGTCCGATATTGGACCTCGGCGATCTTCAACGATCACTTCGCCGAGATGAAGGGCTGGGTGGGAAACCAGTCATGGCAGGGTTTCGTCGCGCGCACGGTGCCGGAAGGCCACCCGGCGACGGTGGTGATCGTGGTGTTCGCCGTGGTGTGCTCGGTGGTGGCGATATGGCTCGTGCACCGCCTCCACCGAGCGGGTGACGACCGGGCCGCGCTGCTGGTCACGGCAGGATGCTCCCTGCTGATCAGTCCGATTTCGTGGACCCACCACTGGGTATGGGTGGTGCCCGCGCTCGCGCTCCTCGCGGCCAGGGGACATCGTGGGGTAGTGGTAGCGGTCGCCGTGCTGTTCACGGGGTGGACTGTGGCAGTGGTCCCGGGCGGTGGGGGAGCGGAGCGGGACTGGAACCTCGCGGAGGCCATCATCGGCAACGCATACCTGACCGTGGCCTTCGTCGGAGGACTCGTCTGTCTTTCCAGGTCAAGATGTATAACGACCTATACTGCCGAGGGCAAAGTCAAAACCTATATTTCGTAAGGAAAAATCAGCTCAGAGCCGAGTAGCGGCCAAGCCGAGAAAGAACTCGCGGACGTCTTCCGCGAGCAGGCCCGGTACCTCCATCGCGGCGAAGTGGCCACCGCGTTCGAACTCCGACCAGTGCCTGATGTCGTACAGGCGCTCGGCCAATGGCCGTACCGACTGCGTGATGTCATACGGGAGCACCGCGACGCCGAGCGGTGCACGGCAAGGAGTGTTCCCCCTTCCTGCGTCGTGGTGGAGGCGCGCGGACGAGGCCGCGGTCGCGGTCAGCCAGTACAGCGAGATGTCGGTGAGCATCCGGTCGTCGCTGACCGGTGTGCGCGGATCTGTCCACTGCGCGAAGCGCTCGGCGATCCAGGCGAGCTGCCCGACCGGCGAGTCCGTCAACGCGTAGCCAATGGTTTGCGGGGTGGCGGCCTGCAGTGCCTGATACGGCGGGCGATTCGCCATCAGGCGCTTCACCTTCTCCAGCCGAACCTCGTCCTCTTCGGACAGTTCGAGACGGGCGTCCGGATCCGGGCGGGTCGGCAGGTAATTCACGTGCACCCCGACGACGTGCTCCGGCGCCGCCGCCCCGAGTGCCGTCGAAATCCCCGAGCCGAAGTCGCCGCCTTGCGCGCCGTAGTGCTCGTAGCCGAGCCGGCGCATCAGCTCGGCCCAAGCCCGGGCGATCCGCTCGGCACTCCACCCTCGTTCGTGGGTCGGACCGGAGAAGCCGAAGCCGGGAATCGAGGGGATCACCAGGTGGAAGTCGGGCGAGAGTGGCTCGATCATGTCGAGGAACTCCAGGAACGATCCGGGCCAGCCGTGGGTGAGGATCAGTGCGAGCGCGTCCGGGTTCGCCGACCGGATGTGCACGAAGTGGATGTTCTGGCCGTCGATCTCGGTGGTGAAGTGCGGAAGCTCGTTGAGTTCGGTTTCGTGGGCGCGCCAGTCGTATCCGGTTCGCCAGTATTCGGCGAGTTCCTTGAGGCGAGCGAGCGGGAATCCGTAGTCCAGGCCGGCGTCGGCGACCTCGTTGGGCCAGCGGGTGCGAGCCAGCCGGGCGGCGAGGTCGTCGAGATCTGCCTGGGGGATGTCGATGCGGAAGGGCTTGATCGTCACGTGGTCTCCGATTCGTTGGGTCGCTAAACGTTTGGTAACCCAACGATGCCGCGATCGTTCGGGCACCCAACGATTCGTTAGACTCGTCACATGGAGAACCCCTCGGCGGAGTCGTGTGGCGGCTGGCGGAAGCTGCCCAGCTGGTTGCTCACACAGACCGCCAACCACGCGCATCGCCTGGTGACGGCCGGGTTCTCCGCCGTCGAGGCCCGCGGCTACCACTACCGCGTGCTGGCGACGCTGGACGAGTTCGGCCCCGCCAGTCAGGCGATGCTGGGCCGCCGGAGCGGTGTCCACGTGAGCGAGATGGTCGCGACGATCAACGAACTCGCCGAGCGTGAGCTGGTCGAGCGGGCCCCGGATCCGGCCGATCGGCGGCGTAACGTCATCTCACTGACCACCGAGGGGAGGCGACAGCTGCGGCGGCTGGAGAAACAGCTGGCCGACCAGCAGGACGAGCTACTGGCGCCGCTTTCGGCCGACGAGCGGAAGCGGTTCACCGAGTTGCTGTCGAAGCTTCTGGAGCACCACGACCGGCGCAACGCCTAGAAGCCTTGAGCGGACGCGAGAAAGGCCTGCCGTGCGTCGGAGGTGCTGTGCTGCGGCCAGAGGGCTTGCAGCGGGACGTGTACGGCAGGCCGCAGTTCCCTGACCTGGACGGCGCCGCCCGCCGCCGGCCCGGGTGACGCGGTCACGAACGCGACGCCTTCGGTGTCGAGGACCGCGGTGACCGGTGGTGTTCCCTGGATGGGGTTGCGGCGCACATGGGGTTCGAATCCCGCGTCGCGACAGAGGTTGACGAGCAGGTCGGTGTATCCGGACCGGCCGGGATTCCCCCAGACGGTGATCTCCTCGCCGTCGAGGTCGGTCAAGGCGAGGTACTCGCGCTCGGCGAGCCGGTGTCCGGTGGCGACCGCGACGTTGAGACGCTGCCGGATCAGGGTGGTCCCGACCAAGCCGTGCGCGAGGGTCAGCGCGCGGCCGAGGCCGAGGTCCAGTTGCCCGCCGAGCAGTTGTGCGACGAGTTCGTCGGGGTAGCGCTGGTTGACGTCGATGATCAGATCGGGGTCGGCCTGATGTCTGCGCAGGAGGGCGGTGACCTCGTCGCCGGTGACGGCGGGGGTGTGGCCGACGCGGAGTCGTTCCGGTTCGCTGCGGCCGATGCGCCTGGCGCGCCGGACGGCGGAGTCGGCGATGCCGTGCAGGAGGTGGGCGTCGGCGATCAGTGCCTGTCCTGCGGGGAGCACGGTGACGCCGGTGGCGCTCCGCTCGAGCAGGGGGACGCCGACTTCCCGCTCGAGCGTGCGCACCGAGGTCGACAGCGCCTGCTGGCTCAGGTGCAGCCGGGCCGCCGCACGAGTGAAGCTGCCTTCTTCGGCGACGGCGATGAGGTGGTTCAGCTTGTTCAGGTCCAGGCCCACCCCGGGGTTCCCCTTCGTGTCCGGTCTACGGCGTCTTGGCCAGCGTAAAGGTCAGCGGGTGGTGTAGCCGCCGTTGGGGAACATCGTCTGGCCGGTGAACCAGGCGCCGTCGGTGGCCAGGAACCGGATGATCGGCACGATGTCCTCGATCTTCGTGAGTCGTCCGCCCATGGCCTGGGACTTGTGGAATTCGACCCGCTCGGGTGTTTCCTGCGGGTAGAAGAACGGGGTGTCCATCGGGCCGGGTGCGACGACGTTGACCGAGATGCCGCGGTCGGCGAACTCCTTGGCGGCGGCCCTGGTGAAGTGCTCCAGCGGGGCTTTGCCGCCGGCGTAGGTGGAGTAGCCGTCGGTGAAGGCGGCCAGCAGGGAGGTGCCGAGGCTGATGATCTTGCCGTTGTCGGAGAGGCGTCGTCCGGCTTCCTGGATGAAGAAGTAGGCGGCTTTGGCGTTGACCGCGAACATGCGGTCGTAGTCCTCTTCGGTGGTTTCGAGGATGGGCTTGCGCAGGACCATGCCGGTGGTGTTGATCGCGATGTCGGCCCGGCCGAAGGTGTCGATGGCGGTGTCGAAGAGGCGGCGGACGTCGGCTACCACGGTGAGGTCGCCTTGGACGGCGATGGCATCGGCGCCCGCACCGCGGACGGCTTCGACGGTCTTGTCGGCGTCGGCCGCGGAGGCGTCGCCGTGGTAGTGGACGACGATCTTGGCCCCTGCTTCACCGAGGGTGGTGGAAAGGAGTCCGCCGAGGTTCTTCGCGCCGCCGGCGATGATCGCGACGGTGTCCTTGAGGTTCTGTTCGCTCATGACTTCGAACGTAGGCGCCGGGGGCGGTGGCTGGGAAACACAAGATCGAGGTGGGGTCACAAGCCTGGTTTGTGGCCTTTCCCACCTGCGCGGGAGCCGGGAATCTTCGGGATCGAACGGCGAGCTGACTCCGCATTGTGGACACTCTGAGCGTGCTCCGAGAAGTCGACGACCTTGATCAGTCCGCCGCTCCCGAGAAGGCGCCCCGGCAGGGGCGTCCGGCGCGTGTGTTCGAGAGAGTTCTCGACAGACTGGCCTGCTCGCCTTATCCGCGGGCGATCCTGTTGTATCTCGTGATCCGGACGGCGAGTGTCCAGTTGCTCGATCTGCTGGCCGCCCGGCGTGGTGCCACGTTGACCGATCGGCTGACGGCGTGGGACGGGCAGTGGTATCTGCGGCTGGCGGTGCACGGGTACGCGGATCTGCCGGGGACGCTGGACGCGGCGCGGCAGCCGTATTCGGACGCGCCGATGGCGTTCTTCCCGTTGTATCCGAAGCTCGTCGCCGCCGTGATGTGGCTCGGGCCGGATGTGGTGACGGCGGCGTTGACGGTGTCGGTGCTGGCCGGTCTGGTGCTGGCGTGCGGGCTGATCCGGATCGGGCGGGCGGTTTCGCCGGAGCGGGGCGACCGGACCGGGTTGCTGCTCGTGGCGTTGTGGGCCGGAGCACCGATGGCGATCGTGTTCTCGATGGCTTACACGGAAGCGGTGTTCTGCGCGTTCGCGGTGTGGTCGCTGGTGGGTGTGCTGGAGCGGCGTTGGCTGCCGGCGGGTCTGTGCGCTTTCGCGGCCGGGTTGTCGAGGTCGACGGCGGTGGTGCTGGTCGCGGTGGTCGTGGTGGCGGCGCTGATCGCGGTCTTCCGGCGTACCGAGAAGCGCTGGTGGGCGTTGGCGGGTGCGGTGGTGGCTCCGCTGGGGGTCGCCGGTTATCTGGGGTTCGTCGCGTACCGGACCGGTAGTTGGACCGGCTGGCAGGACATCGAGTTGCGGGGCTGGAACACCGAGTTCGACTTCGGTGCGGAGACCGCGGATTCGGTGCTGGCGCGGTTGACCGGGGACGAGTCGGTGTTCAGCACGCTGACGGTGTTGTTGCTGCTGGGTGCGGTGGCGCTGGTGCTGGTGGCGGCGTTCCTCCGGGTGCCGTGGCCGCTGACGCTGTACGGGGCCGGGGTGCTGTTGCTGGCGATCGGCACGCGGGGCTTGCCGGATGCGAAGATCCGGTTCATCCTGCCCGCTTTCCCGGTGCTGGTGCCGATCGCGATCGGGTTGTCGAAGCGGCGGACGGTCACGGCGGTGGCGGCCGCGGTGGCGTGGGTGGTGCTGGGTGCCTGGTTCTCGGCGCACGCCCTGACGGCGTGGCGGTACGCGATCTAGGCGGGTCGGGTGGCCGCCCACGACGCCAGGAGCGCCAATTTGTCAGCGGTCGGTGTGCCCGCGGGTGCGGTGTGGACGTTCAGGTGCAGGCCGGGTTCGGCGGCCAGTTCCCAGGGCTCGACGTCCAGGTCGAGTTGGCCCACGATCGGGTGCCGCACACGCTTCCGGCCGGACCGGTGCAGTCGCACGTCCTGCGACGCCCACCGGCGCCGGAATGGCTCACTGCACGTCGACAGTTCGCCGATCAGGGCGATCAGCTCCTCATCGTGTGGGTTGCGGCCGGCTTCCATGCGCAGCTTCGTGGCCACGGCACTGGCGACTTGGTCGTAGTCGACGAAAAATTCTCGGGCCGTCTCGGGGTCCAGATAGAGGAACCGCGCTGTGTTCGCGGGCCGTCGCGGGTCGGCCAACACCGGTGCATACAGCGCGCGAGCGAGGTGGTTCGTGGCGAGCACGTCATAACGGCCGTTGCCGATCAAAGCCGGCGCATCGGAGATCGCGTCGAGTACCTGCTGCAGCGTCGAGCGCACCGTCACGGGGGACCGGCGCCGGCGTGGGCTGGATCGGCGCGCGAGGTGGAACAGGTGCTGGCGCTCCGCCTCGTCGAGTTGCAAGGCGGAGGCCAATGCCTCGAGCACGCCGTCGGAAGCGCCGGCGAGGCCGCCGCGCTCCATGCGGACGTAGTAGTCGACCGATACCCCGGCCAGTAGCGCTACTTCTTCGCGGCGCAGACCTTTGACTCGACGGTTGCCGCCGTAGGCGGTCAGGCCCGCCTGCTCGGGTGTGATGCGCGCGCGCCGCGAGCTGAGGAACTCGCGGATGTCGGCGCGTGGATCCATCGTGGCCATTCCCTCACCGTAAGCCTGTCCCGCAGCCAGAGGGAGGCACTGCGGGTACCCCGACGTCTAGGTTCCCGATGCGGTCGTCGCGATGCCGCCGTCCACCGCGATGACGGAGCCCGTGAGGTAGGACCCGGCCCGGCCGGCGAGGAACACGGCGATACCCGCCATGTCGTCGTCGCGGCCGAGCCGGCGCAGAGGGGCCTTCGCCGCGATCGAGTCGCCGATGGCGTCGATCGTGGCCGCCATCATCTGCGACGGGAACACTCCTGGGGCCACCGCGTTCACTGTGATGTGCTGTGGGCCCAGTTCCCTGGCAAGCACCCTGGTGAGTTGATGGAGTGCCGCTTTGCTGCCGGCGTAGGAGTAGTTGGGCGACTCGGCGACGTGGATGGCGGCGATACTGCCGATGTTGATGATCCGCGCGGGATCATCCGCGGTGCCCGCCCTGCGGAGCGCGGGCAGCAGCGCCTGCACCAGCCAGAACGGCGACTTGAGGTTGAGGTCGAGCACTGTGTCCCAGGCTTCGTCCGGGAATGTCTCCAGCGGCTCGCGCCACATCGCTCCCGCGTTGTTGACAAGGATGTCGAGGCGTTCCGATTCGGCCTTGACGAGATCAGCGAGGCGCTGACACTCGGCGTGCCTGGACAGGTCGGCGGGAATTGCCCGAACGTCGCCGAATTCGGCCAGCAGATGCTGCGCCTCCGTACACGTGTCCGCGTTGCGTGAGCTGATGACGACGCGAGCGCCCGCTTGGAGAAGGCCGCGCGCGATCATCATCCCGATGCCCCTGGTGCCGCCGGTGACAAGGGCAACCTTCCCGCTCAGATCGAAAAGTCCTGAGTGAGCGGTGAATTGTTCGTCCGCCATGAGTCTCCGTACCTTTGTCGTGATTCCGGGTGTCTCCGGCTCGATCAAAGGTTGACGGGCGTTTTGGACGGCTGGGAGACCCTGGTGATACAGGTACCGAGAGAACCTCCCTCGTTGAACGAGTGCTAGCTCGCTTGCCGGTTCCGGTGGTCGGCGACGTGGACCCTGGTCGCGCAGCGGGTGGAGCAGAATCGACGGCGGCCGTTGCGGGAGACATCGACGTAGACTGTTTCGCAGCCTTCGCGTGAGCATACGCCGAAGCGGTCCGGGGCGTCACAGACGAGGTGTGCGAGTCCGCCCGCGGTGTAGGCCCGGACCCGGGAGGCGGTGCCTGCTTGCGCGTCGACGTAGTGCAGGTGGGGCGCCTTGCCGTCGTGGGTGGAGATGTACGGCTTGGACGCGGAATCGTGGAGCAGTGCGTTGACCAGGTCGACGCGGGTGGCCGGATCCGCTTCGAAGACGTCCCGGAGTCGCTTGGTCCAGGCGATGATCTCGGTCGATTCGTGGTCCTTCACGGCGGCGACGGTCATGCGGTCGCGGAAGATCGTGGTCAGCGTGGCCGGGTCGGCGGCGTCGCCGAGGTTGACCAGGTCGGCGGCGATCTGTGCCGCCGCGCCGCCGTAAGGGTTGAAGTGCATTGACTCATTACAGCACGATCGGGGCATGGAAGCGAACGAGTGCCCGCGGTGCGGGTGGCCGCTGGCCGAATTGCCTGGAAGCGCGACGAGGTCCCAGCGGGTCTCCCAGGGGAGGCTGGAGTACGTCCGGTGTCTGTGCGGGAGCTGGCTCGCGCGGGTCGACGGTGTGGTGATCGGGGCGACGAAGTCCCAGCTGGGGCAGGCTCAGCTTTGACGGTGACGCGCGTCGGCGAGCAGTTGCGCGAGCGCGTGCACGGGAGAGGTCTCCAGCTTGTGGCGGTGCGCGTCGTAGCGGTCGCGGGTGGTGCGGATGTCGGCGTGGCCCAACAGGTCCTGCACTTTCTGGACCGGGACGTCGTTGGCCAGCAGCAGGGTTCCGGTGGTGCGCCGTGCGGTGTGCGGAGAGATGGTGTTCGCTTCGGCGAGCCCGGCGGCACGGGCCTGTGCCCGTAGGAGGAACCAGACATCCCGCTGTGCCAGCGGTTTCCCTCCGGATTTGGTGCTGTCGTAGCGGTGGGGCATGGTCGCGAGCAGCGGGCCGGTCAGCTCATCGGGGCGGACGCCGCTGCGTGCGGCGCGCAGCTCGAGGTAGCGGCGCAGCGGGTGCTGGGCGGCGGGGACGAGCGGGACGAAGTCGCGGTGGCCGCCTTTGGCGGTGTAACGCAGGATCGTGTGCCCGGAGTCGGTGTCGAGGTCCTGCACGGTGGCGGTGGTGAGGCCGGAGACGCGCAGGCCGGTGTAGAACAGGATCGCGACGACGGCGGCGTCGCGCCAGGACGGTTCGGTGTCGTTGGCGCGGGCTCGCTTCTCCATGTGGTTCAGCAGTTTCGCCGTCGACTCGCCGCCGAGCGCCGGCAGCGGCGGGGTCTTGCCGGTCTTGGGCCGGTTGACCGCGGAGACCGGGTTGCGGTCGGCGATGTCGTTGGACTGCAGGTACCGGTACCAGCTGGAGATGCCGGCGAGGGTGCGGGCGACGGTGGAGTCCGCGGCGGGCCGGGGCAGACCGTCCTTGCCGGTGACGGTCAGGGTGTTCTTCCACGCGTCGACGTCGGCGCGGCGCGCCATGAGCGGGTCGAGCCCGGTGCGGGCGCACCAGCCGAGCCAGGCCGACAGGTCGGCGTAGTAGGCGCGGCGGGTGTGGTCGGTCTTGTCGGTCTCGAGCCAGAGCGTGGTGATGTGCCGGATCGCGTACCGGTCGAGCGGGTCGGCCGGGGGAAGCGCGGGCAGCAGCGCGACGGCTTCGGCGAGGATCCGCCGCCGGTTCTCGGGCCTGGTCTCCGGCAGGCGGGCCGGTGGTTCCGGCGCGGTGGGCACGAGTTCGGCGGACATCGTGATCATCCTAGCGACGGGACCGCGCCCCTCGTGAGTGGCAAGGACGGTTCTAACCGTCCTTGCCACTCACGAGGTGTAGTAGCCCTCGACGGGGACGCGGGCCTCGTCGTACAACGCAGGTCCCTCCAGCCGAACGGGCGGTGCGGTGACGGGCGGTTTGAGCGCGGTGACCTGTTCGCCGGAGAGGGCGAACACGACCTTGCCCAGGCCGGAGCGTTCGATGGCGCCCTGGCACATCCCGCACGGCTGGCAGCTGGTGTACATGGTGGTCTTCGCGGCGACGGCGGGTTCGAGTTCGCGGGCGGCCCATACGGCGAGTTTCAGTTCCGGGTGCAGGCTGATGTCCGATTGCGACACCGAGGTGTTGTGGTCCTCGGCCAGCACCGTGCCGTCGGGGCCGACGAGCAGCGAGCCGAAGGGCGGGTCGCCGTCCTTGCGGGATTTCGCGGCCAGTTCGATGGCGCGGCGGAGGAACTTCTCGTCTTCTTCGGTCATCGTCGGTCCTGTTCGGTTCGGTAGTGGCCCAGTTCCCAGTGTGCGGCCACGGTCGCCAATGCCTGCCAGGCGGCTTCCGGGCGGAGGGTCTCGTCGGGATCGCCGGAGAACGGGTCGAGCACGACCGTCTCGGCGCCGAGGTTGCGAAGATGGTCGAGGTCGTCGACGATCTGCTCGATCGTGCCTTCCCCGGCGGGGCGATCGGGTCCGGTGACCGGGTGTTCGGTGACGTTGAGCAGGATCCGCGGGGCGAACGCGGGGACCGGCCGGTCGTGGGCGTCGGCGATGGTCTTGACCCTGGTGAGCGCTTCGTTGAGCCAGGGGAGGGTGGCCCGCAGCGGGTGCCAGGCGTCCCCGATCCGGACGGCGCGGCGGATCCCGGCGTCGCTGTTGCCGCCGACCCAGATCGGGATGTCGCCGGCGCGGTAGTCGGCGTCGTCGGCCCACGCCTTCCGGACGGCGTCGAGGTGGCCGTCGGTCAGCCGTCCCCGTTGCTCGAACGGGACGTCGAGTGCTTCGAATTCCTGGCGGGCCCAGCCTGAGGCGACGCCGAGCACGAGTCGTCCGCCGCTGAGCTGGTTCAGGTTCGCGGCCATGCGGGCGATGAGCAGTGGATGCCGGTACGGGACGATGAGCACGGTGGTGCCCAGCCGGATCCGGTCCGTCACGCCGGCGAGCCACGACAGCGTCGTGAACGGTTCGTAGAACGGAGCCGGGTACTGCTCGGCGACGTCGGGGGTGATGGCGACGTGGTCGGACACCATGAGCAGGTCGTAGCCGAGGCCTTCGACCGTGGTGGCCCAGCCGCGGAGGATCCCGGGGTCGGTCCCCGGTCCGAAATTCGGGACGTTGACACCTATTCGCACAGGTCAAGGCTATCGGCGAGGGCCGAATCGCGGGAAGGGATCTTTCCCTGCGTATGACCGTTTCCGCCGTGGATCTGCCGGTATTCTCTCCCGATGGCCGAGACTCTCGACGCGACGGACTGGGCGATCCTAATCGAGCTCCAGAAGGACGGGCGCCTTCCGCTCACCGAGCTGGGGAAGCGGGTGAGCTTGAGCGCGTCGGCGACGACGGAACGGGTCAAGCGGCTGGAGTCTGCCGGGGTGATCACCGGTTATCGCGCCGAGGTCGATCTGGAGAAGGCCGGGTACGTGGTGCTCGCGGTGGTGCGGTTGAAGTACCCGGGCAGCAAGCACGCGCCCTTGCACAAGCTCCTGGCCGAGCGGACCGAGATCCTCGAATGCCTCCGCACGACCGGTGACGACTGCTATTCGCTGAAGATCGCGGCGCCGTCGATGGGGCGGCTGGAGGAGATCGTCAACGAACTCGCGCTCTTCGGCAGCACGAACACCAACATCGTCTACAACCAGACGTTGCCGTACCGGGGACCGCAGGGCCCGTGACCACACCGGCCACGGGCCCTGCGGGATCACGCGGTCTCCCAGAGCCCCATGACATTGCCTTCCGGATCCTTGAAGTAGGCGGCGAAACCCATGTCGCCGACCGCGGTCCGGCCGACGAGGGTCGCGCCGCCTTGCTTCTCGATGATCGCGAGCGTGTCGTCGATGCCTTCGACGTCGAGCACGATCACCGGGCCCGAAGCGGGGCTGAGTTCCTTGGCCAGCATCCCGCCGTTGATGAACCCCGGCTCCTCGGGCATGCCGGTCTCGGCGGTCGGCCCCGAAGCGACCATCGTGTAGTCCATCCCCGGCATGGTGTCGGCCTTCCAGCCGAAGACCTCCCGGTAGAAGCCGCGTGCGCGATCGCCGTCCTCGAACGGAATCTCGAAATGCACCACCCGTCCGGCCATGGTCATCAACTCCTGTCGTGGCAGCGGATTCGGAACGCCCCCAGCCAATATCCGCCGTCCTGGGCGCGCTAGAGGACTTCGCCCTCTCCAAACCACCGTCGCAAGGCATCGACGAGCCCTTGCCGGTCTTCGCCCGCCCACGCCACGTGACCGTCCGGCCGCAGCAGGACGGCAGGTACGTCCAGGTCCTCGCTGACGTCGACGACGTGATCGACCCGATCCGACCAGCCCTGGACCGACAGCGCGCCGGTTTGGTCGAGCAGCAGACCCCGGCCGCCGCGGGTCAGCCCGTAGAGATGTCCCCGTTCGAGCTCCAGGTCCCGCATCCGGCGGCCGAGAAGTTCGTGCCCTTCGCCGAAGTCGTAGCGGATCGCGGTCGCGGTGATCTTCTCGGTCAGGAACCGGCTCACGTCTTCGAACTCCATGAGTTCCGCCAGCAGCCGCCGAACCGCCTGGGAGCCCGGATCGAGTGACATCAGCTGCATCTGCGCGCGGGTGTTGTCCAGCACGGCGGCGGCCACCGGATGCCGTTCGGTGTGGTAGGTGTCCAGCAGGTCCTCCGGCGCCCAGCCGTTGACCGCGGCGGCCAGTTTCCAGCCGAGGTTGAAGGCGTCCTGGACGCCGAGGTTGAGCCCCTGCCCGCCGACCGGCGGATGGATGTGCGCCGCGTCGCCCGCCAGGAACACACGTCCGTCCCGGTAACGCTCCGCCAGGCGGGTGGCGTCGCCGAAGCGGGAGAGCCAGCGCGGTGAGTGCACGCCGAAATCGCTGCCCGCGACGGCTTTGAGCTGCCGTTTGACCTCGTCGAAGGTCGGCGGGATCCGCGGGTCGTCGGCCAGGCCTTCGGCGGGCACACCGACCCGGTAGACCCCGTCGCCGATGGGGGAGAGGCCGAAACGCAACTGGGTCTTGCGGACTTCGGTCATCACGGCGAGCACGGTTTCCCAGTCCTCGGTCACCTCCATCTCGCCCAGCAGGGTCTCGGCGGTGGCGGGTTCTCCGGGGAAACCGATCCCGAGGAGTTTGCGCACCGTGCTGCGCCCGCCGTCGCAGCCGACGAGGTATCGGGCGCGCAACGTCGTGCCGTCGGCCAGTTCGACCTCCACCCCGTCCTCGTCCTGGCTGAGGCCGACCAATTCGCTGCCACGCCGGATCTCGACGCCCATTTCGGCGGCATGGTCGATCAGCAGCCGGTCGGTGACGGTCTGCGGGATGCCGAGGATGTAGGCGTGCGCACTGTCCAGCGGCGGCGCCGATTTCCGGATACCCGCGAAAGAGCCGCCGACCGGGTACTTCGTTCCGTTCTCGAGGAACCGCTCCAGCAGGCCACGCTGGTCCATCACCTCGATGCTGCGCGCGTGCAGACCCATGGAGCGGACGACCTTGGTCTGCTCCAGGTCTTTCTCCACGACGACCACACGGACGCCGTGGAGCCGCAGTTCGGCGCCCAGCATCATGCCGGTCGGTCCGCCGCCCGCGATGATCACGTCGATCAAGAGTTCCCCCGTTTGTCGAGCTCGTGCCGGTACGGCGGGGGATTCTGCGGCATGACCGGGGTCTTGCCGCAAGCCCCAGGGTGCGCTATATGTTGGAAGTGGCAGGGAGAGTCGATCTCTCTGCCGTTGTCATTTCACCCCCGTTTTCCGAAGTGAGCCAGCCGCGACACATACCGAACATGTTCGTAACGAACATGTTCGGTATGATATCCGTATGGCACCCGAGAAGAGCCGCCGGGAACGACCGGCGAAACCCGCGTTGACCCGTGACGGCATCGTCGCCGCGGCGGTCGCGATCCTGCGCGAAGAAGGCCTCCGGAAGGTCACGATGCGCCGTCTGGCACAGGAACTCGACACCGGCGCGGCCTCGCTCTACGTCTACGTCCGCAACACCGCCGAGCTGCACGCGGCGATCCTCGACGAGCTCCTCGGCACGATCCCCGCGCCGGCCCCCGACGGTGACTGGCGTGATCGGCTCGAACGGCTGCTCACGGCCTACACCGCGACGCTGCTCGAATATCCCGGCCTCGCCCTGTCCGCGCTGGTGGCCCGCCCGAGCGGCGAGAACTATCTCGCGCTGTGCGAAAACCTGCTCGCCCTCCTGGCCGAGGGCGACGTGGCGCCCGAGCGGCGCGCGTGGGGGATCGACATCCTCCTGCAGCACGCGACGGCGACCGCGGCCGAGCATGCCGATGAGGAGTCGCCGGAGGAGTGGGACGCGCTGGCCCGCGCAGTGCGGGACGCCGACGAGACGACCCATCCCCAGATCGCCGCCCACGCGGCCGACCTGCTCACCGGAGCGCCCGAGCAGCGGATGTCGTGGGGACTGCGGGTGCTGATCACCGGGATCACCCACACAAACCTCCCCGTCGAAAGGAATCAGGCATGACCACACATCACCCCATCGCGATCATCGGCGCCGGTCTCGGCGGCCTCACCTTGGCCCGCGTCTTGCACGTCAACGGCATCGAGGCCGCGGTCTTCGACCTCGACGCCTCGCCATCCGCGCGCACGCAGGGCGGAATGCTGGACATCCACGCGGACTCCGGGCAGGAGGCACTGCGGGCCGCCGGTCTCCACGACGAATTCCGGGCGATCGTGCATCCCGGCGGCGAGGCCGTGCGCATCCTCGACCAGGACGCGGTCGTGCATCACGAGGAGACCGACGAAGGCGACGGCGGACGCCCGGAAGTGGCCCGGGGCGATCTGCGCGACCTGCTGCTCGGCTCCCTGCCCGAAGGCACCGTGCGCTGGGGCGCCAAGGTCACCGGCGCCCGGCCGCTCGGCGGCAGGCACGAAGTCGTCCTGGCCGACGGCACGACGTTCACCACGGACCTGCTGATCGGTGCCGATGGCGCGTGGTCCAAGGTCCGGCCTCTGGTGTCCGCCGCCGCACCGGCCTACGAGGGCGTCTCCTTCGTCGAAGTGCACCTGAACGACGCCGAGACCCGCCATCCCGCGAGCGCGGCACTCGTCGGCGGCGGCATGTTCTTCGCACTCGGCGCGGGCAAAGGGTTTCTGGCGCATCACGACACCGCCGGCAGCCTCCACGTCTACGTCGCGCTGAAAACCGCCGAAAACTGGATCTCCACCGTCGACTTCGGTGACACCGTCGCCGCGAAAGCGGCCGTCCTGGCCCACTTCGACGGGTGGGCCGCGGGACTACGCGCGCTGGTCACCGACGCCGACGGCGAGCTGATCCCGCGGCCGATCCACGCGCTGCCGATCGGCCACCACTGGGACCGTGTCCCCGGTGTCACCCTGCTCGGGGATGCCGCTCACCTGATGTCACCGTTCGCCGGAGAGGGCGCCAACCTCGCGATGCTCGATGGCGCGGAACTCGGTCTCGCACTCGCCGCGAATCCCAGCGACGTCGAAGCCGCCCTCGGCACGTATGAGGCGGCACTGTTCCCGCGCAGTGAGGCGTCTGCAGCCGAATCCGCCGAAAGCCTCGCCCTCTGCTTCGCCGAAGACTCCCCGAAGCCTTTGCTGGACCAGTTCGCGTCCTACCGCTGACCGGCCGGCTGCGAGCGCCTGGCATAGGCGCGGGCGGCACGAGCCCGGTCGCCGCAGCGCACGGAACACCACTGGCGCCGCCCGTTGCGCAGGAAGAACCGTGTACACGGCGGCGACCCGCAGGCGGCGATCCGCTCCGCGTCCGGACCGGTCAACAGGTCCGCGGCGTTGGCGGCGAGCGTCGCCAGCGCGTGCTCGACGATCTGGGTGATCGGATGCGACGCGGTGCGGTACAACCCGCGGGCGGGGTCCCAGCGCAGGAGTTCCGCGGTGGGCGCCTTGCTCAGCGCTTCGTTGACGGCGTTGAGGGCGCTCTGCGGAGCCGGATCCGAGCACGACCTCGACGCGAGCAACACCCGCACCTGCTCGCGCAACGACCGGACCAGACCCGCGCACATCTCCTGCAGACCGGCGTCGACCGGCGCGAGCCCCTGTTCGGCGAGCCACGCCGTCGCGGCGGCCGGCGTGCCGAGCAAATCGGTGAACTGGCCGCCGGGCAACGCGATGGTGGTATTGGCGAGCGCCAGCGCGACGTACTGCTCGGAGCCCGGCGCCGGGGGAAGGGCAGCGGTGTCGTCCACGCTCTCATCGTAGGTCCTCACGGAATTTGTTGCACTCTTCCGTGATAACTGGCTAGTGTCCTCACGGAAGAAGGAACGTATATCCGTGAGGAGAAGCGATGCATCAGCTCGGCGAACAGCTCTCGGTCCAGGTCACCGGTGGCCCGACCGCCGTGATCGACTACGGCGGCCTGCGGTTCCTGACCGACCCGACCTTCGACGAGCCCGGCCACTACGGGCGGCCCGACGGGAAACCCGGCCTCACCAAGACCGCGCCGGCCTCCGTGAACCCCGCCGATCTCGGCCGCGTCGACGCCGTCCTGCTCTCCCACGACGAGCATCCCGACAACCTCGACCACTCCGGCCGGAAGCTGCTCGCGGACGTCCCCTTGACGCTCACCACGCCCAGCGGGGCGGGCAGGCTGGGCGGCACCGCGAAAGGGCTGGAGACCTGGGAGACGGTCGAGCTCGATCGGCCCGGCGGGGGAGTCGTGACCGTGACCGCCGCGCCCGCGCTCCACGGCCCGGAAGGCTCGGAGAAGGTCACCGGCGATGTCGTCGGCTTCGTGCTCACCGGCGAGGGGCTGCCGACGGTCTACGTCAGTGGCGACAACGCTTCGCTCGACGTCGTCCGGCAGGTCGCCGACCGGTTCGGCCCGATCGACACCGCCGTGCTCTTCGCCGGGGCTCCGCGGCTGAAGCCGATCTTCGACGGCGCCCTGCTCGTCCTCGACAGCGCGCTGGCGGCGGAGGCGACGCGGATTCTCGGTGCCCGCACGGTCGTCCCCGTGCACATCGACAGCTGGGGCCACTTCACCGAAGGCCGCGACGACCTGGTCGCCGCGTTCACCGCGGCCGGACTGGCCGATCGGCTGCGGCTGGGCTGAGCTTGATCGTCTACGTTCGGAGGCACACCGACGAGACGAGGAGCATCGCCATTCCCGCCACCACGCTGAGCATTCCCACGCCGGACGGCCAGTCCGACGCCTTCGCCGCCTTCCCCGGCGGCGGCGGAACGCATCCGGGTGTCCTCCTGTACCCGGACGCGTTCGGGCCACGGCCCGTCCTGTGGGACATGGCCCGCGAACTGGCCGGACACGGCTACTACGTACTCGTCCCGAACGTCTTCCACCGGCACCGCCCCGCGCCCGTTTTCGACCTCGACCTCGCGCGTGAGCTGAGGGAAGCGATTCACGCCGCCGCGACAGCGACCGCACTCCAGGACGCGCTTCCCGCATCCGCCGTCCAGGTCATCAACGAGTGCAGCGCCCGGGGACAGGCCACGGCCCTCTTGACGCCCGAGAGCGAGCGGCGATGGCGGGTTTCCGGAGTGGAAGACGCCCTCGGCGTGATCGCCGCCGACGCGATCAGCCTCGTCGCGGGCGAACGGGACGGGAAATTCGCCTTGTGCGCGTCGCCGACCTGCCGGGCCGCCTTCTTCGACGCCAGCCAAAGCCGCACCCGCAGATGGTGCGACATGAACACGTGCGGGAACCGCCAGAAGAAAGCGCGGTTCAACGCCAACCGTAAGAGCCGGTGAAAGGCATCGCGATGGAGAACGACTACGACGGTTTCGCCGAGGCATACGCGGCCGAAACCGAGAACAGCCTGATCAACGCCTACTACACGCGGCCCGCGATCCTGCACCTCGCCGGCGACGTGACCGGCAGGCGGATCCTCGACGCCGGCTGCGGCGCAGGCCCCCTGTTCGAGGCACTGCGCGAGCGGGGCGCCATCGTGACCGGTTTCGACGCCAGCGCCAAGATGGTGGAGCAGGCCCGGAAACGACTCGGAGAAGACGCCGCCCTCCAGGTCGCCGACATCGGCGCCCCGCTGCCCTTTCCCGACGGCGCGTTCGATGACGTCGTCGCGGCCCTCGTGCTGCACTACCTCGAAGACTGGTCCGCACCGCTGGCCGAGATCCGGCGCGTGCTGCAACCCGGCGGCAGGCTGATCATGGCCGTCAACCACCCGCTTCTCTTCAAACTCGTCCATCCCGGCGCCGACTACTTCGAGACCGCCAAGTGGTCCGACGAGTACACCTTCAACGGCCGGAAAGCCGTGCTGACGTACTGGCATCGGCCCCTGCACGCGATGACCGACGCGTTCACCGCGGCTGGCTTCCGGACCGCCGTCATCAGCGAGCCCCACCCCGCACCGGGCGCGCATGAGCGCTTCCCCGACGAACTCGCGGGCAAGACCGCCTTCTTGAGCTTCCTGTTCTTCGTCCTCGAGGCCGTCTAAGCCAGCCGGCGACTCTGCTCAAGGCCCTCGACGAACTGCGCGCCACGAGCGCGTCTCCGGGCTGAGAGGAAACGACCGCCGGTACCTGCCGGGCGGGATCTCGTACTGGCGTTTGAACGCCACGGCGAGAGCGAATTCCGACTGGTAGCCGACGGAATCGGCGATGGAGCTGAGCGGCGCGTCGGACTCGCGCAGCAGCCGGGCCGCCGTGGTCATGCGCCACCAGGTCAGGTAGCGCATCGGTGGTCTGCCGACCGATTCGGTGAACTTCTTGGCGAACGGGGCCCTGGACAGACCCGCGAGCGCGGCGAGCGATGCGACCGTCCACGGGTGCGCCGGTTTCCGGTGGATGGCGTGCAGCGCGGCCGCGACGCCCGGATCCCGCAACGCCGTCGCCCAACCGGTGTCAGGCCCGGTCCTGGCGCCGTCGAACCAGGCTCGCAAGGCGTAGAGCAGCAGCATGTCCAGGAGTGCGGGAATGGCGGCGTCCGTTCCGAGCCGCGGCCGCGTCGATTCGGCGTCGAGCATGTCCACGACGGTCCTCAGTTCGCCGAGACCGTCGGCGAGGGTATCGAGGTGGATGACCTCGGGTAGGTCCTGCAGCAACGGGTGCCGGCCCTCGGGTGCGAGTTCGTAGGCGCCGCACAGGGTGACGGTGGAAGGTTCCGGCGTGTCAGCGAGCGCGAGGGGATGGTCCTCGGCGGTCGGATCGCAAGGCCGCGCGGTCGGCGGCGTGGCCGGGCTGTCCGCCAGTACATGCCCTCGTCCGTGCGGCAGGAGCACGACGTCACCCGCGACAAGCCGCACCGGCTCGGCACCGGCCGGGACGAGGACGCAACTGCCTCTCACCACGACACGGAAGCCGACGGCGCCGGGCACCGGAGAGAACTGTTGCGCCCAGGGGCCCTGCCACGCCACGAGAGCAGACCTCGGACGGCCGGTGCGTACCACCGACAGCACGTCGCTCAGCACGTCCATCGGGGCGACCTTACGTGTTCGGAGACGATCGCGAAGGAAATAGGCGGGTTTGGCACATGGTTCGTCTCTCCAGGCGTCCCTACGGTCGAGAACATGAAAGCCGCACGGATCCATCAGCACGGAGACGCGACCGTCATCCGCATCGAGGAGATCGCGCGGCCCGTCCCCGCGGTGGGCGAGGTGCTGATCGAGGTCGCCGCCACCTCCTTCAATCCCACCGAGGCGGCCCTGCGCTCCGGCGCGCTCCGCGACCTGGTGCCCGTGACTCTGCCGCTCACCCTGGGCTGGGATGTCGCCGGCACGATCGTCGAACTCGGCGAAGGAGTGCGCACGCACGCGGTCGGCGACCAGGTCATCGGCTGGATCGACGGTGCGGCCGCGGAGTTCGCCGTTGCCGACGCCGCGACGCTGGTCGCCGCGCCCACCGCCATCCCTCTCGCCGACGCGGCCGCCCTGCCGCTCGCCGGGTTGACAGCGTGGCAGGCGGTCGAGCGCGCACGCCTCGTGCCGGGTGAGCGGCTTCTGGTCAACGGCGCGGGCGGCGGCATCGGCGGCTTCGTCGTCCAACTCGCGAAACGGGCCGGCGCGCACGTGATCGCCACTGCCAGTCCGCGCAGCAGGGGAGCGGTCCTGCGGTATGGCGCGGATCTGGTCGTCGACTACACCACCTCGTCGCTCGGGGACGCGCTCGACGGTCAGGTCGATGTCGTCCTGAACCTCGTCGGTCTCGACGAGCCGCGAAGCGCGGCGTTGGCCGCGCTCGTCCGGCGCGATGGTCGCATCGTCTCGGTCACCAACGAGATCAAGGCGCCGATCGCCACACGTGTCGTCGCCCGTAATGACTCCGCCCAGCTCGCCGAACTGGTGGCCTTGGCCGACAGCGGCACGATCACGGTCGAGGTGAGCGAACGACACCTGCTCAGCGCGCTCTCCACCCTTCACCGCAGAAGCGAAGCGGGCGGCATCCACGGCAAGGTCATCATTCTGCCAGTGGCTTGACCTGGCAAAACGCTCTCAGATCGCCGCTGAGCGCCTAATCGGGACCGCCTGGTGTCTTCGCCCCGGCTCCTGCGAGTCGTTCGACAGTGTATTTCGCGCTCTTTTCAGGACCACTCAGTCATAAGGGGCATTATCACAGTGTATCGATCTTGCCAGAGTATCGCGTGTAGATGGCGCGAAACCAGTTAAGCGTATCGCGTAAACGGTCAAAACGGACAGGAATTTGAGGCTGTGGAGAGAAAAGAGGCGCCGATGGGCGGAGTAGAAAGCGGGAAGCTCGATGAAGGGCGCGCGGGCACTGCGGCGACTCCCTGAGTGCCCTCCAGACGAAAGGATCGACACACCCGTCGGCTGAAGCGAAACGCCCGGTTCAGGGAAGGATGCTCCCGAGCTTGTCCAGCCCCTCGCGGATCCCGTCCTCGATGCGCCGATACGTGTCCGCGCTCGTGACCAGGCTGTCGGCAATGCCACCGACCGTGTCCACACCCACTGTCAGCCGATCCCCTGCGGCGCTGATGTGCTTGGTCAGCGCGTCGCTGAAGGTGGCGGCCGCGGGAACTTCGCCGAACAGGTGCGACACCAGTTGCAGCCGTGACGTCGCGCCGGCCGCGGCGCTCAACGTCGACGTCGCCCTGTCCAGGACACCCGCGGCACCGACCAGCGAATCGGGATCGGTTTCGTACCCTGCCTCGACGGGGAGAGCGCGCCGTCCGGGTCGAGCCCCAGCTCCTCCAACGAGATCCTCGTCAGCTCGGGCTCGTCCCACTTCGAACCCGGGTTCTTCTGGTAGCCGTAGGCGCCGGATTCGTGCGCCAGCACGATTTCCCCGTCGATCTCGACGGCTTCCTCGACACCGTGCGAGTCGTAGCCGTCTTCGTTGCCCGGCTCGCCGCCCCTCAGCTCGATCTCCTCGCGATCGTTGAAGTCGTACCACTCCGGCGTCCGGTCCTGCCGGTAGAACCTGCCGCTGTGCCCATCGGAGGAGGAGAAGATGAATTCGTCGTCGCGGACCACGACACCCTGGACGTTGTTCGGAGTCTCGATCGGATCTCCGGCCTTGTCCGGCTGGGGTGAGCCGTCCGGGCCGAGCGGGACTTCGTAGAGCCGGTTGTTCCCGTAGTCGCCCACGAAGAGCTTGCCCTGGGCGTAGGTGACGTAGCTGTGGGCGGGCGTCGGGACCACGTCGATGGCGTCGACGGGTTTGCCGCTGTTCTGCGCGGCGTCGAGTTCGGCCTTGTCGTAGACGTACACGTATCCGTTGGACGACACCCAGGCGTGCTTGCCGTCCGTCGCGACACCACCGGTGTGGGTGGGTGCGCCGACGTCGCCGTTGCCGTTCAGGTAGACGTTTCCCGTCTCTACGCCGGTCTCGTAGTCGACGTAGGTCAGCCTGCTCGGGGTCAGCCCTGGCCCGATCGGGTTGTCGCCGGAGCCGTCCCCGTCACCGTCGTGGTACGAGCCCACGAGCAGGTTCTCACTGTCGTAGGCCAAGCCCTGGGAGGTCCACGGCTCGCCTGGGTCGACGCCGCTGATGTCGGCGTTGCCCTCGCTGTCCCAGCCTTCACCGCCGCCGTCGGTCGTGGCCGCCAGCGCGGTGAGCCTGCTTTCGTAGGTCTGCTGGGCCACGGTCAGCGCTCGGATGGTCTTCATCGCGATTTCCGGTGCTTCGACCAGGTCGCTCAGGCCGAGCTTGCGCCATGGTGTGATGGCGGCGTCGGCTGCCGACCGCAGGGCGGTGTACGCCCCCGCGGCGCCTTTGACGGCTGCCTCCGCGGTCTGGAGCTGGGCGTACACCTCGGCGACGGCTCGTGAGGACGCTTTCGCCTTACCGACGAACTCGGCCGCCGCCGTGCCACGCCATGACCGTGCAGCTCGTAGCGCGCCGTCGGAGATCCCGTCCGCGACCGTCTGCAACGACGCCTTGGTGTCGGCGATGGTGGCGCCGACCTCGGCGATACCCGCCGCGTCGCCCGAGGTGAGTTTGGCGTAGAGCGGTTCGGGATCCAGGAACGGCATCGGCTTCTCCTCGGGCAACCCCCGGTCGGGGTGGGTCGTGCGCGTTCAGACGCCTACAGGCCGACACCGGTTCCCGCACCTCACCCACCCCGCCACCGCTCAGGCCAGCATGCCGCCGTCCACCCGCAGGACCGTGCCGGTCACGTATGAGGCGCGGTCACTCAGCAGCCACGCGGCGGCCTCGGCGACCTCCTCGGGTTCGGCCACCCTGCCCAACGGGGTACGCGCGTTGAGCTGTTCGAGGATGCCCGGGGAACTTTCGACCCACTCGTTGAACATCTCGGTCAGCGTCGTGCCGGGGGCGACGGCGTTGATGCGGATCCCTTCCGGGCCGTAGGTGGTGGCCGCGGAGGCCGTGAGGCTGTTGACGCCTCGTTTCATCGCCCCGTAGGCCGGGAGTTCGGGATTGGACATCAGGCTGCCGACGCTGGTGTTGTTGACGATGGCCCCGGTCTTCGCGGTGGCCCGGATCGCCTCGATCTCGGCGAGCATCGCCAGCCACGGGCCCTTGAGGTTCACCGTGTAGATATGGTCGAAATCGGCCTCGGTCACCTGGTCCATCGGGCCCGGCGGCACGTTCGTCGCGCCGTTGTTGAACGCGATGTCGAGCCTGCCGTGCAGTTCCACGGCACGGCCGACGGCCGCGCGGATGCTCGACGCGTCGCCGAGGTCGCACACCACGTGATCCGCGACGCCGCCGTCGGCGCGGATCTCCTCGGCCACGGTCTTGAGCTGGAACTCTGTGCGAGCCGCGAGGACGACGCGAGCGCCTTCCCTGGCGAACAGCCGCGCGGCGGCGGCACCGATACCGCGGCCGGCGCCGGTGATGAAGGCGACCTTGCCGTCGAGCAGGCCCGGAACAGTCGTTGTAGTGGTCATGGCACCGAGCGTTCCTCCGCCGTCAGCGCCTAGCCAGGCACCGGCGATACCTGGCTGACGTACCGGCATCGTCCACACTGGAGTGGTGGACAGACGACAACTCGCGGACTTCCTGCGCACCAGGCGCGAGCGGATCACTCCCGCGGACGTCGGCCTCCCCGCCGGGCACCGTCGCCGTACTCCCGGACTGCGGCGTGAGGAGGTGGCGCAGCTGGCGTTCATCTCGACCGAGTACTACACCCGGCTGGAGCAGGCCCGCGGCCCAAGGCCTTCTCGCGAGGTGCTGGCCGGGCTGACCAGGGCCCTCCGGTTGTCCGATGTGGAACGCGATCACCTGCACCACCTCGCCGGTGCGCCGCCGGGACCACCACCCGGCCCGTCCCGAGAGGTCCGGCCGAGCATTCTCGCGCTGTTGCACCGGCTTCCGCAGGCGGCGGCGATCGTGCTGTCGGCGACCTACGACGTACTCGCCTGGAACGACCTCGCCGCCGCGTTGATGGAGGACTTCTCCGCCCTGCCGCCACGGGACCGCAACCTCGTGCGCCGCGCCTTCCTCGGGCGGCGGCTTTACGGGGCGTCCGATGTGGACGAGTTCTCCGCGAGCGCGGTCCGCAATCTTCGGGCCGCCGCGGGCCGCTATCCCGACGATCCCGAGGTCGCCGGGCTGATCCGGGAACTACTCGACGGCAGCGAGGAGTTCGCCCGCCTGTGGGCCGCGCACGACGTGTGCGCCGCGCCCACCCCGTGCAAGACCTTCCGGCATCCGGTGGTCGGCCCGGTCAGCGTGAACTGCGACGTCCTCGACATCACCGACCGCGACCAGCAGGTCGTGATCTACACCGCCGACCCCGGAACGCCGTCGGAGAACGCGTTACGCCTGCTGTCCGTCGTCGGGACGCAGCGGATGGACTCCCCGCTCTGACCGTTTGTAGGTTCCCTCGATACGAGTGGATCGATCCTCAGCGCGATCGCCAGCGCGAACCGCCCGGCGGGATCGTCGATCGTTCCGCCGAAGAGCGTCCGCAGCTGCCGGATCCGGTACCGGACGGTCTGGACGTGGACGTGGAGTTCGACGCCGATCGCCTGCGGCTGGTCGGGCCGGGCGAGCCACGCCGCGAGGGTCGTGGTGAGCCGTTGCCTCGCCGGTTCCGGCAGACCGGCCAACGGCGCGAGGGCGCCCTTCGCGAACTCGGCGGCGAGTTCGGGATCGGCGGTCAGCAGCAGATCGATACGGTGGTCGACGGTGTGGACGAGGGGACTGTCGCCGAGCGCGCCGGTGCGGGTCAGCCGCCACAGCGCGCTCGCCCGACGGGCGCTGAGCGCGGCCGAGCGAAGCGGCACGACCGGGCCGACCCCGGCCTGGTCGTCCCGGAGCAGGTCCCGCAAGCGGCCGAGGTACCACTCGAGCCGGTCGGCGGGCATGACCACCGCGGTCAGGTCGTGGTGACGGCCGATCAGCACCCGGCCCGGCATCCGGTCCAGCAGCTGCGGCGCGACATCGGCGCTGGTGACGGCGATGACAAGCCTGTCGGGCAGCGCCCAAGCGGCTTGGTTCGCGGCGTCGTCGAGCTGGTCGCGGGTGGCGGCCGGTTCGGCGAGCAGGAGACCGAGGAGCCGGTCGCGTCGCGCTTGTCCGGCCCGCGCCGCTTGTGACCGTGCTTCGGCGTACCCGTCTGCGGCCGCCGCCGAGAGTTCCGCGATGAACGCGAACAGCGCTTCGCCGAGTTCGACGATCGCCTGTGTCGGCAGATCCACGACCGGTGCCGCCGAGGTGAGCTGCCGCCACACACCCAGCGCCGCCGATTGGTAGAAGCCGAGCATCTCTTCGAGGCTGCGACCCGCGGTGTGCTGGGCCCGGCCCTGCGCCCGGTAGACCTCCCGATCGGTGGTGATGTCGGGATGACCGATCTCGCTGAAGAACGCGTGCAAGGCGACGTCGAGGGTGACCTGGAGGTTCGCGGCCGTCCGGTCGTCCAGTGGGTTCCGCAGTCCGGCGCGGACCTGGTCCATCGCGGCGGACGCGATCGCGGCGGTGTCCGGCTCCAGCCGTGTCAGCACTGAAGCGTCCAGCCTGCGCCAGGGCTGTACCGACGCCTTTGTCATAGAGGGAACCTACAAAACCCCGATCAAGAACGCGCGCCTCCGTTCTAGTGGTCTTCCGCTGCTCAGCGGACGCTGATCGCGGCATTCGACGACGCATGCAGGAGGCGGCAGTGACACGTACGCGCTGGGGAAGACTCGCCCGGATCGCCGCGGTGGCGGGCACCGCACTGACCTTCGTCGGCATCGGGACACCGGCCCTCGCCACGGCGGAACGGCAGGTGTACGTCGCGATGGGCGACTCGTTCTCGGCGGGCTCGGTGGTCCTGCCGCAATCCGATCTGCTCACCTGCGCCCGGTCGGCGATCAACTACGCCGGGCTGCTGGCGAAGCAACTCGACGTGGACGAACTGCGTGATGTCACCTGCGGCGCGGCGACCACGTCCCATTTCACCAACCCGCAGAAGGGCATCGTCTCCGGCACCAACCCGCCGCAGTACGACGCGCTCTCGGCCGACACGACGCTGGTGACCGTCGGGATCGGCGGTAACGACGTCGGCCTGGTCGGGCTCGCGACGTCGTGCGTGAATCTGCTTCCGGTGGGCACTTCGTGCAAGGCGGCCAACACCACGGGCGGTGTGGACAAGTACGCCGCCAAGATCGACGCCTTCGCCGCGACCTACGGCACGGTCATCGAGCAGATCCGTCTGCGCGCTCCGCGGGCCGAGATCGTCATGGTGGGCTACCCGACCGGGATCAAGCCGGGTGGATGCTGGCCGCTCGTCCCGGTGCTGCCGCAGGACGCCGACTACATCCAGGCCAACATCGACCGGCTCAACGCGCGGATGGCCGAACAGTCCGCCGCGCACGGCGCGAAGTACGTCGACATCCGGACGCCGAGCATCGGTCACGACGCCTGCCAGCCGATCGGCGTCAAGTGGATCGAGGGGCTCATCCCGTCGGTGGTGAACAACAGCTTCGCTCCGCTGCACCCGAACGCCGCCGGGCTCGCCGCCGTGGTGCCGAGCATCCGGAAGGTGCTGTAGCGCAACACCTCGCGCGTGTTCGTGCGCTGGCTGAGAGTCCGTGAAGGGCAAGTACATGAAGGCCCCCTTCCTTGCGCCAGGCGCAAGGAAGGGGGCCTTCATGTACTTCAGGCGGGCAGCAACCGTCAGATCACGAGGTGATCAGGCGGTCGGCGCCCAGTACAGGAGCCGGTTCGGGGAACCGGAGCCCGGGTTGGTCACCTTGCCGGGGGTGGCCGCGTTGATCAGCGCGGTGGCCACCTGCGCGGGTGTGGCGGTCTTGTTGTTCTGCAGGAACCGGGCGGCGACGCCGACCACGTGCGGGGTCGCCATCGAGGTGCCGCTGATGGTCTTCGTCGCGGTGTCGTTGGTGTTCCACGCCGAGGTGATGTTCGTTCCCGGCGCGAAGATGTCCACGTCGCTGCCGTAGTTAGAGAAGCTGGAGCGCGCGTCGGTTTCGGTGGCCGAGCCGACGGTGATCGCCTGGGTCACGCGGGCGGGGGAGAAGCCCGAGGCGTTCGAGTTGGAATTCCCGGCGGCCACGCCGTAGGTGACGCCCGCGGCGATCGACCGGCGGACGGCGTCGTCGAGCGTGCTGGAGGCGCCGCCACCGAGGCTCATGTTGGCCGCGGCCGGTTTGACGTGGTTCTTGGTGACCCAGTCGATGCCGGCGATGACTCCGGCGGTGGTACCGCTGCCGGAGTTGTTGAGCACGCGGACGCCGTAGACGGTGGCGCCCTTGGCGATGCCGTACTGCGATCCGGCGATGGTGCCGGCGACGTGGGTGCCGTGGCCGTTGCCGTCCTGGGCGACGGCGTCGTTGTCGACGAAGTCGTAGCCGTTGCGGGCGCGGCCGCCGAAGGTCTGGTGGCTGATCCGCAAGCCCGTGTCGATGACGTAGACGTTCACGCCCGCGCCGGTGCTGGTGTAGCTGTACTTCTTGTCGAGCGGCAAGTTGCGCTGGTCGACGCGGTCGAGGCCCCAGGACGGCGGGTTGGTCTGGGTCGCGTCCGCGCGGACCACCTGGTTCTGCTCGACGGACGCCACCGACGGGTCGGCGGCGAGCCGCTTGGCCTGCCGCTCCGACAGCGTCGCGGAGAAGCCCTTGAGCGAGCTGCTGTAGACCTGCTCGACCTTCGCGCCGAAGCGGTTCGCCAGCGCGTCGACGACGCCGGTGTCCTTCAGCGTGACGATGTAGCTGTTCGGGATCGCTTCGGCGGATCCCGCGGCGAGAATTCGTCCTTCGGCGGCGTGGGCGGGAGCGGCGGTCACGCTGATCGCCACCGCGACCGCGCTCGCCATTCCGGCACGCGACAGCCAACGCGTTTGTCTCGTCTCTCGCATGTGTTCGTCCTGTCGTTCGCAGGGGACCGGCCGGTCAGGACCACAGCGGCGGAAAGCGGTCCGGCACGACCGCATGGGACGGCACCTGCCGGATCCCACGAGGGTCGAGGCTATTGAGCGGCCGAGATGTCCGAATCGACTGAACGGGGCAGCACCCGACCTTCGTCTGGCGGCCATTGGCGGCGGGTGCCCTGTACGGAAAGTGCTCTCCGTACCCTGTGGCTGGAACACCTTGCCGATCATCTGGAGCCCGAACCACCGTGCCAGCCCCTTCCAGCCTGCGAGCCGACTGCGAGAACTGCTTCGGCCTGTGCTGTGTCGTCCCGGCCTTCGCCGCGTCGGCCGATTTCGCGATCACCAAACCGGCCGGTCAGGCGTGTCCGAACCTGCGCGAGGATTCCCGGTGCGGCATCCACGACAAGCTCCGCAAGAAGGGCTTCACCGGCTGCACGGTCTATGACTGCTTCGGCGCGGGGCAGAAGGTCTCCCAGGGCACCTTCGACGGCGAGGACTGGCGGAAGGCGCCGAAGACGGCGCGATCGATGTTCGCGGTCTTCCCGGTCATGCGGGATCTGCAGGAACTGCTCTACTACCTCACCGAGGCGGCGGCACTGCCGACGTCCGCGTCCATCCGCGACGACCTTGCCGAGATGATCGACCGGACCGAACGGATGACGCTGGACACGCCCGGCGTGCTGAGGAAGCTGGACGTCCCCACGCATCGGGTCGCGGTGAACAGGCTGCTGGTGCGCGCCAGCGAGCTTGCTCGCGCCGCCGTGCCGGGCAAGAAGAAGGACCGGCGCGGTGCCGACCTCATCGGCGCGAAACTCAAGGGGGCGAACCTGCGCGGGGCGCTGCTGCGTGGGGCGTACCTGATCGGCGCGGACCTGCGGGGAGCCGATCTCCGGCAGGCCGACGTCACCGGCGCGGACCTGCGCGACGCCGATGTCCGCGGCGCGGATTTCCGTGACGCGCTCTTCCTCATCCAGTCGCAACTGGACGCGGCGAAGGGCGACGCGACGACGAAGCTGCCGGAGTCGCTCGCCCATCCCGCGCACTGGTGAGTTCTCTATCCTTTGTGGACGATCTCCCGAGTCCAGTCCGCTCGGGGCTGGGTGTGCAGCCGCCAGTAGTGCTCGGCGATGTCGTCAGGGTCGAAGGGCGTGCCTTTCGCGACCGGTCCGGCGACGGTGACCGTGGCGACATGCACTCCTGACGGGCCGAACTGTGTGTCGAGCAGGGAAACCAGTGCTCTCACGCCTGCTTTCCCGAGCGAGAGGCTCGTGTAGGCGGGGACGGCTTCGGGCATCCCGCCGGTCACGATGATCGTGCCCGAACCGCGTTGGGCCATCCGCGGCGCGACATGGGCGGCGGCGGTGATCGCGCCGACGACGTTGACCGACCACGCCGCGAGATGCCGTTCGACGGACAGCTCCCCGGGGGCGTCGGCCTGGATGATCGCGGCGTTGTAG
Source organism: Amycolatopsis lurida (assembly GCF_900105055.1). Classification (NCBI taxonomy): domain Bacteria; kingdom Bacillati; phylum Actinomycetota; class Actinomycetes; order Pseudonocardiales; family Pseudonocardiaceae; genus Amycolatopsis; species Amycolatopsis lurida. The sequence continues at coordinate 281,577 of NZ_FNTA01000003.1, forward strand.
ACCACGACGTCGGGCTCGCCGTGCTCACGGACGGAGATGTCGAGAGCGGTCTTGAGGGCTTTTTCGTCGGTGACGTCGGCGGTGAGCGCGAGCGCGGTGCCGATCTCTGCGGCCAGTGGGGTGATGGTCTCCGTGGTGCGGGCGATGAGGGTGACCGGTAGCCCTTCCCTCGCGAACCGGTGGGCGACCGACCGGCCGATACCCGGTCCCGCGCCGATGACCACTGCGCCTGCCATGTCTTCTCCTCTGGGTCGGTGGAGAGACCGTAGGGGTTGACATCGATGTGAAGGTCAAGCGTTGATCCCAAAGTGCTCACCCGTTGAGCGGTTCACCTGCCAGACTCGTGCCCATGCGTGCCGATCGCCTGGTGGCCACCCTCCTGCTGATGCAGGCTCGTGGCCGCGTCACGGCTGCCGAACTGGCCGAGGAACTCGAGATCTCCGTCGCCACCGCCCGGCGTGACCTGGAGGCGTTGTCCGCCGCGGGTGTGCCGGTGTACCCGCAGCCCGGCCGTGGCGGCGGCTGGTCGCTGGTCGGCGGGGCGCGGACCGACCTCAGTGGACTGTCGGCGTCGGAGGCCCAGGCGTTGTTCCTGCTCGCGGGTCCGGCCGCGTCGATCTCGCCCGAGGTCAAATCCGCGCTGCGCAAGCTGGTCCGGGCCCTGCCCGACACCTTCCGCGCCGACGCGCAGGCCGCCGCGGACGCGGTCGTCATCGACCCCTCGCGCTGGGGCGAGCGCGAGAAGGAACGGCCCGAGCTGCTCGACGTGCTGCAGTCCGGGATCGTCCGGCGCCGCAAAGTCCGCTTCGGCTATGCGAAAAAGGGCGCGGAGCCGGTCGAGCGGGTCGTGGATCCGTGGGGTCTCGTGGACAAGGACGACATCTGGTACCTCATCGCGGGCACCGAGAAGGGCCAGCGCACCTTCCGGGTCGACCGCATGTCCGACGCCGAGGTCACCGACCTGCCCGCCGATCGCCCGGACGACTTCGAGCTGTCGAGCGCCTGGGAGCAGGTGGTGGACCGCGTCGAGGAACGCCGTTCGGGGCTGGACGCGACCGTGCTCATCGCCGAGCGGCATCTGCCGATCCTCCAGGACCACTTCGGACGTCAGTCCACTGTGGAGGAGAAACTCGACGACGGCCGCGTTCGGGTGACCGTGTCGGCGCCGGTGGCGTGGATGATCGCCCAGCAGCTCGCGGGCTGGGGTTCGATCATCGAAGTACTGGGGCCGCCGTCGGTCCAGGCGGAACTCGCGCGGATCGGCGCGGAACTGGTCGAGCGTTACGCGACGCCGGCGCGGTAACCCTGCGGGCTGACGCCGTGCTCGCGTTTGAACGCGGTGCTGAGCGCGAACGAACTGCCGTAGCCGACCTGGCGGGCGACCGCGCCGATCGTGACGTCGGGATGCTGGCGCAGGAGATCCGCGGCGAGCGCGATACGCCAGCTCGCGAGGTAGGCCATCGGCGGTTCGCCGACCGCGGCGGTGAACCGGCGGGCGAACGCGGCGCGGGAAACTCCGGTGTCGGCCGCGAGGCTCGCCACGGTCCACGGTTCGGAAGGCTTGTGCTGCAGGAGTTTCAGCGCTCGCCCGACGACCGGGTCGCTGTGCGCGCGATACCAGGCGGGTGCTTCGGCGCCGGGCCGGTCGAACCAGGTCCGCAGCGCGGCGACCAGGAGCAGGTCGAGCACCCGGTCCAGGACGGCTTCCTGACCGGGCGTGTCCTTGACGATCTCGCCGGCCAGCAACGCCACGAGCGGATTGTCCCACTCCTCGTCCCGCACGACCAGCAGTGACGGCAGCGCGTTGAGGAGCCGTTTGCTGATCTCACCTTCCAGCGGATAGGTGCCGGTGAGCAGGACTACGGGGCCGTCCGGATCGGTGCCCCAGGTGCGAACGCCCAGATCGGACAGCTCGGTGAGGTGCCGGCCGTCCGGGGTCAGGCATTCCTGTCCCGGCAGGATCATCGCCTGCGGTGGCGTGGCCGGGTCGTCCGCGACGAGATACGGGTCCGGACCGCGCGCGATGGCGATGTCGCCCGTACCGAGGCGGACCGCCTCCCCGTGGTCGGGCACGACCCAGGATTCGCCGCGAACCTGCGCCATCACCGTCAACGGTGCCTCGTCCTCGATCCGCAGCGACCACGGCGGGGTCATGACCGACTTCAGCAGGAACGCGCCGCGGGCGCGGGGTCCGTCGAGCAGACCGGCGAGGGGATCCATGCCGAGAAGTGTAGACGATGAAACATGGAATAGAGCCTTTGAACTATGTTCCGTCTCATTCGGAGACGCTTGACTAGGGACATGACAGAGACGAAGAACAACGAAACGATCCTGGTCCTCGGCGCTACCGGCAAGACGGGGAGCCGGGTGGCGCAACGCCTGACCGAACGGGGCATCGAGGTCCGCAAGGCGTCGCGTCCCGGCTTCGACTGGAACGACCGCTCGACCTGGACCGCGGCCGTCACCGGAGTCGGCGCGGCTTACCTGACCTACTACCCCGACCTCGCCTTCCCCGGTGCCGCCGAAGCGATCCGCGACTTCTCGAAGCTGGCCGTCGAACACGGCGTCCGGCGGCTGGTCCTGCTATCCGGCCGCGGTGAGGAGGAGGCCGTGGTCAGCGAACAGGGAGTGCGGGACTCCGGTGCCGAGTGGACGGTCGTGCGGGCCAGCTGGTTCGCGCAGAACTTCAGCGAGCACTTCCTGCTGGAACCGGTGCTCGCCGGGGAGATCGTGCTGCCCGCCGGGCAGGTGACCGAGCCATTCATCGACGTCGAGGACATCGTCGACGTCGTGGTGACCGCGCTGACCACCGACGGGCACGACGGCGAGGTGTACGAGCTGACCGGGCCCCGGTTGCTGGGTTTCGCGGACGCGGCGGCGGAAATCGGCAAGGCTTCGGGGCGGGAGATCCAGTACGTTCCGGTTTCCCCGGCGGAGTTCGCCGCGGGAGCGGCCGAGCAGGGTGTGCCGGAGGAAGAGATCGAGGGCCTGACCGACCTGTTCAGCAGAGTCCTCGACGGCCGGAACGAATCTCTCACCGGTGACGTCGAGAAGGTGCTGGGCAGGCCCGCGAGGGACTTCTCCGAGTACGCCGCGAAGGCAGCGGCCACCGGGGTCTGGAATCAGTGAAACGAGCGGGAATCGGAAGGGAGGCGACAGGAATGGCGACGCTGAGCGAGATCGTCCTGATCGCGGCCGTCATCACGGCGGGGTTGATCGCGGGCTTGTTCTACGCCTACACGTGCTCGGTCATGCCGGGGCTGGGCCGGGCCGACGCCCGGACCTATGTGACCGGGATGCGGGAGATCAACATCGCCATCCTCAACGGCTGGTTCGCGATCAGCTTCGGCGGCGCGCCCTTGCTCGCCGCGGTGGCGTCGGTACTGCACTTCCGGTCGGAACTGCGGTCCGCGTTGCCGTGGCTCATCGCGGGGTTCGTGCTGCTGCTGGTGATGCTGATCGTGACGATGGCGATCAACGTGCCGTTGAACAACGCGCTCGAAGCCGGTTTCGACGGCGACAAAACCGACTTCGAGGCGCTGCGGGCGAAGTTCGAGGGTGTCTGGGAGCGGTGGAACCTGGTCCGGACCTTGGCCGCGATCGGTGGCTTCGGTGCTCTGGTGGGCGGGCTGATCGTGCACGTCCGCGCCTGACGCGGTCAGGCTCCGAGAATCTCCCGGAGCAGCGGGGCGAACGTAGTGGCTTCGGAGGCGAAACCACCGTGGTCGCCGGGGAAGTAGGTCGGATCCAGCCCGAGACGGCCGGCGGCGAGCACCGCCGCCTCGTGTGCGGGCTGCCCGGCCGCTTCCTTGCCGACACCGACGACGATCCGGGTCCCCGACGCCTTCAGGGCCGCGTAGTCCGGGGTGTAGTTCCCGATCATCGTCATCAGGTGCACGACGAAGAACTCCATGTTCTTCCGCATCCCCGGTGGGAGGGCACCTTCGCCCGCCTCGAAACCGGCCTCCGCCATGAACTTCGCCATCGCCGCCTCGATGCCGTGCTCGCGGTGGATGCGCAGCAGCTCACCGGGATCGACGTCAGGCTGCTCGTCCAGCAGGCTGGTCAGCGGCGGTTCGTGCGCCAGGAGCGTCCGTACCCGCCCGGGATGGCGGGCGACGAGCTCGAAAGCCTGCATGCAGCCGCCGCTGGACGCGAAGATCGCCGCGGGTTCCTCGCTCACGCTGTCGAGCAGGCGGAGCGCGTCGTCGGCGTGGACCTCGATCCGCTGCTCCTCGTCGGGATCGTCGAGGGTGCTGCGGGAGATTCCGCGCGGGTCGTAGGTGATCACCGTGTGGTGCTCCGCGAGCAGGCTCGCGATCGGCGCGAACATTCCGGAATCGGCCGCGCCACCGGGGATGCACAGCAGCGCCGGACCACTGCCGGTGACGGTGTGGTGGAGCCGGGCGCCGGGAACGTCGAGAACGGCCATCGGATGACCCCCTTGCTCTGTCGGGACTTGTCACCCGACCGACGAACGGCGTCACCGGAGACAGACAACCCGGCGTCAGGAGATTTCGGCGAGTTTTCCCGACAGGTAGGCACGCTCGGCTTCGGTACCGGCGAGCGTGAGCGCCTCGCGGTAGGCGCCGGCGGCCTCCTCGATGCGGCCGAGGCGCCGCAGCAGGTCCGCACGGGTCGCGGGAAGCAGGTGGTAGCCCGGAAGGCTGCCGGCGAGCTTGTCGACCAGCACGAGCCCGGCTTCGGGACCTTCGGCCATGGCGACGGCGACGGCGCGGTTCAGCTCGACGACCGGCGAGGGCACGAAACGCAGCAACTCCCCGTAGAGGGCGGCGATCTGCGCCCAATCGGTCTCGGCCGCGTGGGCCGCCGTCGCGTGGCAGGCCGCGATGGCGGCCTGGATCTGGTACTGCCCGGGGACGCCGCGGCGGAGCGCGGACTCCAGCAGTCCGGTGCCTTCGGCGATCTCGGCGGTGTTCCAGCGGCCGCGGTCCTGGTCTTCGAGTGAGACGAGGGCGCCGTCACCGTCGACCCGGGTGGAACGCCGGGCGTCGTGCAGAAGCACCAAGGACAGCAGCCCGAGGACCTCCGGTTCACCGGGCATCAGGTCGGCGAGGATCCGGGCGAGCCGGATGGCTTCCGCGGACAGGTCGGGCCGGAGCAGATCGGTGCCCGCGCTGGCCGAGTAGCCCTCGTTGAACAGCAGATACAGCATCCCCAGCACCGCGGCCGTACGTTCGGGCAGCAGCTCCGCCGGTGGCACCCGGTACGGGATGCCCGCGGTGCGGATCTTCCGTTTCACCCGGACCAGACGCTGCGACATCGTCGCCTCGGAGACGAGGAACGCGCGGGCGATCTCGGCTGTGCTGAGCCCGGCCAAGGTCCGCAGTGCGAGCGCGACCTGGCCTTCCAGTGACAGTGCGGGGTGGCAGCAGGTGAAGATCAGCCGGAGCCTGTCGTCGTGGACGCCGCTCTCGTCCTGATCCGGCTCGGCGGGGACGTCCAGCGCGGCCGCTTCCCGCAGTTTCGCCGCACCGACCGCCTCACGCCGGATCCGGTCGGTGGCCCGGTTGCGTGCGGCCGTGGTCAGCCAGGCCCCGGGTTTCGCCGGGACACCGTCGCGGGGCCAGGTGCGCAGCGCGAGCGCGAACGCTTCCTGGAGGCATTCCTCGGCCAGATCCCAGTCCCCGGTGACCCGGATCAGGGTGGCGATCACCTGCCCGGACTCTTCGCGGAACGCTCGGGTGATCGCGGTGTCCAGGTCGGTCGTCACCGGAGCAGCCCTTCCAGGAGCGGGACGGTCTTCTCCGGTGGCGGGTACGCGGTGATCTCGTCGCGCAACCGCGCGGCCGCCTCCCGGTAGGACGGTTCCCGCAGCACCCTGGTCACGGCGTCGCGGATGTCGTCCGGCGTGGCTTCGACGACGTCGAGAACGGTGCCGAGTCCGAGTTCGGTGACCCGGTCACCGTTGTGGGGCTGGTCGGCGCCCATCGGAAGCAGCACCATCGGCAGCCCATGCGCGATCGCGCCCAGCAGGCTGCCCGAACCGCCGTGGGTGAGGGCCGCGTCGCAGTACGGGAGGACGTCGTCCTGCGGCAGGTACCTCGTGAGGTGGATGTGCTCCGGTTGAGGGCCGAACTCGGCGGGGTCGATGAGGTTTCCGACGGTCACCACACACGTCGCGTCGACGTCCTTCAGCCCGGCCAGTACCCGGGTGAACAGGTCGCCGGATTCGGTGTTGAAGATCGTGCCGAGGGTGAAGTAGACCGTCGGGCGGCCCTCGACATGCCAGTCCGGCACCGGTCCACGGCCGGGAACGGGATCGTGGAACGACTGTGCGGTCGGCGGCAAGGGGAACCGTGGATCGCGGAAGCTTGCGGGGAACGGTGAGAGCACGAGATGGCGGTAGGCCATTTCGAGGTTCCGCTGTGGGGGAAGCCCATGAGCGGCTCGGACCCCGTTGAGCGCGTCGTCGACCAGTTCGGGACGGATGAGGACACCCGCCGCCATGACCAGGACGGTCGCGTGGGGGAGACCGAGCTGTTCGGCCGCGATCATCGCGCCGTGATCGGCTTCGTCGCAGACCAGCAGATCCGGCGTCCAGTCCTCGCAGAGGGTCAAGACGTCTTTCGCGCGTAAGGGTGCGGTGCGACGGACGAACCCGTCACGGAGGTCGGCGTCCTCCCGGTCCCTGTCGACGGGCAGCAACGGGCGACGGCGGCCGTCGCTGCCGAGGTTGGGCCCCGATGGGAACGCGGCGAATCCCGTCGCCTCGACGATCGGGACCATGAACGGCTCGCCGGTGAACGCGATCTCGTGGCCCGCGTCGGCGAGCGCGCGGGCAAGGGGGAGCAGCGGCCGGAAGTGACCGTTGCCGCCGGCGAAGGTGAACAGGACACGCATGCGATCGACCCTATCGGCGGTCATACCGGCGTTGCCTCGCTTTTCGCACGGGCGGGCAGCGCTACCCTGCTGCGGTGATCGATACGGACGCCGACGAGGTCCGGCTGTGCGCGCTGGAAGGCTGCGAGAATCCCTTGCCCCCGCCCGCGGTGGACGCCGACGGGAAACGCAAGGGCGGCAGGCCTTCGGCCTACTGCAGCAAGACCCACGCCGACGCCGCGTCGCGTGCCCGGCGGGCGGCCGCCGTGGCGAGCGTGGCCGATCCGCTGCTGGAGGTCCGCCGGATCGCCGACGAGTTCACCCCGGCCGCGGCGTCGCTCGTGGAACTGCTGGACGCCATGCGCTCGCGATTCGACAACGCCGCCGACGCTGCCCTGGGCCGGGTCACCGAAGCGGAAACCGACGCGGCCGCGGCCCGGCGCGAGGCCGAGGACGCACAACAGGCGGCGGCGAAGGCCGACACCGCGCGCGCGACCGCGCTGGCCGCGTCCCGAGACGACAAGATGGCCAAGGCCAAAGCGGAACGCGCCGCTGAACAGGCCCTGAAGGACGCCGAGGAGACCCGCCAGCGTTCGTGGGCCGAAGTCGCCGCCCACGAACGGGCCCGGGGCGCCGCGGAAGCCGCGACCGTCGCGGCCGAACGCGCCCGAGACGCGCTGGTCTCCGATCTCCGGACGCTGCGCGAGGACTTCGCCGCCGTCCGAGAGGAGAAGACCCGGCTGGCGGCGGAGCTTGGCGAGCGGGACACGGCGCTGGCCAGGGCGGTCGCGGAACTCGAAGCGCTGCTGGACCGGCTCGACGAGGTGAAGGCCAGGGCGACAGTGTCCGAAAAGGACTGTGCCGCCGCGCGGGCGGAATCGGCCGCTCTGCGCGGAGACCTGGACCGGGTCCGAGCCGAACTCGCTCAGGAGCACACAGCCCGGAGCCTCGCCGAAGCCCGGGCGACGACCCTGGCCGAAGAACTGGAGCGCGCACAGGCCCGTGCCGTCGCGGACCAGGCGCGATACGACGACGTCGTCCGGCAACTGGCCGAACTCGCCCGTCCTCCGATCGTCGAAGAATCGCCCGAATCGCCTGTGGAGGCCCCCGAGCTCAAGTAGAGTCCACCGGCTGTGAGCGGGTACGAGGTCCAGATCGGTCAGCTGCGGAACGCGGCCAAGGCGGCGGGATCCGCCGCGGACCAGGCCAGAGTCGTGGAACCGGGCAACGGCGTGGAGGCGATCGCGACAGCGCTGCCCGGCGGTGAGGCCGCGAAGAACGCGCCCGCGCTGGCGTCGACGTTCACCGAGCGTGCGAAGGGGTGGGCCGGCGAGATCGACGGCTGGAGCGACTCGATCACGAAGGCCGCGAACACCTACTCCGAAAACGAGAACTCCGCGAAGGAGGCTTTCGGAGGATGACGATCGGCTACGACGACGTCCGCAAATGGGACGCCGAGGCGCTCGACGCGACGGCGACCAACCTGGCTGGGCGGCGGGACAAGCTCATCGGGTTGCAGGACGAACTCGACGACGCCCGGAAACTGCCCGATTGGCGCGGCCCGGCCGGTGAGCGCGCACGCGGTTCGCTGGGCGACACGCGGAACAAGGCCGAGGTCCTGGTCGCGGAGCTGTCCGCCGTCGAAACCGCCCTGCAGAACGCGTCGGACGAGGTGACCGCGCTCAAGAGCAGGGTCGCCAACAACGACTCCCTCGCCCACACCTACCAGTTCCGCATCGCCGCCGACGGGGCGCTCGTGGACGACAAGCCCGCCGACCCACCCCCCAAATCGCGGTTCGAGGCCGAAGAGTACGCCGAGTCCCGGCGGCACCGCGAAACCATCAAGAAGCAGCTGGAGCAGGAAACCAAGGCGATCCTCACGGCGGCGAACAACATCGACGCCGCCCTCGCCCGCGTGATGCGGCTCGCGCAGGACGGCAAGGTCAGCGACGACGGAGCGACCACCCTCGCGGGAGCCAAGAAGAGCGGGGAGATCGACGCCAAGGTGATCGAGATGGAGCAGTCCCTGCGCGAGGCGGGGCTGCTGACCGGGCCACCCGCGTCCGGGCACTACCGGCAGTGGCTCGAGAACGCCGTACGCCGGGGCGTATCGATCGACACCATCAAGAAGATCGCCGACGAACACGACATCACGCCCGAGGACTTCAAGGTCCTCGACGGTATGGAAGAGATCCGCGAGGACGAAGACGGCGACGGGACCTTCAAGTCGTACTTCCTGATGCCGACCGACATCAGCGGGGACGACGCCGCCAAGGCGGTCCGGATGACCTACCTCCTGAACGCGGGCACCGACTACGGAACCGAAGGCGAGAAGACCGACTTCGCCCCGACCCCGTACGGATCCGAGGAACTGCGGCGGATCACCGACCGGCAACGGGAGAACTCCTGGAGCTACGACGACGACGTGGGCTTCGTGCACGGCAACGGCGGGCGGCTGGTGACCACCCCCAACGGCATGATGATGGGCCTGGGCGGGAACCTCATCCAGGACCAGTTCAGCCAGCAGGGCGGAACGGCCTGGGGCGACACGTTCATGCTGAACATCGACGACGCGAAGGATCCGGCGCAGCAACTGCGAGAGGTCGTGAAGTCGGGCCACGCCTGGTACGAGGACGACAACGGCGCGTCCCAGGGTTCGCTCGACCTGGACCGGTTGCTGCACCACGAGGAGCGCCACTCCCAGCAATGGGCGCGCGAAGGCTATGCCGGCTTCCTCGCCTCCTACGCGTGGGAGCAGGTCACCGGCGGCAACGAAACCGAGGAAGACGCGGGACTGACCGATGGCGGATATCACTAGGGGTTCACGCGTCGCCTGCGCCGCCTTGTTCGTGGTGGCGGTGACCGCGGCGTGCGACACCAAGGCGCAGTTCGCACCGTCACTGCCACCGGAGGCCGGATTCCGGGTCGACGACGGCGTCCTGAAACTGTGGACGGGCACCCCGTGCGAGGGCGTCACCGGCTTGAGGCTGACGTTCGACTCGGGCACCCAGGCGAGCACGGAACAGGTCTGGGCCGCGCCGCGGCCGGGAGTGCGGGTCGAGCACCTGGACCTGCTCGGCGTGTCCTTTCCGGACACCGAGAGCCCGCTCCAGGTGCGGACACCGCTGCCCGGAGGGTACGACTGGACCAAGGCGGGCTCGGTCAGCGTCGCCGTCGACGGCCCGAAAGCGAACGGCGCCAAGGCCGACGTCGCCCAGGTGCTGCGCGAGTCGGCCCAGCACCCGTCCGGCAGCTACCTGTTCGGCCGGAGCGGCTGGATGGATGCGGTGGCCGTCCAGCGCGAGAACCGGAAGTCGTTCCTGACCATCTGCACTCCCGACCCGAAGTGACCGACATGGAGAGCACATCGCGGACGGTGTTACGACGCGTCGTGCTCGGCGCGTTCGTCTGCGTCGCCGCGGTGATCGTGCTGCTCATCGGCCGCGTGGTGCTCAGTGCGACCGGCTTGTCCTTTGATCCGCACGGCTACGGGATGTTCGGCGGGATCCTGTTCACGGTGGTCCTGACCCCGGTGGCGCTGGCGCTGTGGCTGGTCTACCGCTCACTGCGGCGACGCGGCAAGTGACGGCTGTACCGCGGTCCACATCGGACACTTTCGCGGGGTGAAATGCCTGTCTTCCCGGGGTTGCCGCTGAGGGCATACGTGTCGTGAGTGGTGCCGGTGGTCGGTGGGTGAAGGCTCCGTTCACCGCATTGGACGCGGCGAAGGGAGCTTTCACCCCGCCACCGACCGCCGGCACCACTCACGACGGCAGCTCGGCCCCCGAGGCGCCGGAGCCGCCGTTCACCAGCTGTTCGACCCCGTCCAGGATCCGCGCCAACCCGAACCGGAAGGTGTGCAGTGGCGCGCTCGCCGCACCGTGCGTCTCCCCGGCGGCCTGTCCGATCCGCGCCGCCAGCGGGAACAGTCCGACGTCCGCCTCCGGGATCTCCGCGAGCACGGGCGCGCTGGCCGTCCACCACTCCATGTCCGTCAGCCCGGATCGCCGTACGAGACTCGCCGATTCGACCGAACCGCGGGCGATGCCCTGGACGAATCCGTTGACCATGGCGACGACGGCGTCCATTTCCAGATCGGTGAGACCGATCGCGTCGACGGCCCTGAGTTCGCGTTCGTGTTTGGCGAAGGTGTGCGGGCCGAGCGGGAGACGGCCGGTGGTGAGCTGCAGCATCCACGGATGCCGGTGGTACATCTCCCACGCGTCCTCGGCGAGAATCGTCATGGTGACCCGCCAGTCGTGACTCTCCGGCGGATCGGCCAGTTCGCCGTGGACCCGGTCGATCATCAGGTCGAGCAGTTCGGCGCGGCCGGGGATGTAGGTGTAGATCGTCATGGGGGAGACGCCGAGCCTCTCCGCGCCCCGGCGCACCGACAGCGCGCTGATGCCCTCGGCGTCGGCCAGCTCGATCGAGGCGGTGACGATCTCCTCGACGGTCAGCTTCGGCTTGGGGCCGCGACGGGGCTTCTCGCGCACACCCCAGAGCAGTTCGATGGTCCGCCGTGGATCGCCCGTGCCGGTGTGGTCCGCGTCTGTCATCACGTTCTCTCTACAGTGTACAGAGTTGTGTTATCCTGAACTGTACACCGTACAGAGATTGGGGTTGAGTGGCGTCTCACGACGGTTTCGGCAGTGTCGTTTTCGAACCGAAGAATCCCCCTCGGACCAGCGGATTCGTCTTCTGGAACGCCGAGGGGAACACGCCGGGGACCGGGGAGGTGACAGTCGCCCTCCCCGAGGTCACCACGGTGCCGTGCGTACGGCTGCCGATGATCGAGGCGCTCCCCGCGCTGCTGCGGCTTCGTGAGAGCGACGATCCCTCCGCGCGTTTCTGGAGCACCGCGGCCACGGCGGCGTTGAAACTCGCCGAGGCGGGCAGGCTGCTTCCCGGGCTCACGGAGTCCGATGTGGACGCCTGGCGCGCGGGCCCGCTGGAACCCGCCGACGCCACTTGGCTGCGCGAACTGTCCGAAGCTATGCCGGCGCGGGCCCGAGCGATCCCGGGCGAGGGAAACCTGCTCCCCGCGCGTTATCCGCTGCTGCGCGCGTTCCTCGACGCCGTGGCCGACACCCTTCCCCGCACGCCCGCGGCCGCGCAGGCGGCGGGCGTCAAGGCGTTCGCCGCCGCGCCCGCGCATCGTGTCCCGCAGTTGCGGGACTGGGCGGCCGAGGTCGCGGCAGGGCTGGACTCCGGTGTCCGGGTCTCGGTGCGCATCGAGGCACCGGGCGACGACTTCACGACCGGGCGTTTCAGCGGCGTCGTCCAGGTGCACAGTCTGGCCGACCCTGGCGTCCTGATCGACGCCGCCGCGCTCTGGGCGGGTGACGACCGGTTCGGCCCGCGAGCGCGGATCGACGTCATGTTGGCACTGCGCCGCGCAGCCCAGCTGTGGCCACCGCTGGAGCCCCTGCTCAGCGCCGCAGTGCCCGATGAGGTCGGGCTCGGTGACACCGACATCACCGAGCTGCTCACCACGGCCGCGCCTCTGCTGGCCACGGCTGGTATCGACGTGCACTGGCCGGCCGATCTCGTCCGTGATCTGAGCGCGAAGGCCGTCGTCGGTGGTGGTGCCGCGCCGCCTGCCGACCTTCCGTCGTTCTTCGCAGGCGGCACGTTGCTGCAGTTCGACTGGCAGCTGGCCCTCGGTGGCGCACCGCTCACCGCGGCCGAGATGGACGCGCTGGCCGAAGCGCACCGTCCCGTCGTGCGGTTGCGGGATCAGTGGGTGCTCGTCGATCCGGCGCTGGCGGCGAAGGCGCGGGATCGCGCGTTGAAGCCGCTCACGCCGATCGACGCGCTCGGCGCCGCCCTGAGCGGGACGGCCGAGGTCGACGGTGAACGCGTCGACGTCCTCACCGACGGCTGGCTCGCCGCGTTGCGGGAACGGCTGCTCGCGCCACCGGAGCCGCAGGCACCGCCGCCGGGGCTGGCCGCGACCTTGCGCGATTACCAAATGCGCGGCCTGCAGTGGCTCACCGCCATGACCTCGATCGGGCTCGGTGGCTGTCTCGCCGACGACATGGGGCTGGGCAAGACGATCACGCTGATCTCGCTGCACCTGCATCGTGCGGACGGTCCGACGCTGGTCGTCTGCCCGGCTTCGCTGCTGGGGAACTGGGAACGCGAGATCACGCGGTTCGCCCCCGGCGTTCCGGTGCGCCGGTTCCATGGCACCGAGCGCTCGCTCGACGATCTCGACGGAGGGTTCGTGCTCACGACCTACGGCACCCTCCGTGCCGACCCGGCACCGCTGGGGAGTGTCCATTGGGGACTGCTGGTCGCCGACGAGGCCCAGCACGTCAAGAACCACCGCTCGGGCACGGCGAAGGCGTTGCGGACGCTGACGTCGTCGGCGCGGGTGGCGTTGACGGGCACCCCGGTGGAGAACAACCTCGCCGAGTTGTGGGCGATCCTGGACTGGACGACACCAGGGCTGCTCGGGACCATGGCCGACTTCCGCCGGGTGTGGGCGAAACCGGTCGAGTCCGGAAAGGACCCCGAAGCCGCGGAAAGCCTGTCCCGGCTGGTCCGCCCGTTCCTGTTGCGCCGCCGAAAGTCCGATCCGGGGATCGCGCCGGAGCTGCCGCCCAAGACCGAGACCGACCGGCCGGTGACGCTTACCGCCGAGCAGGCGGCCCTGTACGAGGCGACGGTGCGCGAACTGATGGCCGAGATCGCCGGCAGTGAGGGCATCGCGCGCCGGGGCCGGATCGTCAAGCTGCTCACCGGGCTCAAGCAGATCTGCAACCATCCCGCGCAGTACCTCAAGGAGCCGTCGGAAGCGGTGCTGGACGGGCGGTCGGGCAAGCTGGAACTGCTCGACGAGCTCCTGGGCACGATCCTCGCCGAGGACGGATCGGTGCTGGTGTTCACCCAGTACGTGGCCATGGCGCGGCTGCTGGAACGGCATCTCGCGCAGCGTGGGATCGGTACGCAGTTGCTGCACGGCGGCACCCCGGTGCCCAAACGTGAAGAGCTCGTGCGCCGGTTCCAGGCCGGTGAGGTGCCGGTGTTCCTGTTGTCGCTCAAGGCGGCGGGGACCGGGCTCAACCTGACCCGCGCCGATCACGTCGTGCACTACGACCGCTGGTGGAACCCCGCGGTGGAGGACCAGGCGACCGACCGCGCTTACCGCATCGGGCAGACCAGGCCGGTGCAGGTGCACCGGCTCATCGCCGAGGGCACGGTCGAGGACCGGATCGCGGCGATGCTGCGGGAGAAGCGTGCGCTCGCCGACGCGGTGCTCGCCGGCGGCGAGGCCGCGCTGACCGAACTGTCCGACGCCGAGCTGGCCGATCTGGTCGAGTTGAGGAGCCGCCGATGAGCACGCCAGACGACCGCGTCCGCGGTTTCCCCGCTTTCGGCGCCCAAGGCGGCCGCGGCCAGTTCGCCCGCTCGTGGTGGGGCCGCGCGTGGATCAGCGCGATGGAGGACACCGCGCTGGATCTGCGCCAGCTCAAACAAGGCCGCAAGTACGCCGCGGCGGGCCGGGTCGGTCCGATCACGGTCAGCCCGGGGCGGATCGCCGCCGTGGTCGACGACCAGGAGGGCCAGTACCGCACCGAGGTCCGTCTCGCGGAGCTGACCGGCGACGAGTGGGACCGGTTCCTCGACCGGGTCGCCTCGCGTGCCGGACATCTCGCCGCGTTGCTGGACCGGGACATGCCGCACGACCTCGTCGAGGCCGCCGACGACGCCGGGGTGCATCTGCTGCCCGGGATCGGTGACCTCGATCCCGACTGTGACTGCCCCGGCTGGGAGTTGCCGTGCCGTCACGCCGCGGCGCTGTCGTTCCAGGCCTCGTGGCTGCTCGACGCGGATCCCTTCGTGCTGCTGCTGATGCGGGGCAAGGGGGAGCGGGAACTGCTCGACGAATTGCAGCGGCGCAACGCGCCTCGGTTCGTGCGGACGGGGGACGACGAAGTCCCGGCCGAGCGCGCGTACGCCGACGAGCCGGGTCCGTTGCCGGATCTCGACGGGTTCGCGCCCACCGGAGGCCCGACCGTGCCGGGCGCGCCCGATATCCCGGCCGAGGCCTTCGCCCTGCTGATCGCCAACGCGAGCCAGACGGCCGGTGCGCTGCTGACGTCGCAACCGAAGTTCACCCGCAAACAGGACGCCGTCCGCCTGGCCGCGACGCGTCCGGAGGCCGCCGACAGGCTGCGCCCGGCCGAGAACGGCGAGGACTTCGATCGCGCGGTGCAGGCCTGGCGGCACGGTGGCCGGGCCGGCCTCGACGTCCTGGAGACCGCGTGGACCCCGCCGCCGCAGGCGATGGGCCGGGCACGGGCCGCCCTGGCCGAGGTCGTGGACGACCCCGGCCAGGGGCTGGACGTCGAACGCAACCACTGCACCGTCCACGGCACCGGCGTGCAGGTGCGGCTGGGCAAGGACGGGCTCTGGTATCCGTACCGGGATCAGTGGCCCGCTGGTCCGCCCGAAGCCGATCCCGGCGCGCTGTTCGCCGCGTTGCTCGGCTGATCCCACTGCCGTCCTCGCCGCAGCTGATCCAGGTGCGGCGAGGACAGGTGGAGGATCTGGTACCGGATCTCGTCCGACTCCGGCGCCTCACCGGTCCACAGGCTGTAGCGGATGACCTGCCAGGTCCGCGGGTCGACGGCGAGCGCGCCCGAATGCGCGCCGTCTTGGCGCAGGTGTTCGCGAAGTTCGTCGAGAGCCTCGCCGAGGAACACGACCGGGTCGGTCTCGTCGGGGATTCGCACGACGTGCTTTCCCGCTGCGACCGGAGGAGTGCCGAACGCGGGTCCCTCCTCGAAACCGAGCACGGTCCAGTGCTGCACGGCGGGACGCCCGAAGGATTCGACGATGCCGCTGAACGGGCCGCCGAACAGGAAGGCGTTCATCCCGGCCTCGTCGTGCCACAGGTAGAAGGGCGAGTACTGGTTCAGCGTCGAGCCGTCGACGCCGCGCTCACGGATCCCGTAGACCTTCAGCCCCAGGCCGCCGAAGTCGTCGAGCAGATGTCCGCGCGTGGCGACGCGTTCGCGGATGACGCCCATGTCGTAGTCGGCGGGGAGGGTGATCTCGTACTGCATCGCATGCATGCCGTACATACTAGTAGGTACAGGACTATTTCCGGTCGAGCCGGACGATCCCCTCGTCACCCTGCACCGCGACCACGGCGATCGCCTGCCGGTTGATCTGGTGCACCATCCCCGGCGGGCCCGACACCGCCCCGCCCATCCCGCCGGAAGCCGGGGCGAGACCCACCTTCCCGGCCTGGACCGTGACCGCGAGCGGGCCGGCGCCACCGTCGTTGGGGATCTGGTCGCCGGTCCGGACCAGCACCTCACACTCCCCGTCCGAGCAGGCCTTCAGATTCCGCCCGTCCACCGCGATGAACGGCGTTCCGGACGGGGCCGCCGCCTCCATCATCGGCCCGCTCCCCACCGAAGGCCTCGAACTCGTCGCGGCGAAGATCGGCGTCGGCTCCGGCGCCGCGCAACCGGCGGCGAACAGCGCCAAGGGGACCAGGGCCAGGCATCTTCGGCGATCGACCATGACCGACGAACGTAGCCGAAGCGCGAGCCCTTGCATGCACCCGAATTCCGCAATCCTGCGGCTGTTCGCAGTGCTCGGCGGCGGTCCGACCGGGGGAAGCGGGCGGACCGCCGCAGCACGTGGTCATGCGGGCACCGAGAGTCCGAAATGCGAGAAAACGACGGTGAAACCGCCGACTTGGGCAAGGACTCACAGGCCTTCCCAGCACCTCATGATCGGGGCACGGTCACTGAGCCGTCACCGTGGAAGGCCGGCACTCCGAGTATCTCAAACCTCCGCGCGGGCGATGATCGCCCGCGTGTCCACTCCGGACGGAAGTGTCCCGAACGCGACACCCCAGTCGCCACCAAGCCTCGACGCGCAGAACGCGTCGGCCACCGCCGGGGTCCCGTGCCGCACCAGCAACGAACCCTGCAGCACGAGCGCCATCGACTCGACCAGCCGCCGCGCCCGGTACTCGATGTCCGACAGATCCGTCAGTTCCTTGCGCAGCCTGCCCACCGCGTCGTCCAGCCGCGTGTCGGCGCCGGCCGCCTGCTCGACCTCCGCGAAATACGCCGCCACCGACTCCGGCTGCTTCGCCATCGCCCGCAACGCGTCCAGCGCCGCGACGTTGCCCGAACCCTCCCAGATCGACATCAGCGGAGCCTCACGGTAGAGCCGCGGCATCCCCGACTCCTCGACGTACCCGTTCCCGCCGAGGCATTCCAGCGCCTCCACCGCGTGCGACGGGCCGCGCTTGCACACCCAGTACTTCGTCACCGCCAGCCCCAGCCGACGGAACGCCTGCTCCTGCTCGTCCTCCGGCCGGTCGGTCGCCGACGCGAGCCGCATCCCGACCGTCGTCGCCGCCTCGGATTCCACGACGAGGTCCGCCAGCACGTTGCCCATCAGCGGCTGATCCACCAGATTCGCCCCGAACGCGCTCCGATGCCGGGCGTGGTGGATCGCCCGCACGGCGCCGTACCGCATGCCCGACGCGCTCCCGACCGCGCAGTCCAGCCGGGTGTTGTTGACCATCTCGATGATGGTGCGCACCCCGCGGCCTTCCTCGCCGATCAGCCAGCCGATCGCGTCGTCGTACTCGATCTCCGACGACGCGTTGGACCGGTTGCCCAGCTTGTCCTTCAGCCGCTGCAACCGGATCCCGTTGCGCGTGCCGTCCGGCAGGACCCGGGGGAGCAGGAAACACGACAACCCGCCCGGCGCCTGCGCCAGCGTCAGGAACATGTCCGACATCGGCGCCGAGGTGAACCACTTGTGCCCGACGATCACATAGCTGCCGTCACCGAGCGGCCGCGCCGTGGTCGTGTTCGCCCGGACGTCGGAACCGCCCTGCTTCTCCGTCATCGACATCCCGGCGATGAGCCCACGCTTGGAACTCGGCTCACGCAATCCGAAGTCGTACTCCGTCGCCGCCAGCAGCGGCTCGTACCGCGCGGACAGCTCGGGATTGAACCGCAACGCCGGGACCGCCGCGTACGTCATCGAAATCGGGCACGTGTGCCCCGCGTCGACCTGGCCCCAGACGTACATCTTCGCCGCCCGCGCCGCGTGCGCGCCCGGCCGGGAATCCCGCCACGGCGCCGCGTGCAGCCCATAGGACACCGCGACGTCCATGAGATCGTGCCAGTGCGGGTGGAACTCGACCTCGTCGATCCGGTGCCCGACCCGGTCGTGCGTCCGCAGCACCGGCTCGTTCTCGTTGACCAGCCTGCCCCACTCCTGAACGTGCTCACTCCCGGCGAGCCTGCCGAGGGAGTGCATCTCGGCCACCGCCCACCCGGCGCCCGCCCGCTCCAGCCCCTCCAGCAAGGCCGGATCGGCGGCGACGTCGTAGTCCGCCAGCGGCGGGACCTGATTGGTGACCTCATGAGTGCTCGGCATCGGAACCTCTTAAGGAACGCAACACGAAAGTGCGCAGCCCGGACACCTCGTCCGCGCTGCCGGTGGTCAACGGGCCGATCAGCACCTCGGCGGCGGCCCCGACGAGCGCCGCCGCGGTGACGTCCGCGTCCTGGGCCGGCAGCACCCCGGACCGGACGCCGTCGGCCACGTGCTGGGCCACGACGTCGCGGAAGGCACGCCGGAACACCAGCCGCTCGGCCTCGATGGGCGCGTCGACGGGCTCGGCCAGCAGCGCGTACGCCATCCGCGGCGTCTTCAGCGCCCGGCTCGCGAAGGTGTCGAAGACCGCCACGACCCGCTCGGCAGGCGTGCCGGGCCGCTCCGACACCTCGCGCACAGCCTCGACCTCACGCGTGACGACCTTGCGGAACAACTCCACCACCAAGGCGGCCTTGGTGGGGTAGTGGCGGTACACGCTCCCGACCGCCACCCCGGCCCGTTCGGCGACCGCCGACACCGAGCAGCCCGCGTACCCGCGCTCGGCCAATTGCTCCATGGCGGCGGCGAGGACGGCGTCACGCTGGGCGTCCAGGCGCTCCTGGACCTTCGGTGTACGGCGATACGGCACTCAAGAAGTGAAGCACTGATTCACACCTTCAGTCAACGCACCCTGGCGAGCTCCTCCACCGCTTTGGCGATGCCCTTCTTGTCGTAGGCACTGGTCGGCATGGTCGCCGCGTGCGCGTACCGGACCACCCCGTCCCGGTCGATCAGCACACTGCCCGACTGCTGCAGCATCTTTTTCGCCAGCCCGAACGCCTCATGCGGCGTGCCGTCCCCGCCCGAGACCACCCGGAGCGACAATCCGCGCTTCGCCCGCCACGCCTTGGCCTCCACCCGGCACTCGGGAACCGCCACCAGCACACGCACACCGGCGGCCGCCAGCTCCTCCGACCGCGCCGCCAGGTCCTTCACATGGCCGGCGCACACAGGACACGTGGTCGAGCGCATGAAATAGATCAGCACGCTTGCCGTACCGCGGAACTCCGAAAGCCGCACGACCTGCCCTGTCGTGTCCTCCCACGCGACGTCAGGGACCGTGGAACCGATTTCGAGCATCAAAACTCCTCAACGGAAGGTCAGGAAGCAGGGTTGTCGAGAAGCACACGGACCGTCGCCCGCGCACGGTGCAACCGGGACTTCATCGCGGCCGTGCTCAAACCGAGCGCGTCGGTGACCGCCCGGCCCGAATGGCCCTGGATGTCACGCATGATCAAGACGCGACGCTGGTCAGCGGGCAACTCGGCGATCGCCGCCGCCACCCGCTGCGCCTCCAGCCGATCCAACGCGTCTTCCTCGGCCGACACCATCGCGACGGAATCCGCCGGATCCGCACCACGCACCACCCGGCGCGCCCGCCGAAGGCACTCGTTGCGCACGATCCGGAACATCCACGACGCGAGCGCACCCGTGGCACGCAGCGTGCCGATCTTCCGGTACAGGATGATCAGCGCCTCCTGCGCCGAATCCTCCGCGTCCTCCGGCGAAGCACACAACGACCGCGCGAACCGCTGCACATGCGGATGGGAACCCGAGACCAAAGCCGCGATGGCGGACGCGTCCCCGCCCTGCGCCGCCACGATCAACGACTCCCTCGGCCACTCGGCCTCCACGACAACCTCCTCCTGCGCCGAGCTTGTCCCGGCCCCTACAAGAGCCGCGACCCTCGCAAAAGGATTCAGCAGCCTCCACGTGACGCCGCTCACCCCAGCGGGCACACCCCGAACCCCACGTCACCCGATGGCATGATCGCCGCTATGACATGGACCGCCCCCGAGGTCACCCGGCCGTCCGGCGACACCGCCGCCGACGAACGAACCCTCCTGCCCTCCCTGCTGGCCTGGCACCGCAGCACCTTCCTCCACAAACTCGCCGGCCTCACCGGAGAACAGCTCGCCACGGCGTCGGTCCCGCCGTCGAACATGACCCTCCTCGGCCTCATCCGGCACCTCGCCAAGGTCGAACGCTTCTGGTTCCGCCTGCGCTACGCCGCACAGGACATCGACCCCCTCTACGACCCCGCCCTCGGCAAGGACCACGACTTCGAAGTCCTCGACGCCACCCAAGCCGAAGAGGCCTACGACATCCTCCTCGAAGAGATCCGGCTGGCCGACGAAGCCGCCGCCGAAGGATCCCTCGACGACACCTTCGACCTCGGCGGGAACCCGTTCTCGCTGCGCATGCTCTACCTCCACATGATCGGCGAATACGCCCGCCACAACGGCCACGCCGACCTCATCCGCGAACGCGTCGACGGCCACACGGGAGCCTGACCATGGACTACGGATTCGTCGGCGCGGGCGAGATCACCGCCGCCATCGTCGAAGGCCTCAGCAAGGACATCACCGACCCGCCCTCGATCTTCCTCTCACCCCGCAGCCGCAGCGTCGGCCAAGAACTCTCGGCACGCTTCGCCAACGTCCAAGTCCGCGACAGCAACCAAGCCGTCCTCGACAGCGCCGCGACGATCGTCCTCGCCGTCCGCCCGCCGATCGCCGAGGAAGTCCTCCGAGACCTCACCTTCCGGCCCGATCACGTCCTGATCAGCGCCCTCGCCGGCGTCCCCCTCGACCGGTTGCGTGACTGGGCCGCGCCTGCCCGCGAAGTCGTCCGGAGCATTCCGCTGCCCCCGGCCGCACGCCGCCAAAGCCTCACCGCGATGTACCCCGACAACCCTGAAGCCCGAGCGCTCTTCGACAGCATCGGCGGCAGCGTCGTCCCCGCCGCCGAGAAGGACCTCGACGTCTTCAGCGGCGCCACGGCCACCTTCGCCGCCCACCTCGACTACCTCGGCACCATCGCCGCCTGGATGACCGACCAAGGCATCGAAGACACCACGGCGACCACTTTCACCCGGCACATCTTCGGCCAGCTCGGACACGCCCTCGTCCAGCAGAGCGGCTCCCTCGAAACCCTCACCGGCAAACACATGACCCCCGGTGGACTCAACGAACAATTCCTCACCGACCTGCGCACGAACGGCGTCCCCGACACCGTCCGCCACGCACTCGACGGAATCCTCACCAGACTGCGAGACCAGTGACCGTCATCGACAGGCTCCGGGCCGCCGGATGCGTCTTCGCCGAAGACGAAGCCGGGCTCCTCACCGCCGCAGCCCACACCCCGGCCGAACTCGACACCATGGTCCAACGGCGCGTCGACGGCGAACCGCTCGAAGTCATCCTCGGCTGGGCCGAATTCCACGGCCTGCGCATCACCGTCGAACCCGGCGTCTTCGTGCCGCGGCAACGCTCCGAACTCCTCGTCCGCCACGCCACCACCCTTGCCGCACCAGGCGCGGTCGTCCTCGACCTCTGCTGCGGCACCGGCGCGCTCGGCGCGGCCATCGCCG
Source organism: Amycolatopsis lurida (assembly GCF_900105055.1). Classification (NCBI taxonomy): domain Bacteria; kingdom Bacillati; phylum Actinomycetota; class Actinomycetes; order Pseudonocardiales; family Pseudonocardiaceae; genus Amycolatopsis; species Amycolatopsis lurida. The sequence goes on from NZ_FNTA01000003.1 coordinate 303,223, forward strand.
CCGAACTCGGCGACATCCGGCTCTACGCGGCCGACATCGAGCCCGCCGCCGTCCGCTGCGCCCGCATCAACGTCGCCCAAGCCAGGGGAGAGGTCTTCGAAGGCGACCTCTACACGCCACTACCCGCGACGCTACGAGGCCGCGTCGACATCCTGGTCGTCAACGCCCCGTACGTCCCCACCGACGCCATCGCGATGATGCCGCCCGAAGCACGCGACCACGAACCCCGCGTCGCCCTCGACGGCGGGCACGACGGTGTCGACGTCCACCGCCGCGTCGCCGCCGAAGCCCCACAATGGCTCGCGCCGGGCGGGCACCTGCTGATCGAAACCGGCGAAAACCAGGCCGCGAGCACCGCAGAAGCCATGGCGCACAACGGATTGACCCCCGAAGTGATCACCGACGACGACCTGTACGCGACGATTGTTGTCGGTGCCCGCGGCTAAGGTCGCCGCCGTGACCGACTACCTCCGAACCACCCGCACCGCCTACGACACGGTCGCGGCCGACTACGCCGAGCTCCTCCGCGACCACCTCGCCGGATCCACCTGGGACCGAGCGGTGCTCGGCGCCTACGCCGAACTCGTCCAGGCCGCCGGCGGCGGCCGTGTCGCCGAAATCGGCTGCGGACCCGGCCGCATCACCGAGTACCTCCACCAGCTCGGGCTCGACGTCCACGGCGTCGACCTCTCGCCGGAAATGGTCGCCGTCGCCCGGAAGTGGTACCCACACCTGGACTTCCAGGTCGGAGAGATGCCCGGATTGTCCATTGAGGACGGCACATTGGCCGGCGTCGTCGCGTGGTACTCGATCATCCACACTCCACGCGAGCGGCTGCCGGAGATCTTCGCCGACTTCCACCGGATCCTGGCCCCGGGCGGCCACCTGCTCGTGGCCTTCCAGGTCGGCGACGAAGTACGCCACATCGAGCACGCGTACGGGCACGACATCTCCTGCGACGCCTACCGCCTGTCGCCCGAGAAGATCACCGAGCAGCTGGGGGAGGCGAAGTTCAGCATGCTCTCCACCCTCGTCCGCGAACCGTCGGAGGAGTTCGAAAGCACACCACAGGCCTACTTGATCGCCCGCAAGCAGTAGCTCAAGGGCGCCGGGCCTCGACGAGCCAGGCCGCCGAGCCGTAGAAAACACCTCGGTCGGTCTGGTGCTCGGCGAGATCAGCCCGCAAAGCGGCCACGGCCGCGGCACGCGTGGCCCCATCCAGATCGCTCAACCGACCACCGTGCTGCTCGACGATGAACTCGGCCGCATCATCCACGTCCTGACCGAAGTACATCGGCTTGTCCACCGCGGTGCACCGGACCTCGGAGTACCCGGCCGAGACCAGCAACCTCTCGATCTCGGCCGGGTCGCTCAGCGCGAGATCCGACGACGGCACCTCACGACCGGCCGCGAAGATCGTCCGGAACGTGGTGATCCACTCGTTGAGCCGCAACGGTTGCCACGTCAGCAGCACCAGACGGCCACCAGGCCGGGTCGCCCTGGCCAAGTTGGAGAACGCAGCCAGGGGAGTACCGAAGAACATCGACCCATGCCTGCTGATCACCACATCGAACCGCGCTTCGGCGAACGGATGGATCTGCGCGTCCACCTGTGCGAAAGAGACATTGGGAACGCCTTCCTCCCCGGCGAGCCGACGAGCGAGAGCCAGCATCTCACCAGAGAGATCGACACCCAGCGCGGAACCGCGGCCGGCGAACCGTGCGGCGTCCCGCGTCGTCTGACCCGCACCGCAACCGACGTCGAGGACGTTGTCAGTCGGTCTGATGCCGGCCGCGGCGAAGAACGTGTCGCGATAAGCGGCGACACCGTCGTTGAACCGCTGCGCACGCTTCGCCCAAAGAGCGCCGTCATCACCGTCCCACGCCTTCAGCATCCGCTCGTTGGACGGATCGACACGCATCTCGGCAACCCCCAGGTTCGCTTTCGAAGGACGACCCTAGCGCGAACCCGTCAGCGGAACGCGGCGACGTTCCTCGCGGCCCAATCGGCGAACGACCGCGGCGCGCGGGTATCACCGAGAAGATGCTCGCCCAGTCCCTGCGGGCTGACGGAGTTCGGCCGGGACATCAGCGAGCCACTGGTGGAACTGTTCGACCGGGTCACCCGGCGTCTGGCCCCTCCCGACCCGAAGCAGCGTTCGCGATGTTGACCATCCAGGTGATCCCGAACTTGTCCACGAGCGCGCCGGCCTCGTCACCCCACACCTGCTTCTCCAGTGGCATGGTCACGGTGCCGCCGACGGACAAATTCTCGAAATGGTCGCGCAGCTCGCCGTCGCCACCTAGGTAGACCGCGACATTGTTGCCAGGGGAGTGCGGCACGTCCTCGATCTGGCCATCGACGTCACACGCCATCAGCGTGTATCCGTGCGAGGTGACGAGCTCGGCGTGCATGACCTTGTCGGCGTCAGGGGAGTCCGGTGAACCGAAGTCCGCGATCGTGCCGATCTCCAGCTTGCCGCCGAGTACCTGGTGGTAGAACTCCATCGCCTGCCGTGCGTTCCCGTTGTACCTGATGTACGGGTTGAGTCGAGACCCCATGAGATTTCGCATGCCCTCCGTGTATTCGGTGAAGCGCGAGCATTCCACCGAATACACGACACCCTGTGTCGGATATTCGCGGCAAGATTCAGGCCCAGTAGGTCAACCAAGCATCCAGCGCCGGTCCGGGTGGGTTGAGCCGACGAGCCCGGGCCACGTTGTCCTCATCGTCAGGAACGACCTCGACCAGGACCAGCACGTTCGCGCGAGCCTCGCCGACACCGAACAGCCCTTCGTCGGCCAGCCTGCGCAACGCGGTCTCCATCGCGCGCAGCCGAAGCTCGAACTCCGCCTCTGATGCGTCGTCGTCGGCGATGTCGAACACCTCCGGCCGGGCGGCGAACATCTCGCGGACCGGGGTCAGGTATTCCTCGCCCACAATCGAAAACGGGGAATCCGCGTAGGAGTAGCGAACTTCGGCGGCGTCCGCTCGCTGTGCCAGTGCCTCGCGAGACCACGCCGACAGCGCCGGGCCGAACGCCTCGCCTGGCGTGGTCAGCGTGAGGTAGTAGAACGTGTGGCCGGGGTTGTCGCGAAACAGGTCAGTGACAGCCGCACGAGTTGCCGTGGTCAACGCGTCCGCAAGGTCGGCTTCAGTAGGCACCACCACGGCATCGAACCACACCAGGCCGCGCGTCCACGGTCAGACCAGCCATCGGCCGGAGTTCATCAGTGTCCTGCCACGGAGCTCGGCGAACGAGCGCCATGCTTGTACCCGAGTCGGAGTGAGCTGGAGGTAGACGAATCCGGGTGTATGCCGCGGGTCAGGGCCACCGCGTAGCAGGGAAGCAAACGGGTCGGCGATGGCCGGATCAATCGCGTCGGGCTCGATGATCTCCATCGAGCCGTCGATCATGACCACGTCGTAGTGCTGGCCGATGGCTGCTCGCGCTCGTGCGGTCGCGGCCACGTTGGTCACCGTTCGGCTGTTCGCGAAGGTCGCGAAGGTGAGCACCTCGCCGTTGTAGTGGAACAGGAGCGGGACGAGATGTGGGCCGTCGGTATCGCCCGTTGCCAACCACGCGGTGGTTTCCGAACGCAGCAACTCGAGCACATCGCTCTTACGCTGCAAAGGCTTTCGAGGGGGTGACATCGTGTCGCCGGTAAGCCCCGATGTCGCCATCAGCGGACCCCGGCCAGCAGCTGGGCATAGCGGGTCAAGTACAGCGGCCAGCCGGCATCGCCTCCCACGCCGTCGCTGACGGCTTTCCAGTCCGGTCCGTGGCGGTCCAGCTTGCGGTGTTCGAGTTCCACCCGCGTGCGGTGCGCGGCTTCGGCGATGAAGCGAACCTCGACCTCACTCGTGTGCTCGTGGTCGCGTTCAATTTGCCATTGAGGGCTGATGTCCCAGCTGAAGACGACGTGATGCGGGGGATCGTAGGTGAGAATTCGAGCCCACCTGCACTCGCTGCCATCGGCCCCGCGGTCGAAAATGTGGCCACCGACGTGGGGTTCGAACACCGTCTCGACGATCTCGACCTGAAGGAGATTGTGCTCGGGGGGCTTGAAGTCGCCGAACCGCTCGGTGAAAACGATGAAGGCCCGTTCGATCGGGGCGTTCACCACGATCTCCTTGCGGACCACCGGGCTCGTTGCCTGGGTCATTGCTTGTCTCCTTCGGGTTGTTCGACGGCGTCCTTGTAGGCGGACAGCGCGCGGCTCCAGTAGGTGTCGAGCTGATCGCGCAAAGCGCCCACGGCTGTCGCATTGAGCCGGTAGATGCGCTTGGTACCGACAGGGCGGTCGGTGACCAGCCCCGCGACCTTGAGGGCCTTGAGGTGCTGGGATACCGCTGGTCGGCTGATGGGCAGCTGGTCGGCGAGTTCACGGACGGACTGCGGCCGCTCGGCGAGGCACTCGATGATCGCGCGCCGACTCGGATCCCCGAACGCGCTCCACGTGGCGTCAGATATTCGGTAAGTGCCCACGAACCGTAAGCCTAGACTTACGGAGCTTCCATCGCAACGGGCGAGCGGTCTTTACCGGTAAGTCTGCGTATCTCGTGCCGATCGGTCGGGGGTGTAGCGGATCCGAGGTCGCCCGACGAGTTGGCAGGCGCCAGGGCGTGAACCTGTCGATGTCCGATCACGACCTAGGACTGCCGCCGAGTCGCATCAGGGGCTTGTGGGTGAGGGGCCGCGACACCTGCGCAGAGACTTACTTGACATAATGTACATTATCGGCACTTTGGCCGACCTGGATAACGTTGGTCGAGAGGGGCCCCAAGGGTGGGCTGAAAGCGTCCTTCGCCGCATGTCATGCAGTGAAGGCGCCCCTCGCCGCGTCAGATGCGGGCATGGCTCCCTTCAGCCCCCAGGGCCTCCAGGCCGCGGATCTCCTGTGCCGACCCAAGGCGCCCCCGGGGACGCGAAACGGATGTCCGATCACCCAGCCCCAATACGTCACTGTGACGAATCAATATGGGCTCCGGGGGCTGCAGATGATCAACGGAGGCACTCGGCTCGGATGGATCACTTCGAGCCAGCTAGTCAGCCAGCCTGGGCGACGGCTCGGGCTTCAGTCGTCGCCCAGGCGGCATGCACCGATTCGCTCAGAACACACACAAGAGCGACCCGGTCGTGACGCCCGAAGGGCGGCGAGCGAACCGAGATCCCCCGTGAGGGGTTTCCGGATCCGTCACTCTGTTTCATGCATAATCACTATTATGCATGAAACAGAATATAACCCACTGTAAGACTGTCGGTGCCATGCGGTACAAGATGTTCATGAGGGTTTCCGAGGCACAGCAAGCCTTTTTCGCCGCACGTCGTCCCCGTAAGGATTCTCCTCACACCACCGACGCCTACCGCCGCGACCTCGCCGGCATCACCGCTCTTCTGCTCCGCGAGTTGGGCCGCTCCCCTGACGAACTCACCGTCGAGATGCTCACCGCGCAGGCACTCCGTAACGCCTTCGGTGCCTTCGCGGACACCCACGCGAAGAGTTCGGTGCTCCGCGCCTGGTCGACCTGGAATCAGTTCCTCACTTTCTGCGTGTCCGACGGGTTGCTCGCGGGCAATCCGATGGGCGCGGTCGCGCGGCCGAAGGCGCCTCCGCTGACGCCGAAACCGTTGCGGGGTGAGGAAACCCCGGAGCAGTTGCTCGCGGCCGCCGCCGACGGCTCGCGCCGGACGCGGGATCCGTGGCCCGAGCGGGACGTCCTGGTGATCGCGCTGGGGCTGGTCGCCGGGCTGCGCGCCGCGGAGATGCGGGCACTGACCGCGCGGTCGCTGGTCGGCCGTCAGGGCGAGATGCGGCTGCACGTCCATGGCAAGGGAAGCCGCGACCGGTCGATCCCGGTGCAGCCGATCATGGAGAAGATCATCGAAGAGTATCTGGCCTCCTGCCGTCGCCGGTTCCCCCAGCAGCGGTTCGGGCCCTCCACTCCCCTCCTCCGGGATCGTGCCGGCGAGCCGATCGGCCGCGGTGCGCTGGAGTACCTGGTCAAGTCCTGCTACCGGTGGGCCGGCCTGCACGACCGCGTACCGGTCGGGGCGAACCTCCACGCGTTGCGGCACACCTTCGCGACACGGCTGGCGGAGGACGGCGCGACGGCGTCGGAGATCATGGCTCTGCTGGGGCACGCGAGCCTCGCGACCAGTCAGAACTACATCGAGGCGACGGGGCGTGAGCAGCGTGCGGCGGCCGCGAGCAACCGGACGTACCGGGCGCTGGACGGGATCGTGTAGCTCAGCGGAGTTGTTCGAGGTCCTTGGCGGCTTGGGCGATTTCGCCCGCGAGGCCACGGAGTTCGGCGACGGAAGCGCCATCGTCGGCCGCGGTGACGACGTCTTCGGCGGCGCAGCGGAGCTGGAAGAGCCTGTCCTGCAGAGTGGCGATCTCGGTGTCGGAGAGGACGACGGCATCTTCGGGAAGGCCGCTGCGCTGGAGGGCGGTGCGGCGTTCGTAGGCACGCTGGCGGCAGGATTGCCCGCAGTAGCGGCGGCGCCTGCCGACGTTGCCGCCTTGTTCGAGCCGTCGGCCGCACCATCCGCAGTGTTTGGGTGCTCCGGCGCGGCGTAGCTCGGACACCTCTTCGGCGGACGTCTTCGGGTGTTCGGCCACTTCCCTCACGGGTCTGACCCTAGCTGGCCATCCGGCGATCATGCCGGGGCCACGACCGAAGTGCACACTAGTGGGGTGCCGACACTGTTCCCGTATCTCGCCGACCCGCTCCCGCGTGCTTTCGCCCATCGGGGCTGGCACCTCGGTGACCTGGAAGGACTGGAGAATTCGTTGCCCGCCTTCCGGCAGGCGGTGACGGAGGGTTATCGCTATCTGGAGACGGACGTGCACGCGACGTCGGACGGTGTGGTGGTCGTTCATCACGACGCGTCGTTGGACCGGACCACGGACGGCGCGGGGTTGATCTCCCGGCAGACGTGGGCTCAGTTGCGGACGGTCAAGGTCGGTGGACGTGTGCCGTTGTCGCGACTGGAGGACGTCCTCGAGGAGTTGCCGGAGGCGCGGTTCAACATCGATGTGAAGTCGAACGAGGCGGTCGCGCCCTTCGTGCGAGTGATCGAGCGGACCGGGGCCTACGACCGGGTGGCGGCGGCGTCGTTCTCGGACGCGCGGCTGGCGCGGATCCGGAAGCTCGCAGGGCCGAAGCTGGTGACCGCGATGGGGCCGCGTTCGGTGGCGGTGATGTGGGCGAACGGGTTCTTGCCGTTGGTGTCGTTGCGCGCGTTGTCGCGGGGTGCGATGGCTCAGGTGCCGGTGCGGCAGGGGCGGTTGAAGGTGGTGGACCGGGCGTTCCTGCGGCAGGCGACGCGTGGGGGTTTCGAGGTGCACACATGGACGGTGGACGATCCGGCGGAGATGCGGCTGTTGCTGGATCTGGGGGTGCACGGGATCGTGACGGACCGGCCGGATCTGCTGCGTGAAGTGCTTCGGGAGCGCGGCGCTTGGCCTTCCTGATCCGCGTTCAGTCCGCTAAATGCGTTGTCAGCGCATTTAGCGGACTGAACGCGGGGGTTCAGCGGGGCGCCTTGCCGTTCCAGGCGGCGTCCCAGGTCTTGGGGCCGAGCCGTCCTGAGTCGTTGATGCCGTTGGCTCGCTGGAGCGCAAGGACGGCTTCGCGGGTCTTGTCGTAGTAGCAGCCTGTTCCGGTGAAGCCGTAGCCGAAGGCGTTCATCCGCAGCTGGAACTGCTTCAGGGGTGCCGCGCAGTCGCCGTAGGCGTAGACGACGCCAGGCCAGGCGGGTTTAGGGCCGCCGGGCGGAGCGGGCGGGGTCGGCTTCGGCTTGGGTTGAGGCGGTGGTGCGGGCTGTCCTCCCCCGCCGATGTAGGCGGAGTCGGCGTAGGACGGGACTCGTTTGCTGCGGCCGTCGCTGTCGTTGCGGAAGCCGAGTTTGCCGGCGCATTCCCAGGGCTGCCAGCCGCGCATGCGGTAGAGGTAGAGGGCCCGGTAGTCCTGCTCGCGGGGGGCGGCCTGGTCGGGTCGCCCTTGGCCGCCGACGCTGCGCCAGGTGGGCAGGTCGAACTGGTAGGCGCCGTAGTAGCCGTTGCCGGTGTTGATGTTGTAGCGCCCGCTCGATTCACACATGCGGAGCTTGGCCCAGTGGGAGCCGTGGGGATCCGCGGCGGCGGATCCGGTGGTGGCGATCTGCAGGCCCGTCACGGCGAGGGCGAGCAGGAGCGTTCTCGCCACTACGCGGTGTGCTGTGCGAAGGCGATGGGTCCTCATGAGCGGAACAGTAAGTATCCGTCCCGTGCTTCACAAGAGTCACAGATCGCTCACCAGCCTCACACGAAACACACAGGGATCGCGGCAGCGACACGCCGACGATGGTCGGGAAGGTGCCCGGGAAAGGTTCGTCCCGCGTCGAAACGAACACGGTCCGGACTCGTGCCGGACAGGTGGGTGTGATCACCAGTAGTCTCCCGCTGACCTCGACGTTCTCGACCTCAGGAGCAGTGCATGACGGTGGCCGTGACCCGTGAACGCAAGCGGGTGTGGCGGGCTTGGTACCTCTACGACTGGGCCAATTCGCCGTTCTATTCGTCGGTGATCACCGTCTTCGGAGCGCTCTATTTGAGCGAGATCGCGTCGGCGGACGCGAAGACGAATTTCACCCTTAACGGGGACAGGGCGTGCACCGATTCGAGTGGAGCTTCGAGCACCCTTCAGAACTGCGACGTCTCTTTGTTCGGGCTCCACTTCCCCGCGGGTTCGCTGTGGGGATATCTGCTGTCGATCGCGACGGTGACGCAGGTGCTGGTGCTGCCGATCGCCGGCGCGATCGCGGATCGGAGCAGGCACAAGCGGCGGATCCTCGGCGGGTTCGCGTTCCTGGGCGCGGTGGCGTCGGCGGCGATGTTCTTCATCGCGGGGACGAACTGGGAGGTCGGGGTCTGGACGTTCATCCTGGCCAACATCGGTTACGGCGGTGCGCTGGTCGTCTACTACTCGTTCCTGGTGGACATCGCCGAGCCCGATGAGCGGGACGCGGTGTCGTCGAAGGGCTGGGCTTTCGGGTATCTCGGCGGTGGTCTGGCGCTGGCGATGCAGCTCGGGTTCTTCATGGGGCACGAGTTCTTCGGGGTGAGTGAGGGGCTGGCGATCCAGATCTGCTTCCTGACGTCGGGGATCTGGTGGGCGGTGTTCACGATCCCGGCGGTGCGGGCGCTCCCCCAGACTCATGTGCCGAAGTCGAGCGCGCGGGGCCTGTCGGTGCTGACGGCCGGGTTCAAGGAGCTGAAGCAGACGATCAAGGAGGCGAGGGCCTATCCCCTGACGCTGGCGTTCCTCGGGAGCTATCTGGTCTTCACCGACGGGATCACGACGGTGGTGGCGGTGTCGGCGCAGTACGGCAAGGACGAGTTGAAGTACAGCACCCAGGTGCTCATCGTCACGATCCTGGTGATTCAGTTCCTGGCGTACGCCGGGGCGATGGTCCACGGCGCGATCGCGGCGCGGATCGGGGCGAAGAAGACGATTCTGGGCAGTCTGGTGGCCTGGGTGGTCGTGTTGTGCTTCGCGTTCTTCATCGAGGCCGGCCAGCCGCTGCAGTTCTACGCGGTGGCGGTCGGGATCGGGCTGGTGCTGGGCGGCACGAACGCGTTGTCGCGGTCGTTGTTCGGGCAGATGATCCCGGAGGGGAAGGACGCGCAGTACTTCTCGCTGTACGTGGTCGGTGAGCGGGGGACGTCGTGGCTCGGTCCGTTGTTGTTCGCGGCGGTCGGGCAGATCACCGGCTCGTTCCGGTACGCGATCATCGCTTTGGTGATCTTCTTCGTGCTCGGGTTCGTGTTCGTTTGGCTGGTGCCGGTGCGCCGGGCGATCGAGGCGGCGGGCAACCGACCACCGGCGGTGCTGTGAGGGCGGAGCGTGCCGATAGGGTCGAGCGTCGTGACCGTACTGAAGGAGAGTGGCCCGGATCCCACCGACGCGTTGTCGTCGGTGCCGGTGGCGGGTTCACGGCGGGGTGTGCCGGTCGTCGGGAAGCTGAAGTTCTGTTACGGGCCGATGGACTGCGGAAAGTCGACGCTGGCGTTGCAGATCGACCACAACCACGCGCGGCAGGGTCGTCGCGGGATGGTGCTGGTGCGGCATGACCGGTCCGGGGAGCCGCAGATCACGAGCCGGATCGGGTTGACGCGCAAGGCGATCGAGGTGGGGAACGAGACCGATCTGCGGTTGCTGGTGCGTGAGCAGTGGGCCGCCGGGCGGCATGTGGACTACCTGATCGTCGACGAGGCGCAGTTCTTGTCGCCCGATCAGGTGGATCAGCTGGCTGAACTGGCCGATGACGTCCAGATCGACGTGTACTGCTTCGGGATCGCCACGGATTTCCGGAGTGTGTTGTTCCCGGGTGCGGCGCGGTTGTTCGAACTGGCGGACGAGCTGCAGCCGGTTCAGGTCGAGGTGCTGTGCTGGTGCGGGCAGACTGGGCGGTTCAACGCGCGGGTGTCCGACGGCGAGGTGCTGCGGGCTGGGGACACCGTGGTGGTGGCGGATACCGAGCAGATGGTCGTTGAAAGTTCATCGGCATCACGTTCTGAGGGCGAACCGAACACGGTCCGTTATCAGGTATTGTGCCGTCGCCACTTTCGACTGGGCGACCTGGGGCCTACCTCGGCCCAACACGGTCAGTTACGGTTGACGTGACAGGCGTACTACTAGCCCATCTGGGGGATATCCGCACCAAGATGGCCGTATTGACGTCACGCCAGAGCGCGAAACCACTCCTACTAGGAGAAGCTGTTGCCACCGGGTGACACAGCTCATCGTGAGCAAGGACATGCCGTCCAGGGAATCCTCTGGCCTTCAATGTCGTTGCATAGGGTGAGCATCACCCTGGCTCCACCCGGAGCTGACTGAAAGGACCCCCATCATGGCCGACCGTGTTCTCCGTGGAAGCCGGCTGGGAGCGGTCAGCTACGAGACCGACCGCAACCACGACCTCGCGCCTCGGCGCACCGTGCGCTACGCCTGCCCCAAGAACCACGAGTTCGAGGTGCCCTTCTCCGACGACGCCGAGATCCCCTCGGTGTGGGAGTGCAGGCTGCACGGCAGCGAGTCCGAGATCGTGGACGGCGGGCAGCCGGAGCAGAAGAAGGTCAAGCCCCCGAGGACGCACTGGGACATGCTCCTGGAACGTCGTTCGATCCCGGAGCTCGAAGATCTGCTCAACGAACGTCTCGCCGAGCTGAAGGGACGCAGGACCACCCGGTCCGCCTGACGCACGGCACAAGTAGCTAGCCCCACCACGAACACGGCGAAGCCCCCGCGACCTCCCTCCGCGGGGGCTTCGCCGCGTCTCGGGGATCTCGTGAGTGGTTAGGACGGTTAGAACCGTCCTAACCACTCACGAGCTCTGACCGACTCAGCGCAGGCGCCATGGCGGCGCGAAGCCGCCGCAAGTGCTCCGGCGGTGATTCGAGCAGCGGAAGCCGGACTGTCGCGTGCGGGATGACGCCGAGATCGGCCAGCGCGGCCTTGGCCATGATCGCTCCCTGCGAAGTGCGCATGACAGCGTCCGCCAGAGGAAGCAACGCGGCGTTGAGGGTCCGCGCCTTGTCGAGGTCTCCCCCGCGTACGGCGGCGATGAGCTCGGCGTTCCGGTCGGCGTAGGCGTTGCCCACGACGCTGACCAGGCCGGTGGCGCCCGCGGCGAGGTACGGCAGGTTGAGTTCGTCGATGCCGCAGTAGAAGGCCAGCCGGGTGCGCGCCATGACGGTCATCGCTTCGAACAGGTCGCCTTTGGCGTCCTTCACGGCGCGGATCCTGGGATGGCGGGCGAGCTCGATGAGGGTCGCCGCGTCCATGGCCGTCCCGGTGCGGGCCGGGACGTCGTAGAGCATCACGGACAGCTCGGTGGCGTCGGCCACGGCCAGGCAATGCGCCACGATCCCGGCCTGCGTCGGCTTGGAGTAGTAGGGGCAGACGAGCAGGAGCGCGTCGGCGCCGGCTGCCTCGGCTTCCTTCGCGCGCCGGATGCAGGTGACGGTGTCGTAGGTGCCGACGCCGGCGATCACGCGTGCCCGGTTCTCGACGCGGGTCGCCACGGTGTGGACGAGCCGGGTGGCTTCGGCGTCGGTCAAGGTGGGAGCTTCGCCGGTGGTCCCGCCGACGACGATGCCGTCGCAGCCGGCGCCCAGCAGGTGGTCGACCAGGCCGGTGAGGCCGGGTTCGCAGAGTGCGCCGCCGGGTTCCATCGGGGTGACCATGGCGACGAGGTTGGAGCCGAAGAGGGTCTCGGTCATGTGGTCGATCCTGTCGGCGGCAATACCTGCGGTCCAGCGACGGTTTTTGGCCGATATTGCGTAGCCTTGCTTCATGATCGAGGTCGGGGCTCTACGGGCACTGCGGTCGGTGGCCGCTTTGGGGACGCTGGCGCGTGCGGCGGACGAGCTGGGGTTCACGGCGTCGGCGGTGTCGCAGCAGATCAAGCGGTTGGAGCGTCAGATCGGGATGCCCGTGCTCGCTCCGGCTGGGCGCGGGGTCGTGCTCACTCCGGCAGGTCAAGCCGTGGTCGACTCCTCTCTAGAGGTGTTCCAGGCGCTGGAACGCTGCGCGGAGGCCGCCCAGTCGGTGGCGGAGGGCGCGCCTCGCGGTGTTCTACGGGTGGCCGCGTTCTCGACGGGTATCCGCGGGCTCCTCGCCCCTGTGCACCCGCGGCTGCTGGAGCGCTATCCCGATCTCCGGCTGCACATCACCGAGCAGGATCCCGACCAGGCGTCGCACAGCGTCGAGGCAGGCACCGCCGACCTCGCGCTCCTGCATGACGCCGACGGTTTGCCCGTCCCGCTCTCCCCCGCCCTGGCCCGGCGCCTGGTGCACACCGACCTCGGCGACGTCGTCATGGCCGGGACCCATCCACTGGCGCGAGCCGAATCGCTGCTGGACGGCGTGGACCTGGCCGGGCACGCGTGGGTCACCAGTCCACCGGGCACGGTCTGCCATCAGTGGTTCCGGCGCCTGTTCGGCGGGCTGCCGGACGAGCCCGACGTCCGGCATCTGGTGGACGACTTCTCCACGCAGTTGTCGCTGGTCGCCTCCGGCGAAGTTCTCGCATTGATCCCGCGGCTGGCGCGCCCGCCCTTGGCCGAAGGGCTCGTCGTCCGGCCATTGCGGCGCCCGCCGACACGCGAGGTGCACGCGGCGTGGCGCCGCAGCGCCGAGGCGAGCCCGGCGATCCGCGCCGTCCTCGCCGAACTCCGGTCAGCTGGGGAACATGCTGGTCACGTTGACGAAGGTGCCGGTGATCCCCATGGCGTCGTCGGAGGCCAGGAACGCCAGTGTGCGGGCGACCTCGGCGAGGCGCGGTGAACGCTTGGTCATCCGGGCCTCCTTGAGGCCGTTGAGAACGTTTTCCACCATCTCCGGGCTCGCGGGCAGCTGGTTGTTCACGGCCGAGAGCTTCTCGGGGGTGAAGGTCTCCGGGATCCCCGCGACCCAGATGCCGAGCGCGCGGACGCCGTGCGGTCCGATCTCGACGGCGAGGTTGCGGATGTAGGTGTCCAGCGCGGCGTCGATCGAACCGGTCGCGCCCATCATCGGGCTGCCCTGGGCGGAGCCGCTGTCGAGGGCGAGGATGACGCCGGAGCCCTGGGCGATCATGTGCCGAGCGGCCGCGCGGGCGGTGATGAAGTTGGTCGTGATGCCGGTGGTGATCGGGCGGACGTAGTCCTCGACCGACATCTCCACGAGCGGGATTCCCTGGATGTCGCCGCGCGGGACGAGGTTCAGGGAGATGTCGATACTGCCTGCCTTTGTCACGACGGACGCCGCGTGCTCGTCGACCGCGGTTTCGTCGAGGCCGTCGACGACGGCGACTTCGGCCAGTCCCCCGGTCTCCTTGATCTCGTCGGCGAGTTTCGTCAGCGCCGGTTCGTGGCGGCCGGTGAGGAAGACGCGGGCGCCGCGCGCGGCGAACTCCTTGGCGACACCGCCGCCGATCGATCCGCCGGCGCCGTAGATGACCGCGTTCTTGTTCTGGAGGCTCATGAGGGTGTTCCTTCCGCGTTTTCGGGTTCGACCGTTGAGACGCGGAAGGAACGTGGATCTCATCGGTCCTCAGGTGAGGGTCAGCGGCAAGCCGAACGCGGGGAACAGGTGCGGTTCGAAAGCG